>NZ_QTJP01000001.1:2792500-3092500 GCF_003391115.1 Sphingomonas crusticola
CATTTAATAAGGGGCAGGCGAGGCATCCAATGCAGATGCCGGAAATCGCTATGCACAACGGGCATCGCTTATGGAATTGTTATGGTTTGAGGATTTCCTCGCGCTGGTCCAGACCGAGAACTTCTCGCGTGCGGCGGAACAGCGCAACGTTACCCAACCGGCCTTCAGCCGGCGCATCCGCGTGTTGGAGGATTGGGTCGGCGTGCCCTTGTTCGCGCGCCATTCGCACGGCGTGACCCTGACCGCCGCCGGAACGGCCTTGCGGGCGGGTGTGGAGGAAACCGTAAGACGCATCCACCAGCTTCGCACCGAGGCGCGCGAGGCGAGCGGCAAAGAAGCGGCCTCGCTCTACTTTGCCGCGACCCATGCTTTGTCGTTTACTTTCTTTTCGCGATGGATGCGCGAGTTGGAACGCGACACGGCGCCGCTCGGCACGATCCGCTTGGTCTCGGATACCATGCAGGCCTGCGAGGAATTGATGCTGCGCGGGCAGGCGCAATTCCTGATCTGCCACCACCACAACGCGGCGCCGGAGCATTTCGAGCTGGCCCAGTTCCGCTCGGCGCAGGTTGGCGAGGACATATTGTCGCCAGTCACCGCCCCGGATAGCGATGGCGCGCCGCTGTGGCGGCTCGATGGTGCGAAAGACACCCCGTTCCTGGGATATAGCGGTGAATCCGGTCTCGGGCGCATTCTTGCCGCACAGAATTTCGCGGCGCGTGGGGTGCGGCTGCAGACCGTGCTGTCGGCGCAGCTTGCGACCGCATTGATGACGATGGCACTCGACGGACGCGGCGTCGCCTGGGTTCCGCGGTCGCTGGTCGAACCGGAGATTGCAGCCGGGCGGCTGGTGCGCGCCGGCGATGAAAGCTGGGACGTGCCGCTCGAGATCCGCCTGTTCCGCTCGCGGGCGCGGCAGAGTGCGGCTGCGGAAGCCTTCTGGTCGGGCATCGCACAGCGCAGGGAGGACGCCGCCGGTTGAACCGATCAATGTCGCTTCGGCATTACCCGCTTCAGCATCGGCATTGGTGCGCGACGATCGCGGCGGTTTATTCCTGCATGAAACAGGACCGAGGATGTTGATGGCCGAACTGCCTTTCCTGCGCCGCATGGCGCGTGGCGTCCCGATTGCCATCGCGGCGATCGCGTTGATTGCGTCCGCGCCCGTTCATGCCGCGAGCCGGACGCAAATCCTGGGCGCGATGAAGCGCGCCACCACTTTCATGGTCGAGACCGTCTCGACCAATGGGGGCTATGTCTGGTCCTACCTGCCCGACAAGTCGCGCCGCTGGGGCGAGCTGGAAGCCACGCCATCGATGATCTGGGTGCAACCGCCAGGCACCGCAACGATGGGCAATCTGTTCCTCGATGCCTATCATGCGAGCGGCGACGAATATTATTATGCCGCTGCCGAAAAGGCTGCGGCGGCGCTCATCTGGGGCGAACGGCCCGACGGCGGATGGAATTATTTCATCGATTTCGCCGGGCCGGCCGCGACGCGGCACTGGTACGACACGATCGGCAGCAACGCGTGGCGGATGGAGGAATTCCAACATTATTGGGGGAATGCCACGTTCGACGATGACGGCACGTCCGAGGCGATGCAATTCCTGCTGCGGCTTTATGTCGAGAAGCGGGATCCGAAATATCGGCCGGCGGTCGACAAAGCGATCCGTTTCGTGCTCGCCAGCCAATATGCCAATGGCGGCTGGCCGCAGCGCTGGCCGCTCAAACACGAATTCGTCCATCACGGGCTCGCCGATTATACGAGCTACATCACGTTCAACGACGACGTGACGGCCAAGAATGTCGAGTTCCTCTTGCTCTGCTACCGCGCGCTCGGCGACGAGCGCTTGCTCGATGCCGTCCGGCGGGGGATGAACGTTTATCTGCAGGCCCAGCAAGCCGCGCCGCAGCCCGGCTGGGCGCTGCAATATACGCCCGACGACATGAGGCCCGCCGCCGCGCGCAGCTACGAGCCGCGGGCGCTCGCGACCCACGCCACCGCGCAGGCGGTGGAGCAATTGTTCCGTTTCTATCGGCTGACCGGCGATCCGCGCTATCTCGCGCGCGTGCCGGAGGCGCTCGACTGGCTCGAGAGCACGCGCACGCCTGTGGAGGTCGCCAAGGGCCCCAATATCTATCCGACGTTCATCGAGATCGGCACCGGCAAGCCGCTCTATCTCCACCGGCGCGGGTCCAACGTCGTGAACGGCGAATATTATGCCGATCACGATCCGGCCGCGACGCTCGGTCATTACAGCTCGTTCCGCACGATCGATGTGCCGGCGTTGCGCGCGGAATATGCCCGCTTGAAGGTGCTGCCGCAGGCCGAGCTGGCGCAGGAATCGCCCCTGCTCTCGAGCGCGCCGCTGCCATTGCCGCGTTATTTCGTGAACGGCTCCGAAAAGGCATCAGATCTCAATCTCGATCGCCGCCGCTCGTCCGCGGACGCGCTGGTCAAGGGACTGAACTCGCAAGGCTGGTGGCCGACCGAACTCACCGCGACGAGCCATCCTTATTCGGGCGACGGCTCTCCGGAGGTCGTGCCGGGCGACTATCGCAGCACCCGCGTCGGGGACGCGACCGATACATCGCCTTATCCCGATCCTAAGCCGGTTATCGGCATTTCCACCGGAACCTATATTGTAAAGATGGCCGAGCTGATCCGGGCGCTCGACGACGCGCGCTGAACTCTAGCGAAGCTTTTTCAGAAGCCAGTTTTCGTAGAAGGCGGCGATCTCCAGATTGTTGGCCTCGACCATCTGCATGTGGCCGTTGCCGGTTATACCGACATCGGGAAGGTAGACATAATCATTGGCGACCCCGGCCTGGGTCAGGAAGGCCGCGGTGCAATGATCCGACGAGGCATGGTAAGACGCCTCACCGCTAGCGATCAGGATCGGGATACCGTTCAGCCAGGGCAGGCGATGGGCGCCATCCTTTTGCAGCCAGCAATCGACCCGGCCCGGCTTGTTCATAGCTGTGCGAACGAGGCCCAGATCAGCCGGGCCGGCCACTGCCGGGGTGAAGCGCAGACATTGGATGGTCAGGCCGCACGCCACGCCGAGCGAACCGCTGGAGCCGGTGTCGCCCGTCGGCTCGACCGCGATCACCGCCTTCACCAGCCCGGGATTGGCCTGGGCGATCATCCAGCTGAGCGGGCCGGACTGCGAGTGGGTCACGATGATGGCCGGTCCTATACGGTGGAGAAGCTCGGTAATGCCGCGCAGGGTCAGCGCATATTGCATATCGATGTCGGGCATGTTGGCGACCTGCGACGCCATGAACTGCTCGAACGCGGGTTGGCCGGGCACGCCGCTGCCCGGCCCGCCCGGCCACTGGCTGTGCTTGCCGGCGGCCGGCCAAGGGAGGGGTGTTAACGCCTCGGATGCCGAGAATTGACGGATGACATGCTCGCGGCTCGACCAAGGCTCCTGCGGACCATAGGCCTGCGGGAAATAGCCGGCTTTGCCGCGCCCGGGCTGGTCGATCACGTAGACGGGCCAGCCGTGCGCAAGGAAGAAGGTGGCCCAGCCGGGGCGGCCGTCGGGCGTCCCCAGAAAGCCGGCGCCCGTCTGGCGGCTGCCATGGATGAAGACAATCGGCCAGCGGGGGCCCGTGCGTCGCGTCGCGGCCGGCGTCTGGAAGAAGACATAGGTCTGCCCGATCGTATGATCGCCCTCAGCCCGGCCGCCGGTATAGAGCACGCCCTGGGTCGCAATCGTCGCGCTTGCCCCATCGCGCGGTGTGGCGTTGCCGCCTTGGGCCGCCAGTGCCAGCGAAGCCAACCCGAACTTCCACAGATTGCGGCGCATCATCATCTCTCCCGGCGATCGAGACTAGCGCCGCAGGGCGCGCCGTCGCCATGCCATATTCGGCATGGTTCGATGCCCGACGCACATCAGCGTGCATGCCGAATGCGCATCGCCTTTGCCGATAACGGCATTGGGATCATTTCGGATGGTTTGCGACACACAAGGCAGAAGGCGATCTGCCCGCTTCTGCCGGCCGATTCCTCGGGGACACGACGAATCGCGGACCACCGCGATCGCAACAGGAGGGAAAAATGATTTCCATTCGCGCGCGCAGAATCCGTCAGGGCGCTTCGCTGCTGACGCTCGCCTCCGCATCGCTGGCATATGCCGTTTCCGCGCAAGCGCAAACGGTTACGGCCCCTGCGAGCGCACCCGACGCGCCGGTGGCGACACCAGCCGAAGACGGATCCGTCGGCGAGGTTGTTGTAACCGGTTTTCGCAGCAGCCTCGCCCGCGCCCTCAATTTGAAGCGGGAAAGCGCCGGCGCGATCGACTCGATCGTCGCTGAGGATATCGCCAAATTTCCCGACAATAACCTCGCCGAGTCTGTGCAACGCATCCCGGGGGTTTCAATCTCGCGCGACAGCGGCGAGGGCCGCCAGATCTCGGTGCGCGGCCTCGGCGCCGATTTCACGCGCGTCCGCCTCAACGGGATGGAGGCGCTGGCGACGACCGGCGGCATTTCGAGCACCGGCGGCACCAATGCGAGCCGCGGCTTCGACTTCAACATCTTCGCGTCCGAGCTGTTTAGCGGTATCCAGGTGCGCAAGACCGCGTCGGCCAGCACCGACGAAGGCTCGCTCGGCGCGACCGTCGATCTGCGCACCGGCCGGCCGTTCGACTATCACGGCATGAAGCTCGCCGGCTCCGCCCAGCTTGGTTATAGCGAGCAGCGCAAGAAGGCCGATCCTCGTGTCGCGTTGCTGTTCAGCGACACGTTCGCGGACGACAAGATCGGCATCCTGCTCTCCGGCGTATATTCGAAGCGCAGCACGCGCATGGAAGGCACAAACTCGGGCCAGTGGGACAATGGCAATAACAATGGCGGCTTCGGCGCCTCGCTCGATCCCGATATCCCGCTGTCGCTGCTCAATACCCCCACGATCCACAACGCCCGCTTCCCGCGTTACCTGGTCTACATGATCGACGAGGAGCGGCTCGGCCTCACCGGTTCGGTTCAGTTCAAGCCGACCGATCGCACGACCATCAGCTTCGACGGCGCGTTCGCGCGGCTGCATACGGTGCGCGACGAATATTATCTGGAATCGATCGGCTTCGCCTTCCCGGCGTCGCGTGGCGGCAAGCCCGGCTACACGCTGCTGGACGGCGAGATCCGCGACAATCTGCTCATCTACGGCAAGTTCGACGGCGCCGACATCCGCGCCGAGGATCTGAATAGCGATTACACGACCAAATTCAGCCAGTTCAATGTCGAATGGGAGCAGGAGTTCAGCGATCGCTTCAAGGCGACCGCTTATGCCGGCATATCGAAATCCGCGCTCGATATCGTCAATTTCACCGTGCAACTCGATCGCTACAATCAGCCGGGCTATTCCTACGATTATCGCGACAGCCTGAAATATCCGGCGATTAACTATAATTTCGACGTTACCAACCCGGCCAATTGGTATGTCGGACCGAACGTCAACCCGACCGGTGTCTATCCCGGCTCGCCACTATCCGGCGTCGGTAACCAAGGACCTGAAATTCGCTATCGCCCGCAGCAGGTCACGAACAAATTCCGCACCGGGCAGCTCGACCTCGCCTACGAAGCGACCGATTGGCTGACGCTGCGCGCTGGCGCCCAAGCCAAGAGGTTCAGCTTCGACATCGACTCGCAGCGCCTGGCAACCGAGCTCAACATCCCGGCCATTCCGAATGGCAAGACCGTCGCGGACCTGACATCGACGCTAGACGCAATCAAATATACCTATCTCGCGCCAGGCAATCCGGGGACGTGGCTCGTCCCCGACGCGCACAAGTTCATCGATGTCTACGGCATCAAGAGCAACACCGGCTATTTCCAGCTGCTGGGCGCCGACAATGTCGCCGCGCGCGGCGACATCCGTTCGGTGGTCGAGCAAGACCGGGCCGCTTACGCCCAGGCCGATTTCAAGGGCGATCTCGGCGGCGTGAAGATCCATGGCGACCTCGGCGTGCGCTATGTTCACACCAAGCAGGCCTCGACCGGCTATGCCAATGTCGGCAGCGGCTACAATCAGTTGACGGTGGGTCAGTCCTACCATGGCATATTGCCGGCCCTGAACGTGGCGGCCGACCTGGGCTCCGATCTGGTGCTGCGCTTCGGCGCGGCCAAGGTAATCAGCCGCCCGCCGCTCGGCAGCCTGACGCCTGGCGGTTCGGTCAGCGTCGGCGGTGGCCGCTCAGTCCAGTCGGGCAACCCAAACCTCGACCCGATCCGCGCCAAGACGCTCGACTTCGCTGCGGAATGGTATTTCGCGCCGCAGTCGCTGATTTCAGCCGCCGTCTTTTACAAGAAGATCGACACCTACATTCAGACGCTGACGGAAATCCGGCCGTTCAACACATCGGGCCTGCCCGACAGCATTCTCGCCGGAACGGGCATCAGCCCGACCGACAACTTCACCTTCCAGGCGCCGGTCAACACACCCGGCGGCCCGCTCAAAGGCTTCGAGATCAACTATCAGCAGCCGCTGAAATTCCTGCCCGGCCCGCTGGCGAACCTCGGGCTGCTGCTCAACTTCACCTATGTGGACTCGAAGATCTCCTACATTCTCAATTCCACCACGGGTGCGTCGACCAAGCTCGATCTCGTCGGCCTGTCGCGCAAGGCGTACAATGCGACGATCTATTATGAGGATCGCAAGCTCTCGGCCCGCGCGTCGGCCGCCTATCGTAGTAGCTATCTGCGCGGCGTGCCGGGTCCGTTCGGCTACGCGACGTCGAGCACCGAGCCGACCCTCTATGTCGACGCATCGTTGTCCTACAAGATCAGCAAGGTGTTCACCGTCAGCCTCGAGGCGATCAACCTCACCGACGAATATGACGCCAATGATATTGGCCAAGGCTTGAGCGAAGATTATCGCCACGTCGGCCGCCAATATAGTCTGGGTCTGCGCTTCACCTTCTGAGGCGTAGGGGAGGGTCGTATGCTTGAACTGACGAGGCGGGGCACGCTGGGGACGATCCTGGCGGGAACGGCAGGCCTATCGGCGCCCGCACTCGCGGCAGCGTCGGCCAAGACGAGCGGCGCTCCGGCGCCGTCTCCTTCCAGCGCCGGTCATTGCAGCTCTTCCCCGGTGCAGAATGCCTGGACCGGTATGGAATGGCGGCGCGGCCTGGAGGGTCAGCGCAAGGCCGATCTTGGCAATGGCAGCTTTCTCAATCCGGTCTTTGCCGGTGACCATCCCGACCCGACGATCCTGAAGGACGGCTCCGATTATTACATGACCTTCTCATCGTTCGACGCCTATCCAGGCGTCGTCGTCTGGCATTCGCGCGATCTGGTGAACTGGCGGCCGCTGGGCCCGGCACTCAAGACCTATATCGGCTCGGTCTGGGCGTGCGACATCGCCAAGCATGGCGACCGCTATTTCATTTACATCCCGGCGCAATATTCGGCGGACCGCAAGTCGGTCTATGTCATCCACGCGGACAGCATGGCCGGCCCGTGGAGCGAGCCGATCGACCTGCATCTCAACGACGCGATCGATCCGGGCCATGCCGTCGGCCAGGACGGCACGCGCTATCTGTTCCTCAACCATGGGCGGAGAGTTCGCCTCACGGCCGATGGGCTGAAGACGGCGGGACCCGTCGAGACGGTCTACGAGCCGTGGCGCTATCCCGTGACGTGGGACGTCGAGGGCTTCGCCTCCGAGGGGCCGAAGATCACCCGCCGCGGCGACTATTATTATCTGGTGATGGCGGTCGGCGGCACCGCCGGCCCGCCGACCGGGCACATGGTGATCGCGGCGCGATCGAAGACGATCGACGGGCCGTGGGAGCATGCCCCCAACAATCCCATCGTTCACACCGCCTGCGCGTCGGAGAAATGGTGGTCGCGCGGCCATGCGACGCTGGTCGAAGGGCCGACGCCGGGCGACTGGTATGCCGTCTATCACGGCTATGAGAATGGCTATTGGACGCTCGGGCGGCAGATGCTGCTCGACAAGGTCGAGTGGACCGCCGACGGCTGGTTCCGTTGCACGGGCGGCGATCTGTCCAAGCCGCTGCGGATCCCCGCCGGCGGACGGCCCGGCCCGCACGGCCTGGCCTTATCCGACGATTTCTCGGACGATCGCAGCGGCGTCCAGTGGAGCTTTGCCAATCCCAAGAAGGAGGATGCCGGGCGTGTCCGCCGCGAAAATGGCGCGCTCGTCCTGCGCGGGTCGGGCACCGCACCGCGCGATTCCACGCCGCTGACCTTCCTGGTAGGCGATCAGGCTTATGAGGCCGATGTTGAGGTCGATGTCGATCCGGGCGTCGATGCCGGCGTGGTGCTGTTCTACGACCGCGTGCTGTATTGCGGCCTCGGCTTCGACAAGAGCAGCTTCATCACGCATCAATATGGCGAGGGCCGGCGCCGGCCGATCAATCCCAATGGCACGCGGCAATGGATCAGGATGCGCAACCATCGCCACATCCTGACCTTCTTCACTTCGGTCGATGGGCAGAACTGGACCAAGATGGATCGGCAGATGGAAGTTTCGGGCTACAACCATAATGTGCGCGGCGGCTTCTTCATGCTGCGCCCCGGCCTGTATGCCGTCGGTGATGGCGAAGCGCGTTTCCGCAATCTTACATATCGGGCGCTGGCATGAGCGTACGCGACGACCTGCTCGCGCTGACCACCGGCGATCGGCGCTGGCTGTTGCGTATGGCAATGGGCGCGGGCGTCGCAATGGCCTTGCCCTCGGTGGCCGGAGCCGCGGTGGTCTATGACGCGATCCTCTCGGCCGACGGCAAGAGGCGGGGGCGCGTGCCCGGTTTCAGCACGCTCGCCGCCGCGTTGGCGGCCGCGCCAGCGGGCGACAAACCTTATCGCATCCTGGTCACGCGCGGTCTTTTCCGCGAGCGCAACATCGTCACGCGACCGAACATCCTGTTGTTCGGCGAAGGGCGCGACGACAGCATTCTCATCACCAATGCCTCGCGGCGCGACCGCAAGCCGGGAGAGAAGGCGACTTCCACCATCATCGTCCAGGCGCCGGGCTTCCAAGCTTTTAACCTCAGCATTAGCAACGATTTCGATTATGTCGCGAACATGCCCGCCGAAGCGCCGGACGATCCGACCGGCGTTACCGGCGCCCAGGCGACCGCGATCATGCTGGATACCGGATCGAACCGGGCCTATTTCGAGAATGTCCGCATCGACGGCTATCAGGACACGTTGTGGACCGAGGAAGGGCTGGCGCTCTTCCGCAACTGCCGGATCAGCGGCTGCACCGATTTCATTTATGGCGGTGGACGGGTGTTGTTCGAGCGTTGCGAGATCGTCTCACGGCTGCGGCCCGGCAAGCCGTTCCAAGGTTTCATCACCGCCCCCAGTACCGATATCGACCAGCCTTACGGCCTGGTGTTCGACCGCTGCCGCCTGACCAAGGAGGCCGGCGTGGGCCCGCATTCGGTCGCGCTCGGGCGTCCATGGAAGCATCAGCAGAAGTTCCCGGACGGCCAATATTCGAATCCCCGCGCGATCGGCCAGTCGGTCTTCATCCGCTGCTGGATGGACGACCATATCCTGGCCGACGCCTGGTATCATATGCACTACACGCCCAAAGGCGGCGGCCGCCTCTATATGCAGCCCGAAGAGGCGCGCTTCTTCGAATATGGCAGTTCCGGCCCGGGCGCAGGCGTGCCCTCGCGCCGCCGCCGTTCCCTGACCGATGCGCAGGCACGTTTCTTCACCCCAGATCGTGTGCTGGGCGGCTGGCATCCGGGCGCGTGATCCCGCGCCGCGAGATACTTGCTCTGGGCGCAGGACTGTGCCTCGCCAGCCAGATCGCCCGCGCGGCGCCTCCGGCGGTGGAACCGACCACAATTCCGCTATGGCCCGGGCTTCCGCCAGGTGCGCCCGCGATCCTGCCGGTGGAAACGATTGTCGATCAGGGCGGGCTGCCATCCGGCCCCAATCGCTACATTCTCGGCATCGCGCGGCCAACCATCCAGTGCTTCGTCCCGGAACGGCAGACAAGCGACGGGGCGGTGCTGCTCATGCCCGGCGGCAGCTATTTGCGGGAGGTCATCGATCGCGAGGGGCTCGAGACCGTGCGCCTGCTCAATGCGCGTGGCATAACGGCATTCCTGCTGCGTTACCGTTTGCCGGCTGAAGGGTGGCACGACCGGTCCTCGGTCGCGCTGCAGGACGCCCAGCGCGCGGTGCGCCTGATCCGGGCACGGGCGACGCAATTCGGTCTCAACCCCAGCCGTATCGCCGCGGTTGGCTTTTCGGCTGGCGGACATCTGGCGGCGTCCCTGGCAGTCGGTCACGCGCGGCCAACCTATGCCGCGGTCGATTCGGTCGACCGGGTTTCGGCGCGCCCCGATCTGGTCGGGCTTCTCTATCCGGTGATCGGTATGGCTGCGCCGCTCGTTCATGCACGCTCCCGCGACGCTCTGCTGGGGAGCGAGCCCACAGCGGAAGCGATCGCTGCTCAATCGGTCGAACGAAATGTCACCGCCGACACGCCGCCGGTCATCATCTTTCATGCGGCAGACGATGCGAGCGTGCCCGTGGAGAACAGCCTCGCCATGTTTGCCGCGCTGCGCGCCGCCGGTGGCCCCTCGGAATTGCATTTGTTTGAGCATGGCGGCCATGGTTTCGGCATCGGTGGCGCGGTCGGAAAAACCGCTTCGGCGTGGCCGGACCTGTTTCTCGGCTTTGCCAAGAGCCATGATATCCTCGATCAAGCCAGCAATACGTGATGGCGATGCGGATGCGCATGCTGGCAGCGACGTTGGGTGGATCGATCGCACTGGCGATGCCGGCAATGGCGGAGGCTCCGACAATCTCGCCCGGCCATCGAGCCGATGGGCTCGACGCCGGCGAAGCGCGGCGCCCCTCCCAGACCGATACACGGCCCCGCTTCTTTCGCGCCAGCGCTCCGCGCACGGTGGTCGAGATCAATGCACCGATGGCGGCGCCCGATTGGGCGCTCGCCGAACGCAACCTGCTGGCGATGAATGCAAAGGGTGCTCAGGCGTTCGTCGACAGGTTCGTCGATGGCCGCGGGTGGCTGAAGGGACCGACCCATTGGGGCATCGCCGATGGGCCGGATGACGCGGTCGAGCCGATCCGCAACTGGCCGCTCGCGCATATGCTGGGCGGGCCCGACAGCATCATCGAGCAGTGGCGCCGTATCTATGAAGGCCATCTCGACCAATTCTCGCAAGCGAGGATCCCGCAGGTGGAGATGGCCAAGGACGGCATCTACCAGCGCGAATTTCTCGGCTCGTTCGACTGGGAGCATATCGGTGAGGGCCTTTCCGGTTACCTGTTCTATGGGCTCAGCCGGCCCGACGACGAGCTGTACCGCGTGCGGATGGAGCGGTTCGCCGATTTCTATGACGGCGACGATCCCGCCGCGCAGAATTACGACAAGCAGCACCGCATCATCCGCAGCCTGTGGAACGGCTCGCGCGGGCCGACCATGCGCTTGCCGACCGCCGATGAATGGGATGGGCCCGGTGTTACGGGGGAGAATCCGCTGCGGCGCACCCGCTTCGCCAAGGTCACCAGCATAATCGGCGATCACCCGCTCAACCTCGGTGCGACCAATCTGGCGATGACCGCCTATATGCTTACCGGAAAGGCCAAATATCGCGACTGGTTGCTCGACTATGTAAATGCCTGGCGCGACCGGATCGCGCAGAATGGCGGCAATATCCCGTCCAACATCGGCACCAACGGCGTGATCGGCGCGGACGCTGACGGCAAATGGTATGGTGGCGTGTTCGGGTGGAGTTCCGTCGATACAGGCAAGCGCAATTACGTGCTGCGTGGCCCACCCGAGGCCTTCGGCAACGCGCTGCTGCTGACCGGCGATCAGGCCTACACCCAAACACTCCGCAGCCAGCTCGACAATCTCTACGCCCAGAAGAAGGTCGAGAACGGCGTCACCAAGCTTCCGGTCTATTTTGGCGACCAGGGCTGGTACGGCTATTACGACGTCAACGGTTCCAGCCCGGGCCTCAGCAATCGCAGGCTGGTCGAGACCGACATCTATCTCTGGTCGATGAGCCAGGGCGATCTCGCCAGACTCGGCAACAACGGCTGGATCCAGTTCCTGCGGGGGCGAAATCCGGGCTATCCGATGCAGGCGCTGGCCCAGGCTATCGAGGAGGTTCGGATCGGCGCCGAACGTATCCGCGACGATGACAGCACGATCGGCTTCCCGCCCGATGCAACCCGCTGGGAAGAGGCGAATGCGGTTTCCACGACCGCTCTGATTAACCTGACGATGGGCGCCAATGATCCGGGCGGATCGGGGCACGGGCCGGAAATGCTCCAGGCCAATTTGCGGTATTTCGACCCGGTCGCTCGCCGCGCCGGACTGCCGGCCGACGTCGCCGCTTTGGTATCGCGCATCGAGCCCCGTGCGGTGACGGTAACGATCGTCAACGTGAATCCGGTCGAGGCCCACCTCGTGACGGTGCAGATGGGCGCCTATGCAGAACATCAGGCGACGATTGTCTCGGTCGCGGGACAATCGACCGATATCGACGCCCCCAATTTCGATGTGCGGCTCGCCCCCGGTGCAGGGGCGACCTTCACGATCGGCATCAAGCGCTATGCCCATCAGCCGACGCTGCACTTGCCCTGGTGGCAGTGACATTCGAGCACTTCGCCTCAAGCCTTCGTAAACGGGGCAAGGGCCTTAAGATTGGGGTGGCGAGCTGGCCTCGACCCACATCCATGATCGGGCCGGCTCGTCAGCGAGGGGAATCCTGGCCGGCGCGGTAGAGCAGGCGAACCAGCGCGCCGGCCCGCTTCACGCGTCGTGCGTGATAATGGCGCAATATCCTGCCCAGGGCTACGCGCTCCTGCGCCCGATCGAGCGCATCGATCTGCGCGAACTCTTCGTCCAGGTCGGGAAAGATTTCCGCTTCGACCATACGCGCCGCCGACAGGCGCGCGCTGCAGCGCGCGACCGCGCGGCCATGCTCGATATTATCGGACAGCGCGGCAATCCCGGCAAACAGGCCGGCGATGCGTTCGGCATTGCTGGCGCCGCCGGCACCGCCCCGGCGCCGCTCACGCGGCATCACTTTCTGCCGCAGCACCAGGCTCATGAGGTCGCTCGACCAGCGATACAGATCGGCCAATCCCGGCTCGTCGAATGCGGGCAGAAAGAAGCCGTCGCCGCTATGCGCTTCGACCAGGCCTTCGCCCGCCAGCCGGTTGAGCGCGTCGCGCACCGGCGTCACGCTGCTGGTCAGGCGATCGGCGAGCTCGGCCGCATCCAGGCGCTCGCCCGGCGGGTGACGATGACCGAGGATGCGCGCGCGCAGCGCGGCATAGACCCGGTCCGATACGGGGCCCGCGTTCATCGCGAGGCGCGCTGGCCTTCCGCGAACGCATCGACCATTTTCACCTGGTCCGGACGCAGCGCATCGATCGCCGCCAGCGGCCGGTCGCACCCATCGCGCAGCAGGATCGACGGGCATTGCCCCTCGTAATTGCCGAGATTGGGCCGGTGCTGACGATATCCCACCAGCGCCGCCAGCTCGGGCGCGAAGGCCTTTGCGACGGCGGGCGGATAAGCGAGGAACTGGTTCTCGTAGGATTTAAGCCAGCCGAGCGAATAGCCGATCACGCAGGGGCGCCGGATCTCGTCGCTGCGATTGGCGCCCGCGCCATGGGCGGTCGAGCCCAGGAACAGGAGCGCGTCGCCGGGCGCCATCTCGGCAGCGACCGGCTCGCCCGCAAGCTCGCTCGACGCGGCCCGACGGCCATGACTGCCCGGCCATACCAAGGTTGCGCCGTTCTGGCGGGTGAATGGCACGAACGGCCAGATCACGTTGACGAGATATTCGGCGTCTCCCGGTGCAACCCGCCACATGTCCTGGTCGCGGTGCGGCATTTGCTGGAGCGCGGCGGGATGGACGGCGATCGCCTGGGCGACATTGAGCTGAACGATATCGCAATGAGGCAGGAGGATGGTGTCGACGACCCCACGGATCAGCGGATGCAGCACCAGCCGCTGCGCCCGTGGCGACCGGGCAAGCAGGCGGCCGAACCGCTTCGTCTGCGTGCCGTAGAAGCTGCCCTCCCCGAACGGCGTGTCCGCGAATGGCTGCGCCAAGTCATCGTCGAGCGCTTCGATCGCGCTTGCGGGCAGTGCGCCCCGGATGATGCAATAACCCTCCTCCTGCAGCGCGCGCACCGCGTCGGCGGCGCCGGTGTCGGCGGCGGCGGACCCGGTCCCGGTCATCACGCCGCTTCCCGGTCGCGCGGGTAGGGCAGTGTCTCGCTTGGGTGGAGACCGGCCGCGCGCAAGGCATTCGGTGTGTCGCGGTCGATCATGATCTGCAGCCCGGCCAGGGCACGTGGGCCGGCGCCGGACAATGGCCCGAGCGGCCGCGTACGCCAGCCGAAAGCCTCGATCTGCGTGAGCCAGCTGCGTTCCGCGATCGCGCTATAGGCAGCGATGCCGCGGTCGAGCGCATAATCTGCCAGCGCGCACACCAACGTATCGCGCGCACGCCGGCGATCCCGCGTCGGAAGGTCGCGTTCCAGACAGAAACGCGTGATCTCGAAGATATCCTCGGCCGCTGGCGGAGCCGCCTCGCACAATTGCGGATAAAGCGTGTCCAACAGATGCGGTCGGCTCGTCGGCAATAGCCGACACGAGGCGACGTGATCGTGGGCATCGTCGGTCAGGACCAGGTAGACGCAATGACCGTCGTCGAACTGGTCGACCTCGTAGCGGCCGTCGATGACCGGCACATCCCATCCCAGCAGATCGACAAACACCCGCTTGCGAGCCTCGAACATGCGGCGCAGCAGCTCGGCGCCTTGCGTCGGGGCAGCGATCGACAGGATGTGGAGCATGCGCCTGTTCCCCTCGGGTTCGAGGCGAACATCTTCCCTGGCATGTCTCCGGCCTATTCCCAGAAAGGGGTATTTTCAGTGTTTCAGGATGTCGGCAAAGCTCAACGTTCCATCGAATAAAGCGCGGATCGCGAGTGATGTACGCTTCTCCACGCCATAACGTTCGCGGGCGAGCTTGATATGGCGGATCACCGTCTCCTCGCTCACGTCGAGGATGCGGCTGATCTCCCAGTCGGTCTTGCCGCGTGCCGCCCACAGCACGCAGTCGCGCTGCCGGTCGGTGAGCCGCGCCGCGCCGCTGCCCTCGCGCACCCGCCACACATGGCGCGCCGCCTCGAAGGCATAATCTCCCGCCAGCTGCGCCAGCGGCAGCATGGCATCGGCCACCGGCTGCCCTTCTTCATTCGCGAACGAGCACGAGCCGAATGCCTCCCCCGGCACATTGGCCGGCACGGTGAAGCCGTCACCGATCCCTTCCACGCGCCCGCGCTCGAGCATCTGCCGGTCGCGCGGCGTCAACTTGATCAGCGCGGGGATGCGCGACCAGCGAAAGCCGATGCTCGTGCGATGGCTGGCGCGATGAACCGGATCGCTGACGCCGAGGCCATTTTTCTCATAATGCTCCGCCCACCGCGGCGGATAATTGTGGAGCCGGATCGCCGTCGCGCCTGCCGCCGTCAGATCGACATGGTGGATTATCGCGAAATATTGAAAGCCGAGATCGGCCGCGATCGCGGCCATGGCGTCCGCCAGGTCGTCGGCGTTGGCAATGGCCGCGACGAGACGGATGAACGCCTCAACCTGACCCAGGCCCATCGGTCCAACCGCCCACGGGCGGCGGATCAAGGCGCCGGTGCTCCCGCGATCGTCCTTTCCCAGCTCGGGCCATCCGACGGTGTCTCAAGCCGGCGGGCGGCGTGCAAGCGCGTACAATATGGTCACATGGCCCCTGTCGTCACGCACGAAAGTTTCCATTTTGGTCGCAATTTCCGCCAATTAGGTGGTGGTGGTCGCCGATGGCTTCCTGTCCCGACGGCACCCGGCTAGCCGATTACGAATATCTGCGCGAGCTCGATCGCGCCGGGCTGATGTGGGAATGGCTACGCCGCGATCCCGCCTATACGATCTGGTATTTGCGCGCCTCGACCGCGACACGCGGTACGATGCCGGCCCCGTCCCGCTGGCGGCTCGCTTTCGCCGAGGATCCTGCACGTCCCGCACCCGAGGCCGCTATTCTCTGGCGGGCGGAACTCGACCCGGGCGTGTTGGGGGTGATCGCTTCGCCGACCGGCGCGCGCGACCCTAACGCACTTCCCGTATCGCTCGTGCGCCGCTGGACGACGCTGGTGATGGGCGACGACGGTATCGAGCGAGCGGTCTTGTCGGACCGGCTGCACCACATCCGGCTCGACGTGGCGCAAGGCACGCTCGCCCGCGGCCCGGTGGTGCTGCATTATCTGCTGGAGGGGACGCGCGATACCAAGCCCAAGCTGCTCACGCTGCGGCGGCTGATGGCGATCTGCCTCGAACGCCAATTTCCGGCTTCGCTCTTTCCCGCTGAGCCGCGCATCGAGCGTTGGCTGGCATTGTTTCGCGTCGCCGATGCGCTGCGGGCGGGGGCGAGCCAGCGGGAGCTCGCCGAGATGCTTTACGGCCGCGCCCGGGTGCGGGCCGAGTGGACCGGCTCGTCCGACTCGTTACGATCGCGGATCAGGCGTTTGGTCGGCGAGGCCCACCATCTCGCCGGTGGCGGCTATCGCTGGCTGATGCGCCGGTCCGCGCGGTAGCGCGTAAGCCCGCGGTCCCGGTTGCAGTACCCGTTCGGCGCCTCGTGCACCTGCGGTGCACGACCGCGCTCTAGGGCTCGACGAAGCCGTCTTCGCCCCCGAGCCGGCCTCCTGCCGTCTCGGCCTTCGGTGACGATCGGCTGGCGCTTTTGCAGCGGACGCCGCGCCGGTGCGCGGCGGCGTGTCGGCGCGGCCCCGGCTGCGGGTGCGGGCGGCGCTTCCGTCTAGGCGCGTCGCCGCCGCCGGCAAGCCTGCGCTCACGCTGCGGCTCCTCCATTGCATTGCGGTCCTGCGGATGCCGCCGCCGGCTGACCCGCGCCTGTCCGTTCGCTTCTGCCGCCCACCCCCGCTGCCGGGGCCGTGCTGGGGTGGCGAGGAGGTGCGCGATGTCTTCAACCCATAAGCGGCCCGCCAAGCGTCAGGCGGGCAGAGCCACGCCCGCGCGATCCGCCGGCGCTCGAGCCGAGGCCGGCGCGGCGCCGCGCCCGAGCCTGTACGACGAGGTCACCGACCGCATCATCGCCGAGCTGGAGGGCGGGCGCGTGCCATGGGTTCAGCCGTGGGGCAGGCGCGGCGGCGCCACGGCCGCGCTGCCGCGCAATGCCGCCAGCAAGCGGCCTTATTCCGGCATCAATGTGCTGATCCTGTGGGGCGCGGTCATCGAGCGCGCTTATCCCTCGCAGGATTGGCTGACCTTCCAGCAGGCGCAGCAGCTCGGCGGCATGGTCCGCAAGGGCGAGCGCGGCACGCAGGTGGTCTTTGCCGACCGCTTCACGCCGCAAGACGAGAAGGCGCGCGCTTCCGAGCAGCATTGCGAACCCCGCACCATCCCGTTCCTCAAGCGCTTCACCCTGTTCAATGTCGCGCAATGCGAGGGATTGGGCGGCTGCGACGGCGATCCGGCGCCGCTCGCCGAACCGGCGGTGGTCGCTGTCGGCGAAGCGCTGATCCACGCCAGCGGGGTCGAATATCAGATCGGCGGCAATCGCGCTTTCTATGCGCCGATCCTCGACTTCGTGCAGGTCCCGCCGCCCTGCGCGTTCTTCGACCGCATCAACTATTACCGGACCGCGCTCCATGAACTGACTCACGCCACCGGGCACGCGACACGGCTGGGGCGCGACCTGTCGCATGCGTTCGGCAGCGCGGGCTATGCGCGCGAGGAACTGGTCGCCGAACTGGGTTCGGCCTTCCTGTGCGCCTCGCTCGGCATCGTCCCGACCGTGCGCCATTGCGATTATCTCGCCTGCTGGCTGGACCTGCTCAAGGGCGACAATCGCGCGATCTTCCGCGCCGCCAGCGCGGCGCGCAAGGCCGCCGACTGGCTGCTCGCCCGGCTGGCCGAGGCCCCGGCGGAGGCGGCGTCATGAGCGAGGCGCTGCCCCCCACCGCGCCCGCGTGCGAGCCGACCGAAGCGGGACTGCAATGGCTGATCGGCGGCATCGCCCCGATCAGCTTGGGCGACCGCCTGCGCCTGCGCGCGGCCGCGCCGCTCGAGCCCGTCCGGCCGCAGCGTCCCTGCGACATCGGCCTGTTCGACCTCAATGCGCGCGCACAACTCGACCTGTTCACCAAGCTTCCGCCCGGAGCGCCCGGCGGCTGACGCGCGGCGCGTATCGCCGCAATAAAGCCGGTCCCGCAAGGCCTTGGGAGAGGGAAGCGGGACCGGCACTCACGATGGAGTGTTGATCATGAAACTCGAATATATCCCCCTCGACAAGCTCGAAGTGAGCCGTCTCAACATGCGCGACGGCAAGCGCCCGCCCGACGTCTCAGATTTGGTGCCGACCGTGCGCACGCGCGGCATCCTGCAATGCCTGATCGTACGACCGGTCGCCGACCGCGAACTGTTCGAAATTGTCGCCGGGCGCCGCCGCTTCCATGCGGCGCAGGCGGTCGCGGCCGAAACCGCAACCGCGATGGAGGTGCCGTGCGCGATCCTCGATGGTGGCGACGATGCCGACGCGCTCGAAGCCTCGCTGATCGAGAATATCGCGCGGCTCGATCCCGACGAGGTCAGCCGGTGGGAGACCTTCACCCGGCTGGTGAAGCAAGGGCGCAGGCCGGACGAGATCGGGCTGACTTTCGGGCTGCCGGAACGCGCGGTCAGGCAGGTGCTGGCGCTCGGTAATCTGCTGCCGCGCATCCGCCAGCTCTACGCGCGAGGCGAACTGGACATGGTCGGCGTGCGTCACCTGACGATGGCGAGCAAGCGCCAGCAGCAGGACTGGCTCGCGCAGTGGGACGACCCCGATCGATATGCCCCCACCGGGCACGGGCTCAAAGCATGGCTGTTCGGCGGGCAGTCGATCCCGGCGGCGCATGCCGTGTTCGATATCGCGGCGAGCGGGCTCGCCACGGTCGCCGACCTGTTCGGGGAAGACCGCTATTTCAGCGATGTCGCCGGTTTCTGGGAGCACCAGAACGCCGCCATCGCCACGAAGCGCGAGGCCTATCTCGCCCAAGGGTGGGGCGAGGTCGTGATCGTGCCGCCGACCGAACATTTCTCCAGCTACGACCATGAGAAGCGGGCCAAGCGCAAAGGCGGGCGGGTCTATCTCGACGTGCGCGCCAATGGCGAGGTAATCGCGCACGAAGGCTATGTCAGCCGCCGCGCGGCCGAACGCGAAGCCAAGGCGGCGGCGAGCAAGGACGCGGCCAAGCCGACACGCGGCGAACTGAGCGGGCCGCTCGCCAGCTATGTCGATCTCCACCGTCACGCCGCCGCGCGCGCCGAGCTGCTCGACCATCCCGAGATCGCGCTCAGGCTGATCGTCGCGCACATCGTCGCGGGCTCGCCGCTGGTGTCGGTCAGGCCCGATCCGCAGTGCGCGCGCGACGAGGCCACCAAGAGTCTGCACGACAGCCGCGCCGAGGCGCGGTTCGCCGAGCGGCGCCGCCAAGCGCTCAAGACGCTGGGGCTCGATCCCGACGACCCGACCCTGCTGCGCCACCGTCGCGAGCCTCATGGCCTTGTCGGCTTGTTCCTGCGGCTGCTCGACATGACCGACGCCGACGTGCTGGCGCTGCTCGCGGTCTGCATGGGCGAGGCACTGGCGGTCGGCTCGGTCGCGGTCGAGGCGGTCGGGCTGACTTTGGGCGTCGACATGGCGCATTATTGGCATGCGGACGACGCCTTCTTTGCGCTCAACCGCGATAAGGAACTGCTCCATGCGCTGGTCGCCGAGGTTGCCGGTTCCAAGGTCGCCAAGGCCAACAGCCAGGAGAAGGCCAGAACGCTCAAGACCATCCTCCGCAACCATCTCGACGGCACCGACGGCCGTCCAAAGGTTGCGCATTGGGTGCCGAAATGGATGGGCTTCCCGCCCGTCGCCTACACCAAGCGCGGCGGGGTCGGGATGGTCAGCGCCCATGCCCAGCTGGCGGCGGCCAAGGCCGCAGCCGTCGACGCCGCACCTGCCCCGGAGATGCCGGGGGCGAGCGGAGCGCAGGCCGCAGCAGCGCAGGCCGCTGGCAGCGCGCTGGCGCGCGACGGAGCAGAGATCGGGCATGCAGGCGGTCCTGTGGCATTGCCGGTCGCGGCTCAGCCCGGGAGCGACATTCCGCTCGCGGCGTGATCGCGTCCGCACCTGGCCCGCGCGGAATGCTCGCGCGGGCTTCTTTTTGCCCGGCTTTATCAAGCCGGGCGGCGGGCGCGGGAACAGCGGCGCAGGGACAGGCGAAAAGGCCATCCGGCACTACGCGCCACGCCCCGAGGTGAGCCTGCGGATTTCAGGCCGCCGGCCGTCACCGCTAGGGCCCGTTGTCACGCCATACGGGTGCAAATGCGGGCAGGCCTTTTGCCGCGCCCCGCCTCGGCGACATACCATGCGCATTGCCCTGCGCCGAACATGCCGCCGCTTCACCGGCGGCGGCCATCCGTCCAACGGGCGCCGGCCTGTCTTCGGCGATTTCGACCGCTGCTGAACCGGTCCGGCACGCGCGAAACCATCGCGCGCGGCTTATTTCCCCGCCCGTGTGCCACGGGCTCCTCGCGGCCGCTACGCTGCAAATAAGCCGCGCGCTCCGGTCCTCCGCTGCGCTGCGGCCCTCGCGGGTGCGCGCGCGCCTGGCGGGACCGGTTCGCCGCGCGGCCATCGTCCGGAAACAGGTCCGGGCGACCATTCAAGGAGACTCGAAATGCCCGCCATCGGTTATGTCAGCCGCCATCAGGACGGCTTCAAGGGACAGCTCAAGACGCTCTCGATCCGTGCCGATATCGAGATCGTGCCGGCCAGCAAGTCCAGCGACGCGCAGCCCGATTACCGCGTCGCCGCCAACGGTGTCGAGGTCGGTGCCGGCTGGATCCGCCGCGGCGAAACCTCGGGCCGGGATTATGTCTCGCTGAGCTTCGCGGCGCCCGAGTTCGGCCCGCGCCGGCTCTACGCCAATCTCGGCCGCGCCGCCGGCCGGGACGATGACGACATGTTCGCCATCATCTGGAACCCGGCCGACTGAACGCCCCACCATCCCGCGCCCGCTCGGGCGCGGGATACCCTTTTCTGGGACGGTCGAATTCGCAAGGTGCCGATTCCGACCCTCCCCACGCCGCGCCGGTTGGGCGAACCGCTCGATCGCGGCGCAATCCCGCAAAGCCGTATCGCCGGAGCAGGCAGCCATGCTGTCGTTCGAAACCGCCGAGCGCGCCCAAACGGCGCGCAAGATATGCCCCTTTCTGACCGCCAAGCAGGCGGCGTTTCATCTCGGTCTCAGCGTCGGCACGCTCAAGAAGATGCGCGCCGAGGGACGCGGCCCCTTGTGCCGGCTGCACGGGCGAACCTGGCGCTATCATGTCGACGACATCGAGGCGTGGTCGGCATCGCGCGCGCGCGGCGGGGGCGATGCCTGAGCGGCGCACGAGCGGCGCGTGGGCGCTGCTGTCCGGCGCGCTCGCGCTGGCGGCGCTCGCGGCGCCAGCCGCGCGTCCGCTGCTCGTCTGGAACGTCAGCCGGAGTGCGCCGCTTGGGCTTTACGTCGTCGCCGCGCCGCGCGCGATCGCGCGCGGCGACATGGTGATCGCGCGGCTGCCGGCCCGGTTCGCGCGGCTGGCAGCGGCGCGCCGCTACCTGCCGCTCGGCGTGCCGCTGGTGAAGCGGATCGCGGCGGTGCCGGGCGACCGGATCTGTACGCGCGGCGAGCGCCTCATTCTGCCAGGCCAGCCGCCGGTCGCGCGCCTGCGGCGGGACCGTGCCGGCCGGCCGATGCCGCTTTGGCGTGGCTGCGGCCAACTCGCGCGCGACCGCTATCTGCTGGTGATGGCGGACGTGCCCGGTTCTTTCGACGGGCGCTATTTTGGCCCGAGCGATGTCGGCGACATCCTCGGCGAGGCACAGCTGACATGGCCGCGCTGAGGCATGTCGTCGTGGTGGTGATATTCGCGGCGGGCGCGGTCGCGGCGCGCGCAGAGGGCCCGCCGAGGTGGCGGGCCTTCATCCAGGAGGCCGCCGCGCGCACGCGGATCCCGGCCGACTGGATCGGCCGCGTAATGCGTGTCGAAAGCGCGGGCCGAACCCTAGTCGGCGGACGGCCGATCACCAGCCGGGCAGGCGCGATGGGGCTGATGCAGCTGATGCCCGCGACCTGGGTGGAGATGCGCGCGCGGATGCGGCTTGGCCGTGACCCGTATGATCCGCGCGACAATATCCTCGCCGGCGCCGGCTTCCTCAGGATGATGTATGACCGCTTCGGTTATCCGGGCCTGTTCGGCGCCTATAATGCCGGGCCGGACCGCTATCGCGCGCACCTTTTGGGGGCGCCGCTGCCGGCAGAGACCAGCGCCTATATTGCCCAGATTGTTGAATCCGGCGCGGCGGGGCGGCCAGCCAATCGACCGTTAGGAACCAGGATCGAGCCGTCGCCGAGACGGACCCTGTTCGTGGCGCTCGACGGTCATACGCCAGCCGATGGTCCGGTCGAACGCATCCAGCCGGCATTGTTCGCGATTCGCCATGATGTCGCGGCGGAGCGTGTGCCGGCGGTGCCGGGGCAGGGTGGGGAATAGGACTTTCTGCAGGTCCCAGGATGGCCGGCACCGGCGCGGCTCTCAAGGCCGGCGGCCCCTCCAATTTGCTGCGCAAATCGGTTCCTCCGCCGCCGCTGGCGCGGCGCCTGCGCTGCGCTGCGGCGGCCCTGACAGCCGCGCCGGTGCCCGCCGACGACATGCTGTTCCCAAGGTCGGGAACGAAGCTTTCAAAGGAGCATGCCGCTATGGATATCACGACCCTTCAAGCCGCCGCGCACGACCCGCTTCCGGCGCTGATCGCCAGTCTTGCCACCGACATGGCATGCGGGATCGACGCCGCGTCCGCCGAGCGGATCGTGGCCGGGGAGGTGGCCGATTTTCACTGGGACGCGCGCATCGATGCGCGCCTGCTCGGTATCGCCGAGCCGTTGGACGAGGAGGACGGCGAGCACGAAGTCTGGCTCGTACTCGGTTATCTCGCGGGATGTTGGTTTGTCGCGAGGATCGGACTTGATCGGGAGGGCAAACCGGCATTTCTGAGCGGCAGGCAGCGGCTGGAAAGCGCCTGGGATGCCTATGAGGCGTTCGAGCAGCCGCGATAGTGACGGTTTTTCGGGCACGGCGCGGGGCTGGTCTCGCGCCGTGTTGATTTTCGGGATGCGGCGGTTCGCCGTGGGGGAGGGCAGGTCGAGCGACGCGAAAGGCGAGCAAAGGCGGGCGAAGGCAAGATAAAGCTGCGGCACCGGTGGCGCTGCAAGCCCTTGTCTGCACATCCTTTTTCCAACTGCGGGGAGGCACTGGCTCCGCTCCGACAGTGCCGCGGCTGCCGGTTTTTGGCGGACCGTCGTGGGTTTGCCGGCACCGCTTTTGTTGGATCGCAAGTCGGATCATGGTGACGGCGCAATCGTGTGCGGATCCACCGATGACGAGCGAGAACGAATTCGAGCCGCGGCTCGGCCGCATGCGCAAAAACGGCGGCGCGGCGCGCACCCGCCGCTATACCGGGCGGGTCCTCGCTGCGGCCAATCTTGCTCGCGGCGGACCACTGCTAGTAAACAGTTCAGCTAACGGTTTTAGCGGCAGCCGGATGGGGCGCGGCGCCGGTGTCGGCCGGCTACTCGCGCGACGCGGCACGGCGGGTCTGTTGGGAAGCCGCCGCGTCGTCATTAAGGCCAGCATCGTCCGGCTCGCCGGCAAGGGCGCTGCGGGTGCGGCGGCGCACCTGCGCTACCTCGAGCGCGACGGCACCACGCGCACCAGCGAACGCGGTACCTTGTACGGGGCCGAATCTGATGCGGCCGATCGCCGGGCATTTCAGGAGCGGACAGAAGGCGATCGTCATCAGTTCCGCTTTATCGTCTCGGCCGAGGACGGTGCTGAATTTGAGGATCTGAAACCGCTGACGCGGCGGCTGATGGCGCGGGCCGAGGAAGATCTCGGCACCAGGCTCGATTGGGTTGCGGTGGACCATTTCGACACCGGCCATCCCCACACGCACATCATCATGCGCGGCAAGGATGACCGCGGCGCCGACCTCGTCATCGCGCGTGAATATCTCACCACGGGCATGCGAAGGCGCGCGAGCGAGCTGCTCGATCTCGATCTGGGACCGCGCTCATCGCGGGAAATCGAGGCTAGTCGGCGCGCCGAGATCGAGCAGGAAAGACTAACCTCGCTCGACCGCGCTTTGCT
The DNA here is from genome assembly GCF_003391115.1 of Sphingomonas crusticola. Classification (NCBI taxonomy): domain Bacteria; kingdom Pseudomonadati; phylum Pseudomonadota; class Alphaproteobacteria; order Sphingomonadales; family Sphingomonadaceae; genus Sphingomonas; species Sphingomonas crusticola. Next base: position 2,816,795 of record NZ_QTJP01000001.1, read on the forward strand.
GCACGACGCAGACCGCGATTGCATCGTGTCGGCCGCCGCCGGGGACGCCTCCGAGCAGGCCATCCGCACGGGACGGCTCGCCAAGCTCGGACGGCTGGGCCTCGCCGAGCCGATCAGAGGCGGGCAGTGGCGGCTAGCGGACGGCGTGGAAGACACGCTGCGGCGGATGGGCGAACGCGGCGACATCATTCGTACGATGCAGCGCGAATTCACACGCCGCGGGATCACACGCGCACAGGCCGACCAGGCGATCTATGATCCGGCGGCGGGTGACACCTGCCCGCTGGTGGGCCGCGTGGTAGGACGCGGCCTTGCCGACGAACATGGCGATCGCCATTATCTGATCGTCGACGGCATCGACGGCCGCAGCCATTTCGTTGGTATCGGCAGGGGCGCCAGCCTCGACACGATGCTTGAGGGTGCGGTGGTTCGGATCGAGCCGCTTCGCGCCGAGGTGCGGGAGGCCGATCGGACGATCGCGGCGGTCGCTGCGGCCAATGGCGGACGTTACGATATCGACGCCCATCTACGCCATGATCCGAGCGCGACGCAGGACTATGCCGAGGCGCACGTCCAGCGGCTCGAAGCGATGCGCCGGCTGAGCGGGGGCGCGACCCGCGAGCCCTCCGGGCAATGGATCATCTCGACCGATCATCTTGAACGCGCCGCCGCGCATGAGGCCAGAATGGTGCGCGACCGGCCGGTGGCGATCGCGTTACTATCCTCCCGGCCGCTGGCCCAGCTAATTGACGCCGATGCTGCGACTTGGCTCGATCGTGACCTTCTTTCGACCGAACCGGTGGTCACGCGCGATACGGGGTTCGGGACTGAGGTTCGCGATGCGCTTGAGCGTCGTCGGCAATGGCTCGTCACCCACCAATTTGCCGAAGAAGTCGGCGCGCGGACCAGCTACCGGCCCGACCTGCTCGCAACCCTCCAGCGCCGCGAACTCTTACGCGTCGCCGGGCAGCTTTCTGGAGAGCTATATCTTTCCTTTGCCGAGGTCGCACCCGGCGTGCGCATCGATGGCATATTGCGGCGACGTGTTGACTTGGTCAGCGGGCGATTCGCGCTTGTCGAGATGTCGCGCGAATTCACGCTCGTGCCATGGCGCCCGGCGCTGCAGCCGCAGATCGGTAAGCAGGTAACCGGCACCGTGCGCCGCGATGGTGTGAGCTGGTCGATCCGGGGCCGGCAGGGCCCAATCATTTCCTAGGGCCGGATGCTACCTGGGCGAGTACCCCGCACGATTTTGAAATAGGGCTGTTGTATCGTTCATCGCCTCCCGAGGCATGCTGGGGTGGCGGCTGCACACGGGCTTCGTGTCCTCAGATGCGACACAACGGTAACTGGCTGGAAACTGGGCAACCGCGGCTGGGCGGCTCGCTGGGGGACGATCCGGCCCGCTACATAGACAATTCCCCTTATTATCACGCCGACCGCATCCACACGCCGCTGCTGATCCTCGAGGGTACAAACGACTTTGCCGGATTTATCGAGGGGCCGAAGATGTTCGCCGCGCTGCGCAGGTTAGACCGAACCGTCGAGCTGGCGCTATACGATGGCGCCGGTCACTCGCCTTCCAATTTCAAGGCATCGCAGGCGCAGGATCAGGCTATGCGAACGCTGGCCTTCTTAGAGAGGTATATGCCCACCAAAGGTTCGAAGCAGACGGTAACAGATCGCAGAACGCCTCCCTAGCGTTGGCGAGCGGCCTTTCAGGCGGGTGAACCTACGGTATGCTCTAATCGTCACGGCAGCCTGATCAGGCGGACGACCGCTTGGAATCTCTACGTCCACCCAAGGCTTTTTGGCAAACGGAGCGCGTTCCAGCTAGTAGCCCAGCGGCAGGCGCGGCCGCCGCAGCGACCAAAAAAAGCCGCCAATCGCCACGGGACGACCAATATTCTATTTGTCCAGCGGCGAAAAGCCGTGATTAGAGGCGATGACTAGCTGAACGTCTCGAGCGCCACAGTCCATGCTCTTGCCTGCCCGCTCAATGAGCATCCTAGTCCTGACCGATCAGGCACGATCATGCGTCCCTCGCGAGTTTCCAATTTTTCGTTGAACAACGGATCGAGCCAGTCGAAATGCTCGACCCAGGCATTGTGCGGATAAGCGGCGGCCAGGTGGACGTGGATCTCCATCGCGAAGTGCGGCGCCATCGCAAGATGCGCCTGATCGCCCATTGCCATGATCTTGAGGAATTGCGTGATCCCGCCGACGCGCGCGGCATCGGGCTGGATGAAGTCGACCGAACGGTGACGGATCAGCTCCCAATGTTCGGCGACGCTGGTCAGCATCTCACCGGTCGCTATTGGGGTGTCGAGTGCCGCGGCGAGCTGCGCATGGCCTTCCGCGTCATAGGCGTCGAGCGGTTCCTCGATCCACACTAAGCCAAAGCTTTCGAGGCTGCGGCCGACACGGAGCGCGGTCGGGCGATCCCATTGCTGGTTGGCATCAACCATCAGCGGCACGCGGCCATCGATATGCTTGTGGATAGCCCCGACGCGCCGCAGGTCGATCGCCGGGTCCGGCTGGCCGACCTTGATCTTGATGCCGCCGATACCGGCTGCGATCGCCTTGTCGATATTGTCGAGGATCTGCTCGACTCGCGCATTGAGGAAGCCGCCCGACGTATTGTAGCAAGGCACGGCATCGCGATGCGCGCCGAGCAGCTTGGCGAGCGGCAGCCCCGCCCGCTTTGCCTTCATGTCCCACAAGGCGATGTCCATCGCGGCGATCGCCTGCGTGGCGAGCCCGCTCCGCCCGACCGACGCGCCGGCCCAGACCAGCTTGGTCCAGGCCTTGGCGATGTCGTTGGGATCCTCACCGATCAAAGCCGGCGCGACCTCCCTGGCATGAGCGTAAAGGCCGAGACCGCCAGCGCGCTTCGAATAGCTGAAGCCAATGCCCTTGTGCCCGTCGCGGCTCTCGATCTCGGCGAATAGGCATGCGACTTCGCTAAGCGGCTTCTGACGGCCGGTAAGAACCTTGGCATCGCTTACCGGCACGGCGAGCGGCAGGAATGCCAGCGACAGGGTGACCGCGGTGATGCGGTCCCCGGTCGCGGGCAGTTCAGAGGAGATCATGCTGCTCCTGCGCGCTCAGCCGACGATACTGCTCGCTACCGTCGACGATCGGCGGCGCCCACGGGAAGTCGAGCGTCGGCTGGTTGGCGAAGCGCTGCATTCGCACCGACAGCCGCGCGCCAGCGCCGGGCGCGAGCCGGACCGTGAAGAAGCGCTGACTGACCGGCTGCGTGCTCTTACCGTCCGACACCGAGACGATCTGGTGCTCGCCATAAGCGCCGCCCTGGATGACGACGGTGCGGCCTTCGCTCTGGTTGGTATTGACTAAGGTCAAAGTCGAACCGTCGGCGGCGAGGGTCTCGACCAGAGCCGCGACGTCCTGCGGGATACCCGCACGCCGCGCGACCGGATCGAAGTAGCGGAAGCGCGTGAACTGCAGCGCGCCGCCGACGCCCGGTGACAGGCGCGACCAGCCCGGACGGCCGATATGGATGCCGCCCTCCATCAGCTCGATCAAGGCGGTGACGCTGGCCGGATTCTGATCCATCATCGTGTCGGCGAAGCGCGTGTCGGGCGTGGTCTGATCGGACAGCAAGGCGGCGTGCGCATTACGGATCCGCTCGAGCGCGGAACGCAGCGCGACCTGCGGATATCCCGGGTTCTTGCCCTCGATGAAGGACAGCCACGGATTGTCCGGCGCGCGCGCACGGTCCGACGGTTTCATGGTGAGATAATAGATGTCCTGGCTGCCGATCAGCCACTTGCCGGGCTTGTACGAATACCAGCCGTTGTCCCCATACATGGTCGGCGCCGACAACTTGCCGTCGATCACCTTGGCGTTGGCATTGATGTGATCGGTCATGCGCCGCCAGACGTCGAGATATTTGTCATCGCCGGTGATCATATAGGCATTGAGGAAGCCGAGCAGGCAGAAGGGAATACGGTTGCGATCATCGCGCTTGCCGGTCTGCGGCACGACCGGGCTGAACGCCCAGCCATAGACACCGCCATACCATTTGCCGCCGGCCTCGCCCCCAATCGTGCCGTCATAGCCGATATTGGTCGGGATCATGTCGTTGTTGCGGCGCGCGCGATCGACCCAAGCATCGACATATTCGATGATCCAGTCGCGATATTTGGGCTCATGTTCGAGCATATAGGCGTTCAGGGCGAGCCCGGTCGCTTCGAGGTTGAGCGGATTGTCCCCGGTCGTGTCGTTATAATCTTTGAAGTGGGCGACCATCTGCTCGTAGCTGTGCTCGCCGTGGAGCAGCGAATTCTGGTCGACGCCGGAGGTGTCGATCGGATCGCCCGCCCAGTCCAGCCCCGTCGCCTTGCGCATTAGCGGCCCGCGGCTGCCATTGAACATGCTGCGGATGATCTTGTGCTGCTTGTCATAATTGGGCGCGGAGGCATCCTCGCCGATGTAGAAGCCGGCAAAGCGCCGGACGCGATCGCGGTAGCGTTTGTTGTAAGGGTCGCCGAGCCCCATATTGTTGAAGACGGTCAGCCCCTCACCATTGTGCTGCCAGTCCATCATGACCGGGAATTCGCGGAAATACATGCCATCGCGTGCGAACGGCACCTCGGTGGTGTGCGCCAGCGTATATTGGCGGACATGGCCCTCATAGGCCTTCTCATACATCTGGCGGACGCGCTCGGACGCTCCGAGCGCATAGAGCTGGGGCCAGTCGTTGACGTTCTCGATCGCGTCGTCCGGGCCGTCGTCGCCGCCCCAGCGTTCATGTTCGAGCAGGAAGCCGCGCTCGTCGAAATAGCGATCGAAGAAGGCTTCGCACGCGGCGGTGTGCGCATCGAGCACGGCACGTTCGAGCAATGCCCATTCGGGCGGTGCCATCGGCACCGCCAGTTCGAAGATCGGACGATCCGCCGCGGGCAGGGCGGCAAGCGCCTTGGGAGCGGCGAAAGCGCCGGCAGCCAGCGCGGAACCGGCCATCAGGAAGCTTCTGCGGGACGTGTTCATGCAATCCTCTCCGATAGGTGCGACTGTTCAGGCCGCGGGCGTTGCCGGCCGCAGTTCCAGTCGCTCGATTTTTTGGGTGATCACGAAATAAGCGAAGATGGTGAGCAGGCAGTGGGCGCCGACGAAGATCAACGCGCCATCGAACGAGCCGGTCGCCTTGACGATATAACCGACCACAATCGGCATCACGATGCCGGCGGTATTGCCAGCCATGTTGAAAATGCCGCCAGTTACGCCGAGCAATTGCTTGGGCGAGGTATCGGCGATCACTGCCCAGCCGAGCGACGCGACGCCTTTGCCGAAGAAGGCCGCGGTCATCACCACGATCACCATCACCTGGCTGTCGACATAATTGGCGGCGACGATGACCATCGCCAGCAGCATGCCGAGCAGCAAAGGTGTCTTGCGCGCGAACGTCAGCGAGCCGGTGCGCCGCAGCAGCAGATCCGAAATGACGCCGCCCAGCACGCCGCCGATGAAGCCGAAGATGGCCGGGACCGCCGAGACGAAGCCGGCCTGCAGGATCGACATATGACGCTGCTGGACGAGGTAGATCGGAAACCAGGTCGCGAAGAAATAGGTCAGAACGTTGATGCAATATTGGCCGAGATAGATGCCGAGCAGCATGCGGTTGGCCAGCACCTGGCGGACATTGTGCCAGGTGAACTGGCTTGGCCCCGCGCCCCGCGTCTCTTCCATGTCGACCAGGCCGCCGCCGGCTTCGATCACGTTCAACTCGGCCGGATTGACGCCCTTGTGGTGGCGCGGGGAGCGCACGACGCTGGCGAAAACCGCCGCTGCCAGGAGCCCAAGGCCGCCCATCACGTAGAAGACCGATTCCCAGCCGAAGTCGTGGACCAACCAGCCCATCAGCGGGGCGAAAGCGACCAGGGAGAAATATTGCGCGGCGTTGAAGATCGCCGACGCAGTGCCGCGCTCGGCCGTTGGAAACCACGCGGCGACGATCCGCGCATTTGCAGGAAAACAGGGGGCTTCGGCCGCCCCCATCAGGAAGCGCAGCCCGAACAGCATCACTGCTGCCGAGAGGCCGGTCAGAAAACCCGCCGCCCCCTGCAGCAATGTGAATAACGACCACAGCAGCAGCGCCGCGATATAGACCAGCTTCGAGCCGTAGCGATCGAGCAGCAAGCCTCCCGGAATCTGCGCCAGCACATAAGCGAAGGCGAAGGAGGACAAGGCATAGCCCATCGCCACCGGGCTCATCGCAAGCTGTTTGGCTATCGCCGGGCCGGTCATCGCCAGCGTCGCGCGATCAGCGTAGCTGATCGATGTGATAACGAACAGGAGCAGCAGGATCAGATAGCGGACGTGGGTCGCCTTCGATCCGGCCCTGGCGGTTGCCATCTGCATCCCTCTCCTTCCCCGGGGCCCCGCTCTTGCGGTTGCCTCATTCAGTCCGGGTATCGATTGGCCATGATGACCACGCAATTCCCGCCGGACGTTCGCCCGGTATTCGTTGTCGTGGCGACGGACGATGCAGTCAGCGCCACTTGCTCGAGTGGATAAGCGGCGCGCCGTCGGAGGTCTAAGTCTATTGCTCTATCGATCGATCCAGTCTGGATATCGATCAAGGCCACTCAGGCCCGTCCAAGCTCATTCTCCAACATCGCGACAAGCGGCCGCAATGCGGGATTATCATTGTCGGTTCGCCACACTGCGAACAGTTCGACGGGGTTCGCCGGTGTGGTGCCGAGCGGCCGGAAGGCGACGTCCTCCAGATGAAGACTGGTCGCCGCCTCGGGGACGACGGCCGCACCGATGCCGGCGCGGACCAGGCCGAGCATCGAGTGGATCTGACTGAGGTTCTGCACGACAGTCGGCACAACCTGGGCCGACTCGAACATCAGGTTCAGCATATCGAAGAAATATTTGGCGCCCTCATGCGCATACATGATGAACGGCTGCTGGTGGAAATCGTCCAGCGCCAGAACCGCCTTGGCGACCCGTGCATCGCCCGACGGCAATGCCGCCACCAGCGGTTCGACCAGCACGCGCAGGGTTGCGAATTCGACGCGGTCGATCGGCGGGCGCAGCAGACCCATGTCGATGCGGCCCGATAAAAGCGCCTCGATCTGGTCGCCGCTGACCATCTCTTTCAACTGGATGGTGATGTTGGGCAACCGCGCGCGGCACAAAGTGATCAGGCGCGGCAGATAGGAATAGCCGGAGGCGGCGGTGAAGCCGATCGTGATGGTCCCCGCTTCGCCCGACGCAACGCGGCGCGTGGCCAGCGCGGCGCTTTCCGACAAACGCAGAATGCGGCGTGCCTCGAGCAGGAAGACGCGGCCGGCCGAGGTCAGCGCCACATTGCGGCTGCTGCGTTCGAACAGGCGTACGCCGAGCGCATGTTCCAGCAATTGGATCTGCCGGCTCAGCGGGGGCTGCGTCATGTTGAGCCGCCGCGCAGCGCGGCCGAAATGAAGTTCGTCCGCCGCCGCCACGAAGCAGCGCAGCTGCCTCAGCTCGAACAAGAAACCCGCCATTGCACGGAGCTACATCCTTCCCGCAGAGAAGGGTAGCTGTGTTGCGCAGGCAGTGTCAGGCGGATGCTCGCGCGGACTGCCGGGCCGGCTGGTCGACCGAGGCGATCAGGCTCGCCAGGGCCTCGAAATGCTCGGGACTCAGATCGGTCAACGGCGGCCGCACCGGCCCCGCCGAACGTCCGATCACCGTCATGCCCGCTTTCACGATCGACACCGCATAGCCGCGGGTCGTGTTGCGCAGCGCGATATAAGGCAGCACGAATTCGGTTAGACCCTTCATCACCGTGGCTCGATCGCCCGCGCGGATGGCATCGTAGAAAGCGAGCGCCCAGTCCGGCAGAAAATTGAAGATGGCGGACGAATAGGTCGTAACGCCGATATGATCGTAGGCGAGCGCGAACGTCTCCGCAGTCGGCAGACCGCCGACATAGATCAGACGATCGCCCATCCGTGCATGGATGCGCATCATCAGCTCAAGGTCGCCTACACCGTCTTTGAAACCGACCAGATTGGGGTTGCGATCACACAGCCGCGCGAGCGAATCCTCGTTTAGTACGGCGTTGTCGCGGTTATAGACGATCACCCCGAGCGAGGTCGCCTTGCAGACCGCCTCCACGTGCGCGATCAATCCTTCCTGGCTCGGCACCATCAGGTATGGCGGCAGCAGCAGTACGCCGTTGGCGCCCGCGGCTTCTGCATCCCGCGCGATCTCGGTGGCGATCGCGGTGCCGTAGCCGCAGCCCGCAATTACCGGGATTCTGCCAGCCGTCTCCGCGACGGCGGCACGCACGACGATGCTGACTTCCGAAGGCGTCAGCGAGAAGAATTCGCCGGTACCGCCGGCTGCAAACAGCCCTGCAAGCGGCCGTTCGAGCAACCATGCGCAATGGTCGCGGTACGGTCCTTCCGCAAACGCGAGGTCGGCTTCGAAATGCGTGACCGGGAAGGACAGCAGGCCCTTCGCGAGCCGTTGGGCCATCTCGTTCGGCGTCATCTTGGTCATGCCTGTCATGATCCCCCGCTCAACCTCTTTTCTTGCCGCGCCCGCCCGGCCAGCAAGCCCAAGCGTAGCATGTAATCATCCGGCGCGTGGCCGAGGACGGCACCAAAGGCGCCGCCGCTGTCCGATCGAGCTAACCCAGCCTTCGGCCAATGGTCCAAGCCAAAGATGCTATCGATCGATACGATATCTGGCTTGATCTTGCTGAAGGATAACTAGCGCCTCAAGTCTTCAGTCTAATGCGGAGGTCGGAATAGATTGGCGCATGCCCCGCACGTGGGCGGATTTATAGGTGAAATGTCAGATATTTAGGGCACGGCCGGACGGCTCTGGCCTGCGGGCGGGGTGAGCGTGAGCGACATTCAGAAGGATGCTGCGGGGTTTGCGTGAGTTCCTGCCTCCCTGCGATATGTGGACGATAGCCTGCGTCTGATATCAGAGTTGGATCGATCGATAGTCGATTTGATTTAGACCGACGCGACCCGGGGCTGTAACTTTCCTCAACAATGCACCTTCGTCCGCCCGCCTGCTGGCGAGCGCAAGCGGAAGTGCGGAAAGATAAGGCCGCGATGCGGCATATGCTCGGCGAGCACCCGTCTCGAGAGCGAAGGAAGGGGAGAGGATATGACCAACCCGTCTCGTTTCAAGCTCGGCGCTTCGGCGTTTGCGTTGACCGCCGGTGTCGCGCTCGCCGCATCCGCCAACGCCCAGACGCCGCCCTCCACCGGCGCGACCGAGCCGGCGATGACCAACGCCACCGGCCCTGACACGCCTGCGACCCAGGCTCCGCCAGCCAACGCGGCACCCTCGCTCACCGCCGCCTCCCAGCCCAACGTCATCGAAGACGAGATCGTTGTAACCGGCACCAGCATCCGCGGCGTTCAGCCGGTCGGCGCCAATCTCATCTCGGTTGGTCCCAAGGAGATCGCCGCGACCGGCGCGCAGACGTTGACGCAGATCTTGGCGACCGTCCCCGCGCTCTCCAGCATGGGCAATGCCGGCCAGGGTGAGGTCAAAGGCTCTTATTATCAGCCGCAGATCCACCAGCTCGGCGGCAGCGCCAGCTCCTCCACCTTGGTGCTGATCGATGGCCATCGGACCTCGCCCGGCGGCACCAACCATACCAATACCGATCCTGGTATCGTGCCGATCAACATGATCGAACGGGTCGAGGTGTTGCCGGAAGGCGCATCGTCGACCTATGGCTCAGATGCGGTCGCCGGTGTTGTCAATTTCATTACCCGGACCAAGTTCGATGGTGTCCAGGTCGGCGGGCAATATACTTATGCCGACGGGACGCGCGGATGGCAGGCGTCGGCCCTGGCGGGCAAGACGTGGGACGCCGCGTCGGTTATCCTGGCTTATTCGCACACCAGCCAGAGCTCGTTGGATGCGACCCAGCGGCCCTACACCAACCCCAACCAGACCAGCCGCGGCGGAACTAATTTCAACAATTTCAACTGCGGGCCGGCGACGCTGCAGCCGGGCGGATCGGGACCGATCTTCCTGAGCGCGACTTCCGGGACAAGCGTCGCCAATTCGGCCGCCAACTCGCCCTGCAGTTCCTGGGCCTATACGACATTGCTGCCCCGGGAGCAGCGCGACAACGTCATGGCCAAAGGCAGGATCGAGCTGAGCGACAAGCTCACCCTGAGCGGCGACGTCGTCTACGGCGTGCGCCGCACGACCAGCGCCATTTCGCGCGGCACGTTGACCGCAACCGCCTTCGCCACCGGCACGCAGGCCAATCCATTCTATATCACGCCGGCCGGCTATACCGGCACCGCGACGCGGGAGACGGTGCGCTACGATTTCGACGACCTGCTCGGACGCGGCGCCAAGGAGCGTACCGGTTCGGACAGCTTCTACGCCGACGGCAACCTCAATTATAAGGTCGGCAGCAATTTCGAGGTCAATCTGCTGGTCTTAGCGGCACATGACGACAGCTATGATCGCACCAACGGTGTCGCCAACCAGAGCGTCGCCACCCTCGCACTCAACGGCACCACCAATACCGCTGGCAGCCTGACCCAGCCATCCATCCCCAACACCACCGGCATCATCACGCAGCTTCCGCTGACGACGGCGAACGCGCTCGACGTCTGGAACGGCGGCTCGACCAACCGGACGTCGAGCGCGGTCCGCTCTCTACTGCTCGATAACGCCACCCTGCTGCGCCAAGTGTTCGCGGTCCGTCAGGCGCGACTGAGCACCGACGGCAAATTGTTCGCGCTGCCCGCCGGCGACGTAGGCGTCGCAATCGGCGCGGAATATCTGCGCACACATCTCGACGAGCTGCAGGTCCAGAGCAACAATACCGGGCCAGCGAGCGCGGGATCGAACAACATCCAGCTCGGCTTCACCCGCGTCGTCAAATCGGCGTTCGGCGAGATCCGCATCCCGATCATCAGCGCCGACATGGACATACCGTTCGTGGAGACGGTCAACCTCAACCTGTCCGGGCGCTACGATCATTATAACGATTTCGGCACGACCACGAATCCCAAGGTGGCGGTCGACTGGACGATTGGGCACGGCTTCAAGCTGCGCGGCAATTGGTCGACCTCATTCGTGGCGCCGCCGCTCGACATCGTCGGCGATCAGTATGGCACCTACGTCAATTCGCGCTACACCACCTTCACCAACAATGTCGCGGTGCCGGTGTCACTCTACCCGACCTTGCCGCAGATGGGCATTGCCGGCTGCACCGCGACCTCGGTGACCTGCAACATCTCCTCGCTGCAGGGCCTGCGGGTGAATACCGGCGATCACAATGCCGGGCCGCAGAAGGGACGCGGCTATTCGTTCGGCCTGGATTTCCATCCGGATTTCTTCAGCGGATTGAGTGGCCAGGTCACTTTCTGGCATGAGCGGCTGCGCGGCGCGGTCACCGGCCCCCAGATCGGCTTCGTGGTCAACACCGCATCGCTCGCGCATCTGCTGACCTTCTATCCGGGCGGCGCCACGACCGCCCAGATCAACGCCGCGACCGCGCACGTTCCCGCCGGCGGCGCGCTCCCTTCGCGCACCGATTATATTCTGGAAGTGATCAACTCCAATTATCTGAACCTCAACGTGTCGGGCATCGACGCGTCGGTCACCTACACATTGCACACGGGTGGGGCGGGCACCTTCGTGATTGGAGACGCGATCACCTATTTCACCAAGTTCGACCAGTCCTATGGCACTGACGGCGTATCTTACAGCGTGCTCAATACGACCGGCGCAAACGGCGTATTTCCTTCGGTGAAGCTGCAAATGCGTGCCAATCTCGGCTGGCAGCTGGGCGGCTTCAATGCCAATCTGTTTATGAATTATACCGGCCATTACAAGAATTGGTCGTCGAGTGCGGTAACGCCCGTCACGCTAAACGCGCAGAACAATCCCGACGGCGGTGGCGATCCTGTGCGCGCCAATACGACCTTCGATGCAAACCTCGCTTATACGTTTTCGGGCGGCTTCCTCGACGGGCAAGTGATCTCGCTCAACGTGCGAAACATGTTCAACCGCAAGGCACCCTTCTACAACGCCAGCAATGGCTATGACGGCTATGTCGCCAACGTGCTCGGCCGCCAGATTTCGGTCGGGGCGCAGATCAAATTTTAGTATGATGCCGGTGCTCGACCTTGGCCTGACCAAGCGCCGGCTTGTCTGGATTGGTGCAGGGAAGACGGCGACAAGCTTGCCGCTGCTCCCCGCTTCCCCACCAAGTGGTTCAGGTGGAAGCAGGCCGAGCATGCCACCCATCGAAAATCGCCTTTTCGGTGAATTTGGCTGCCTGCTGGGGCGTCAGCATGCGGCGGCGCGGTGATGCAGGCCCCGCTCCTGGACCGAAGCTGCGATATTCGAAGAAGCGGGCCGCCTCGGGTTCGATGAACGCCATCCCGCCTCCCTTCGGATAATAGTGCATGCGATACCACCCTTCGGGGACGATGTGGTCGTCCATCCAGCAGCGGATATAGACCGCCTGGCCGACCGCGTCCGGATCGGCATATTGGCCGTCAGGAAAGGTTCGTTGACGCTTCCAGGCGCGGCCGAGCGCCACCGTATGCGGCGCCACACCGGGCTCCTTCGTCAACCGGCAGCCGATGAAGACCAGCCCGAACGGCTGGTGGACGTTCGTATTGGGCGCCGCGATGAAGCCATTGAAGTCCTTGTTCGGCCGCAATCGCGACACGATCGTGCATCGGTCGAACAGCGCGCGCGCGCCGCCATAGATGAAGTCGACGTTCCCGCTGATCAGGCATGCGCGGAACAGCACGCGGCCCACTTCGGCCCACAACGTGTCCTGAAATCCCGTGATGTCCACACGGTGGAAGATCGCGCGGTCCGATCCGATGTCGAGCATGATGGCTTGGGCCTGCGCGCCACTCGCGCCTGTACGGTCGAAGTCGACCTCGGCCGGCATATTCGCATTGTAGTCGAAATCGTTCGCGATCGTCATGCGCGCGGCCTGAAACCCAGGTGCGCGCACGAGAACGGTCGCGGTGGCCGCTTCGCCCGGGCGCCGGTCCTTGCGCAAGCTGTTGCTCACCAACCGGCTTGCCGATCGATCTTCGCCGATCAGGCAGATGTTCGGCTTCGTCACGACGATCCGCTCACGCCACTCGCCTCGCGGAACCAGGATACGGAACAGGCCAGCGTCGCGCTGGGGCGCGGCCGCCATCGCATCGGCAATCGTGCGATAGCCGGGAATCTGCCCACGCTGCTTGCCATCTCGCGACAGTACCGCATCGAACGGGCCGGGCGCCGCCCAGGCGGGAGCGGACGCGGCTGCTGCCAGCGCCACGGTTCCCGCGAGCACCGCGCGCCGATCGATCTCGGATGTCATATGCGATCTCCGTCAGTAGGTGAGGGGAGGAAAATTCCTGCCGTCCGCCGCTTTCAGGCTTCGTCGCGGATCTTCGAAGCCCGGGACTTGAGTGCCGCTGGACGCCGCTTGGGATCGAACCCGTACAAGGCTTCCGGATTCTCCACGAGGACTTGGTGAAGCCGTTTGGGCGACCCCGCGGCCACGGCCAGGGCATTGAGAAGGTCGAACTGGTTCGACTTCGTGACGGGCCAGTTGGTGCCCCAGACGACACGATCTGGATTTGCGCGAATATAGGCTCCCGTCACCGCGGCCGTATCGCTGTAGAGGGGCGGGCCGACCTTTGAGTCCATCTCCATGCCGGAGACCTTGATCCAGCCGCGGCCGGTATCGAGGAGCTTCCGGACGGTCGCATATTGCGGCTGATCGACCGACGAGGCGTGCCCCATATGGTCGATAACGACGGCGGTCGGCAGGGACAGAAGGACGGGCTCGAGCTGCGCCAGGAGCGGGCCCGGCACGTGAAACTGGATATGCCAACCCAGCGGCGCAATGCGCTTTGCGACGGGCACGATCTCTTCCGGCCTGATCAGACCACGGGCGGGGTCATCAAAATACTGGATGCGGACGCCCCGCACGCCGATGGCATGAAGATCCTTCAACTGCGCATCGCCGACGTCAGCATGCAAAACCGCGATGGAACGCGTGTCCGCTTGTCCCATCAGGCCTTCGAAGAAAAGCAGCGGATCGTTGTTCGTGCCATAGGCAGAAGGCAGCACGATCACGTCCCGCGAAAGGCCGAGCGGACGACGGAAGTCCTGGTAATCGGGCACGGTTGCGTCCGGCGTCGCGTGCTGGTTCGGCACATACGGAAATCGGGGATCGTAGATATGGTGATGCGCGTCGCAGGCTCCGTCCGGCATCGCGAAGCTCCGCCGGTCATCGGCTCCCCATACCGGCGCTGCCACCGCCAAGCCCGCGAGCAAGGCCTCCCGGCGGCTCCATGGAAGAAGAGCCATCTCTAAAGCTCCGGCCGGAGGGCGCGCGGATAGGTCACGATCCTGCAGCCATTCGCACTCTCCTCTGTTCGGCCTGCCGCCTGTCAGCGATCGGCCCGGCTCTCCGGCGCCGGCTCCACCAAGGCTAGGTCCGCACGCCCGGCATGTCTAAGTCCAATACTCTATCAATCAATTCATGCCTGATATCGATGCCGCCAGGTCTTGCTCCGGAATGGATATAAGCGGCCCGCATCGCGGGGTTATCGCTCCTGGCGTCCCCATAACGTGGAACCCGACCCGCCCCACGCGACCGTTGGCAAATCCCGTGATATCCGTTTTTCGCGATGCGAGCCGCTCACGACCTGCGGCGTGTTCTTCTTGTCGAAATCGTGCGGGCGGCGTTGATCGATACCGATCCTGGATCGGCCCATAGACTAATTGACTTGGACCTCCCGCCCGCCTTGCGCCAGTTTCGCCGCAAGCAGCCAGCGGACTTGCGGCGGGGACGACGAAGCCCACGCCGCGTGGCGCGATGTGGGGAATAGTCGTCTGACCGGCCATCACGAGCCGGCGGGCACAGGGAAGAGGAAGACATGATCGATCGCGCTCGAATTCGCCTGGAGGTTTCTCTGACCGCGCTGGCGCTCGCCTCTATGCTGGGCACTGCTGCCGCAGCGCAGAGCGTCGGGGGCACTCAGACCGCGCCAGTGGCCAATCCGGGGCTCGGCGCGCAACCCGCCATTGGCGCTGTTCCCGGCGACGCTGCGGATGCTCCCAATAATTCCCAGGAGATCATCGTAACCGGTTCGCGAATATCGATTGGGGGCTATACCGCGCCGACTCCGGTTACCGCCATTAGCGAGGCGGATCTTCAACGCGACGCAAACCTCAACATCGCGGATTCGATAAACGCGCTGCCGTCCGTCGGCATATCTGCAACGCCGAGCAACGGCATTAGCGCTGGCAACGTGACCCAGGGCGACGCCGCGCTCAGCACGATCAACCTGCGCAACCTCGGTATCGCCAGAACGCTCATCTTGTTTGACGGGCAGCGGGTCGTATCGTCCAACATCCTGAGCGGCGGTGTCGATCTCACCACCATCCCTTCCCAATTGGTAAAGCGCGTCGACGTCGTCACGGGCGGCGCGTCCGCGGCTTATGGCTCTGATGCGGTGTCCGGCGTCGTCAACCTGATCTTAGATAGGAAATTCACTGGCCTGAAGGCTGACGTCGCGTACGGAAACAGTACGACTGTTTCGTATCCGCAAACGAAGGTCGCGGTTACCGCAGGCCACGATTTCGCGTCCGGCAGAGGGCATGTCATCGTCAGCGGCGAATACAGTCGGAGCCCCAAGGCGGTCTTTATTCGCGACGCCGATTGGTACGACAATACTCAGATTGTTCAGAATCCGGCGGCAACCGCGACGAACGGCTTACCTTTCTACATTCACGTTCCGAATGCCGGCACGGCACAGTTTACGCAGGGTGGCCTAATCCGCGGCAATACCGCCGGCGGCGCTGGAAGCAGCCTGACCGCCAACTCCCTCGCGGGTATGCAATTCGTGGGCAACGGTTCGATTGTTCCGTTCAATTTCGGAACCGTGAACAAAGCCAATCCCAACATCTGCTATGCGGGCTGCTCCGGCAACGCGCAGAACTATGTGCCCTCGCTGGTAATGCTTGGCGTTCCTTATCATACGACGACGTTATTCGGTTATGCCAGCTACGATCTCACGTCGAACGTCACGGCGTCGCTCCAGCTAAACTATGGTCGTTTTTCGGGGCGCACGACAGGGCAGCCGCGAACCTCCACGCTCACGATTGCCGCAGACAATGCATTCCTGCCGGCAAGCGTCGCGGCGCAATTCGGAACACTGTCGAACGGCTATAATGCCGCGACCGGACGGGGTGGAACCGCCGCCGTCCCGACCCAGTCGATCACGCTCGGGACCGTGAACACCAATAACATCGATGATACCTCGCCGCTCAACCTCAAGGACGTTTGCAACACCGTCGGCGAGCCATGTCTGAGCTTGACCAGGCGGTTGATCCGCGGTGTCGCCACGCTTGAGGGCAAGCTCGGCGATACGTGGTCGTGGACCGTCTATGGCCAACATAGCGAAGTGCGAGAGCGGCAGATCGCGGCCCAGGACAATTACGGCCCCTATTACAATTTCGCGGTCGACGCGGTGAAGGTGACGGCGGAAAATCGGGGCGCTTCGAACCTTCCGATCGGAAGCATTCAATGCCGGGCGCTGCTGGTGGGCAATCCGTCGGCCGCCGGGTGCGTCCCGCTCAATATCTTCGGCAATGGCGTGGCCTCCCAGGATGCCATTACCTACGTCAACCCAGGTCAGAACCCCAATTCCGGTATCCTCAACCGGGAGCTCGTGCTCCTCAAGCAGGACGTGGTCTCCGCCTCGATGCAGGGAGAATTGCCGTGGGGCCTGCCCGCAGGAAAGATAGCGGTGGCTTTTGGCGGGGAATATCGGCGTGAAAAGGCGAGCCAGGGCGACATCGATCCGGTCAACGCGACCAATCCGTGGCCGGCTGGAAACTTCAAGGCCTATTCCGGCCGGTACGACGTCAAGGAGGGCTTCCTTGAGGTAAACGCCCCCATCCTCGAAAACACGATCGTCAAAAGGCTGGATTTCAACGCCGCCGGACGCATCACGGATTATTCGACCAGCGGCCTTGTCAAAACCTGGAAACTGGGCCTGACCACCCAGATTGACGACAATATCCGGCTGCGCGGGACGCGCTCGCTCGACATTCGCGCGCCCTTGATTTCCGACCTCTTTTCTCCTGGCAACATCGGTATCGGTACCGCCCAATATCCCACCGGCGGAGACAGCTATCAGGTCAAGACTTCGGCGGGCGGAAATCCCGCGCTCAAGCCGGAGAAAGCGGTCACGAAATCGGTCGGCGTCGTATTCACGCCGCAGTTCATCAAGCGGCTATGGATGTCGCTCGATTGGTATTCGATCAACATCCATGGCGGGATCTACTCGACCGGCTTCCAGACAATCATCAACCGCTGCCTGCTCGGTGAAACGGTCTATTGCCAGTTTCTGGTATTCAGCCCCACCGAATTTGGCGGGACCAAGCCCAGTCTCATCAATCAGATCCCGGCCAATGCGGCATCGCTGAAGACGTCGGGACTGGACTTCCAGGCCAATTATCGGATGCGCGTGTTCGATGGCTCGCTCTCATGGGCGCTGCTCGGCAACTATACCCACGAGCTTACCCAAACCGCCATCGGCGTGACCTACGACAGCGCCGGTGCACTGGGCGGCCCGCTCGCCTATGCCAGTAGTGGCGTTCCCAAGCTGCGCGGCACGCTGTCGGCAACCTATGCGAAGGGCCCGTGGTCGGGAACGATCCAGGGACGGTTCATTGGCGCCGCCAATCTCACGAACGGCGTCGAGAATCTGCCTGCCAATATCGTGCGGGCGTCGCTCTCGCCGACCGGCGTCCTGACGCAGGGGGTCGGCAACGGCGACCTGATCGACGACAATCGCGTCAACGCGGTCGGCTACCTCGACTTGCGCCTTTCCTACCAGCTGAACAAGAAACTCCAGCTCTACGGTGCGATCGACAACGTGACGAATGTCCACCGCCCGCAAGATGGTAGCTCGGCCGTGTACGATGTGCTTGGCAGCCAATGGCGCGTGGGTGTGCGCATGGCATTGCAGTGAAGGCGGGCCGGGAGGGCGCAGGATGAGCGCCGGCGCACGAAGGCTCATCGGGCTCGTCGCCCTGATCGGGGTATGCGGGCCTGGTGCGGCGCAGCAACCAGCGCCGGCCGTCGCTGCTTCGAACGAAGCGTTAGCCACGGCCGCGCGCCGCGATTATGAGACGACGGGCGTCACTCCGGACAATCTTCCGGTCTTTTATGGGAAGCTGAAGAGCAGGACTCCCCACAGCCTGGCCTTCGCTAACGCGCATATGCCGTTTCCAAAGTGGCGGCGCGCGGCACGGGCGCAGCTGCGGGCGTTGCTGCTCCAGCCGGAGGAGCAAACCCCGTTCGCGCCGCAGGTCGTCGCGGAGGAGGATCGCGGCAGCTATACGGCGCGGCTGGTGGTTTTCAACGTCACCGGCGCGAGCCGTACCGCCGCATTGATGCTCGTGCCGAAGGGTGAGGGTCCCTTCCCCGCCGTCCTGGCGCTGCATGATCACGGCGCCAAATTCGACATCGGGAAGGAGAAGCTGATCGCTCCGCTCGGGCCGACGCCGCGGGCGGAGTCCGGGAAGGCCTGGGTCCAGAAATATTATGGCGGCCGCTATATCGGCGACGAGCTGGCGAAGCGCGGCTTTGCAGTACTTGCGACCGACGCCCTTGGTTGGGGCGATCGCATGCTCAATAACTATGAGTCGCAACAGGCGCTCGCGTCAAACCTCTTCAATCTCGGCTCATCCTGGGCCGGGTTGATCGCTGTCGAGGACGTGCGGGCGGCGGAGTTCCTCGCCGCTCAGCCCTTCGTCGATCGCCATCGCGTCGCAGCCCTGGGCTTTTCGATGGGGGCATTCCGCGCCTGGCAGGTCGCAGCTCTGACCGATACTGTAGCGGCGGCCGTAGCGATCAACTGGATGGGGACGGTGGACGGCCTGATGGTCCCGGGCAACAACCAGCTGCGCGGCCAATCGGCCTTCAGCATGCTACATCCCGGCTTCGCCCGCTATTTCGATTATCCCGACGCCGCCGCCATTGCGGCACCTAAGCCCATGCTCTTTTACGCCGGCGAGGTCGACCGACTGTTTCCCCTAGCCTCGGTCCAGCATGCTTTCACCACGATGCGGGTAGTCTGGGCCGCCGCAGGTGCTCCACAGAATCTCGAAACGCGTGTCTGGCCAGTGCCGCACATCTTCATTGCTGAGGAGCAGGAGGCGGCCTTCGCGTGGCTCCAGAAGACGCTCGCTCCTCACAATGGGTCTGGCAACAAAGAAGCGGCCTTCCGGCGCCGGCCTCGCGCCACGATCGCCCCTAGGCCCAGCGGCCACCTGCAGCCCCAAACCCGCCGTCGTTAAGGCGCGTATCCCTGCCGTTCATCTCAACCTGACGGCCGGTCCCGGCAGACTAGCTTACGTCCTACGCAGCGTCATAGTATGCCGGCGGTGGTGCCTTGGCGTAATTTCCCGCCCGCCTTATAGCGCTTCTTCTTCATGGACCGACGGCGTTCGACGGCAAGCTGATGTCGTTTTCGACGACGTCCTCGCTGCGCAAAGTCTTTAGGATTTCTATGGCTTGGGCGATCACCGCTCGCTCGGTGGCCGAAGTTTTGGTGAGCGAATTTGCCACCCAATCCGTGCGCCGCTTGCGGACCCGCGCAAGCGCGCGAATGCCAGCGGACGTAAGATAAAGACCGAAGCGGCGCCGATCGAGTGGCGAATCCTGATGGCGCTCGACAAAGCCCTGATGCTGCAGCCGATTGATGTGACCCGTCATGGTCGGCGTGCGCATATGCTCGCGCTGAGCAAGCTCCGTGACGCCGATGCCCGGCGCGAGCCGGATCGTCTCCATGATGATCGGATCCTGCGCGGCCATCCCCAGACCCTGGGTCTGCCACCGAAGCTGACGGTACAAGGTCAATACGACCTGACGCAGCTCAGCCGCGAGCGCGTGCACGTTCTCCGGCGGGGCGCTGTCGGTCATGGCATCCTCTTTATGGTCTAGTCCTGCCGCCTTCGCGGCGTCCGCGCGCGTCGTCAATTGGCCGGCCCGCCATCGTAAAGCCGCGGCCGCGGCGTAGAATTGCCTGTGCCGCGGCTACTCCGCCTGATGCGTGAATTTCAAACAAGATAGGAAACCTAACTACCAAAACAAATTTTCTACCTTCCAGGTAGGGAATTATAATGGGAACCGTCCGGGTGCCAACCGCAACGTCGCGGGAAAGCGATCCAGGCCGAAAGGCGGCTGACGTGCATTCGAACAAGGTCGGACGAAATATTGACCGCAAGTTCCAGCGGGCACTGCTGGCGGCGTTCACGCTGTTCTGCGGGCTGGCAGCCTCGGGCTGTCACCGAAAGCCGTCGGCCAATGGCCTCGTCGAGTTCCGCATCGGCGGCGTTGCGGTCGTCAATCCCGATCAACCTACCGC
This sequence comes from Sphingomonas crusticola, assembly GCF_003391115.1. Classification (NCBI taxonomy): domain Bacteria; kingdom Pseudomonadati; phylum Pseudomonadota; class Alphaproteobacteria; order Sphingomonadales; family Sphingomonadaceae; genus Sphingomonas; species Sphingomonas crusticola. The sequence goes on from NZ_QTJP01000001.1 coordinate 2,837,221, forward strand.
CAGCGAGCCGGAGCCAAGCGGTGCGCTCGGCTATGCGATCCACACCGGTGGTTTCCAGCGCGAGTTGCGCAAGGCGGGCTTCGCCTACGAGGGACTGGTCGGCTACCCACGCACCGCTGCTTCCCTGCTCGGGCTCGGCTCGGGCCAAGTTCAGGTCGCCAGCACGGGAGACTCGCCAGCAGTGCTGTCGCGTGCCCGTGGCGACAAACAGCGCGCGATCTGGATCGGCCTGCCGACCGGAGACATTTGGGTGGTGGGCCGCAAGGACGGCCCGCAATCGATCCGCGAGCTGTCGGGCCGAAAGGTGGGCGTGCTGTTCGGATCGACCGCCCACTATATCATGCGCCGCGCCGCAGAGGTCGAGGGCGTTCCCGGCATCAGCTACGCGCAGCTGGAGCCGGCCGTCGCGCTCCATGCGCTCAAGCGGGGCGATATCGACGCTTACGCCGCCAGCCAGGCGGTCACCGCCGAAACCTGGCGCGCCCGTTTCGGCCTGCCGATCATCGCCAAGATCGGCACAGAGCATCCCGAGCTGCAGGGCGTAAGCGTCATGACGGCGCGGAGCGACTTTCTTACCGCGCATCCGACCTTCGCCGGTGCCTTCTGGCGTGGCCTGAAGACGGGCATCGACGCCATCCGCAAGGATCCGGACGCTTATTATCGCTGGGTGTCCGACAAGACCGGCGTTCCCATCGCCACCGTCCGCGCGACGGCCGCCGAACGCTATGCCGACACGCCGTTTCCGAAAGAAGGCGTGGATGCGCTCCAGCGCCTGCTCGCCTTCCAAATCAGGACCGGCCTGGCGAACTCGTCCTTTTCCGTAGCCGACTGGGCCACCGGGCCTACCCTCTCAGCAGGAGCCGACAATGTCCGTAAATGACGATGACAAGATCTTGTGGATCACACGCTGTCCGGTGCCGACCACGACCGGCCTCGCTTTCGGCGAAGGATGGTTCGAGCCCGCGCTCGCGTCGCTGGGGTGGACGGTCGAGACGCTTCAAGAAGAACGGAATTCGGGGCTTCGTCTCGCCCATTTCCGGCACGATCTGGTCGGCTTGGTACGCGAAGGCGGTAATATTCCCCCGCTGTGGGCGCGGGCGGATGGAGCCGATACGGTTGTCGTGGCGCTGACCTGGGTCGATGAGCGGCAGGCGATCCTCGCCCGGCCGGACGCGGCCATCGTCTCTCCTGGCGATCTTCGCGGCAAGCGCTTCGGCCTCGTCCGCACGGACGATCCGGCAACCGACTTCCAGCGCGCCATGGCGCTTCATGGTCTCGCCACCGCATTGTCGATCGGCGGCGTGACGCGCGATGAGGTCGAGATCGTCGAATATCCTGCCGCTCCGCTGGCAGGCTGGAACGATCGTTCGCGGCCCAACGGCGCGCTCGACGCGTTGTTGCGGGGCGAAGTCGATGCGATTTACGCCAAGGGTGCGCAGGGCGCGCTGATCGAGCGCGAGCACAAGCTGGATGTCGTGACCGACATCAATGCGCAAACCGATCCCAAGCTGCGGATCAACAATGGCACGCCGCGGCCGGTGACCTTCCACCGCGAATTCCTGAAGCGGCACCGACACGTGGTGGTGACCTATCTGGCGGTGCTTCTGCAGGCGGCCGAGTGGGCCTTGTCGCATCCAGAGCAGACGCGTGCCACGCTCGCCCGCGAGACCGGATCGGACGAAGCTAGCGTACTCGCCGCTTACGGCCCCGACCTGCATCTCAACCTGTCGCTCAACCTGGATGTGGATCGGATCGAGGCGCTGCGCCTGCAAAAGGACTTCCTGCGCGACTGGAGCCTGATCGACGCCGACATCGACATCGACGCCTGGATCGACGGCGGGCCGCTGGCGGAGGCGCGCGAGCTGGCACGGCGCGGCGACCTGCGGCGCCTGCTGGCAGCCGCCTGAATGTCGACCCAGCCGTTCCATGATGTGCTGGTAGGGCAGACGCCCGGCGATCTCGCGCCGCCGCGTCTGCTCTACCGGCGGCCGCGGCCGTGGGCGCTGAGCGTCGCCACAAGCCTGTCCGTGCCGGCCCTGCTCGGACTGTTCTGGTATGTTGCCACCAACAGCGGCTTCATCACCCCGGATGTGTTCGCAGCGCCCCAGGACGTGCTGCGCGACGCGGTACGGCTGTGGGGATCCGGCGTGCTGCAGATGCATCTCGCCGTATCGCTGACGCGCGCTCTTGTCGGTCTTGTCCTGGGCGGCAGCGTCGGGATCGTCCTTGGCCTTTCCGCAGGCTTGAGCCGCGTGGCGGAAGAACTCATCGACCCGAGCGTACAGATGATCCGGGCGCTCCCTTTTCTGGCGCTCGTTCCGCTGTTCATCGTCTGGTTCGGGATCGGCGAGAGCGCAAAGATCCTTTTGATCGCGACCGCGGCGGCAAAACCCCTCTACCTCTCCGCTTATGGCGGTGTCCGCAATGTGGATCCAAAACTGGTGGAAGCCGGGCGGATATTTGGCCTTTCTCCCCTTCGCGAAATCCTGGAAATCTATCTCCCCGCCGCATTGCCGTCGCTGATGGTCGGCTTGCGGCTGGCAATGACCTTGTCGCTGATCGCGCTGATCGCGGTGGAAGCGATCAATTCTTCGCGCGGCCTGGGCTTCCTGATGTTGCAGGCGCAGGAATTTTTCAAAACCGATACGATCGTCGTCTGCATCGTGATTTACGCGATCTTCGGGGTAGCCACCGATTTGATCGTGCGGAGCCTGGAAGCCGTTCTGATGCCGTGGCGGCGCGTGCGGGCCGCATGAACGCCTTGGCCTCCTTTGATCCTCCGAACGAGCGCGATGCACTGCGCGGCCGCCTCCGCGACGCGGGCAAGCGGTTCGGGCAGCATGTTGTGCTCGACCATTTCAACCTCGATCTGCACGCCGGCGACTTCGTCGCGCTGCTCGGCACGAGCGGCAGCGGCAAGACGACGTTGCTGCGCATCCTAGCCGGGCTCGAGCCGCTCGATGAGGGCGAGGTTCTGGTCCCGGCCGCCAAGAGCGTGGTCTTCCAAGAGCCGCGCCTGATCCCCTCCAAACGCGTGATAGACAATGTCCTGATCGGCCTGCCGAAGACTAGAGAAAATCGCGCGCGCGGGGTCGCTGCGCTGGCGGAAGTTGGCCTGGAGCGCCATGCCGACGGTTGGACCGGAACCCTTTCCGGCGGCGAGGCGCAGCGGGTTGCGCTCGCGCGCGCGTTGCTGCGCGAACCGAGACTCTTGCTGCTCGACGAGCCGTTCGCCGCGCTCGACGCGGTGACCAGATTGAAGATGCAGGCGCTCGTCGCCGACTTGTGCGCCCGCCACCGCCCGACCGTCCTTCTCGTCACGCACGACGTCGAGGAGGCGATCCTCCTGGCTGATCGCATCGTCCTGCTCGAGCAGGGGCGCATATCGTTGGATCTGCCGGTGACGATAGCGCGGCCGCGCCGGCGCGCCGGCGCCCAGTTCGACGAGCTGCGGGCAGGGCTGTTGGTCGCGCTGGGCGTGCCCGAACTGACCGGCTGACCGGCTCACAACAATCCGGCCTCAATGTGCCGAGCAATTCATGGAATCAACGGGGAACCCACATGAAGAAGTCCTTTACGCGTCGTTCTGCGCCCTCCCGCCGCTTACGCCATTCGGCTAGGTTCGTTGTGCTATTCACCGCGGCGGCCACCGGAGCAGCGCCTTCATGGGCACAAAGCGACGCACCTGGCCTGTCCGCGGCGTCGGAAGATCAGCAGGGGCTTGGCGACATCGTGGTCACGGCCCAGAAGCGGCCCGAGCGCAATCAGGATGTTCCGATCGCGATCAAGGCACTGTCAGGTGCCACGCTGGCTAACGCCCAGGTCCATCTTGCCGGGGATATCATCCGCTTCGTGCCCAATCTGGGCGCCGACACGATCGACGCTCACGTGAAGCCCAAATGGTTTTTACGGAGCGTCGGGGCGTCCAGCGCCGCAAATTACATCGTCAGCCCGGTCGCCCTGTATATCGACGACGTCTACATCAACAGCACCGACGCCGCGGGCGGCCCGCTCTTCGACCTGGAGGCGGTCGACGTCCTCTACGGCCCGCAGGGGACGTTGTGGGGCAAGAATTCGACGGGCGGGGCAGTCTCGTTCGTGACGCGCAAGCCAAGTTTCTCGGCTCAAGGCAATCTCGCCGCTACCGTTGGTGACCATGGGCAATATGTGCTGGATGGCGCCTATGGCGGCCCCCTGATCGGCGACAAGCTCGCGTTTCGCGCCGCGGGGCATGTGGAGGGGGGTCACGGCTTCACGCGCAACAGTGTGACCGGCAAGCGGGTCGACGATTATGACGATAACGCCATACGCCTGCAGCTGTTCGGCCGCTTGAGCGACAATTGGACGGCCTTGCTGTCGGGCGGATGGCGTAAGTTCAATGGACCGGCGCTTTCCAGCCACATCGTCAGCACCCTCCCGAGTGGCGCCAACAGCTTCGGCTATGTGGTTCCGACCGACCGCGATACCGTCGGCATTAATGCTCCTTATGACGAATGGGCCAAAAACCGTAACGCGACGCTGACCCTGAACGGGTCGGTCGGCAGCCTGCAGCTCACGTCGGTCAGCGCATGGAACGGCTTCGATTATCGCAGCACGGCCGATAGCGACGGATCACCGCTGGAACTCGGCGTCAGCGCGACGTCGGGTGCACGATCGTTCAACCGCCACAGTGCCGACCAGATATCGCAGGAGATCCGTTTGGCCTCGCCCCGCTCCGATCGCTTCAACTGGATTGTGGGCGCGCATTATTTCCGCGAGGTGCTCAAGGTGAACCTGACGAGCGCGACCCTGCCGAATACGCTTACCGCGACCAGCTTCTCGAACACGGACTACCGGCTCACGTCGAGAAGCTACGCCGCCTTCGCCAGTGCGACCTACAATCTCACGGATGCCCTGAGCCTCACTGCCGGGGTGCGCGAGACGATTGAGCGCAAATCGCTGGACGACACCACCGTCACGGGCACGGGCAAGGTTGCGTTCGGCAACGAGACCTTGTGGTGGCTACGCAGTTCGGTGAGCTCGACGCTGGCGACGCGGGCAGATGTCGACCTTGCGAAGACCTGGCGCTCGCCCACCTACGATGCGACCTTGAAATACGAACTGTCCAAAAAGGCGCAGATTTATGCCCGCTACGCCAAGGGCTTCCGCTCGGGCAATTACAACGCTGAGGCAACCACGACAGCGGCGATCTCGGTCGTGAAGCCGGAATATCTGGTGGACTATGAAATCGGCGCGAAGACCGAGTGGCTGGACAACCGGCTGCGCGTGAACGCCAGCCTGTTCCATTACGACTATAAGGACATGCAGGTAAACTCGGTCGTCGCGGGCCAGTCGAACCTGCTGACCAATGCTGCGACGGGCAAGGTCGATGGCGGGGAGCTTCAGATCGACGCGCTCCCGCTGCGCCAGTGGGAAGTCAGCGCTAATTTCGGCTATTCGAATAATCGCTTCTCGTCATTCCCGTACTCAGCGACGGTCGATCTGACGGGATATCATTTCCAGCGCTCGCCGGAATTCTCGACGACCCTCAGCACGCAGTACACCGCCAAGCTGCCCGCATCCGACAACGCGATCGTCTTCGCCACCGACTGGAGCTATCGCAGCCGTGAATATTTCAACCTGACAAATCAGACGGATCCGCGGCTCATTCAGAACGGTTATTGGCTGGGTAACGCGGAGATCGCGCTGACGTTGGCGCGACCGCAACTGCGCCTGTCGGTCTACGTCAGGAACATTGCGAACACGCGCTTCCGCTCGAGTGGCCTGCCGGGCAATTACGGGGTCGCGACAGCTTATCTCGGCGATCCCAGGACAGTGGGGTTATCGCTTCGAAAAGAATTCTAAGTGCTACCAGCGGTGCGGAGCTCTTGGGCTGGTTCGTGAGATATGTTGGCCCGGCACAGACGGGTGCGGCGGGTGTACAAGAAACCAAGAGATAGCGGGCCGTGAAGATGCCAACGCGAAGACCAATTCGGGTTACCGCCGCTACGCTGTTTGATGCGGATCCGTCCAACGCAACCATTTTGCTATTGCGACGGATGCCGCTCACGAGGCGAAGCCAGCGGAGGCCGAAAGATCCACAAGCAGACACCGAGCGGTCCCAACGCTTGGTCGAAACAGCAGGCTTTAATGAGCGCTGTTCATCGGCATCGTCGGCGCTCGGGTGATTTGTCCAGTCCTCGCGTAGTCCGGCGGGGCCTAGCCCGTGGGGTCTCGCATCATACGCCAACGCGCATATTGTGCCCGTTTCGCCGTACTCACATCCTCACGTCCCTGAAGCCAGAAGCTGAACCAGTCGACGTCGCGGGAATAGACCGCCAGCCTGTGCGCCGGCTGCCACTTTCCGTGATGCTCGTCCGGATAGACGTACAGTTCCGTTGGCTGGCCATTTTCACGTAAGGCTTCGAACGCCTCGAGAGCGAGAAGATATTCGTCATCGGCAAGTTGCATGAGCAACGGGGTGTGGATCCGCGCTGCATTTTGAGTGAGCGACATTTCAGCCCAAAACGCCGGGTCGGGCCGCTCCACGCCAGGAAACCCCATCCTACTGAAGAAGTCTGACATCGCGATACCACCATAGGTCTTCGCGGTGTGTGGCTCGATACAGCAGGTGCTGATCGCGGCCGCGGCGAACCGGTGACTGTTGATGAGTGCGAACCGCGTGAGCGTTGCACCGTCGCTGAGGCCGGTCAGGCCGATCCGGGCAGGATCGACGGCTCCGGTCGCGATTGCCGCGTCAACACCGGTGAGGAGAGAGGAGAGCAGACTCTTGTGCTCGGCCCAATGGGCATAGTTAGCTGCGAGCATCGCATCGCCTGTTGTGGCCTTGGGATCGAGCCCGGCCACGACGGTCGGGCGCTCGAGGCTCAGCACGGCAATCCCGGCGGCAGCGAATAGATAGACGGGATATTCGTCATTGGTGCCGCCGCGCAGGAAACCCTCGCTGTGATATTGGACGACGACCAGCGGAAGTTTTTCGCCGCGACGATAGCCTGGTGGAAGCACCAGATCGCCCCATGCCTCAAAGCCATGATCGTTGCGCCATTTCAGGCGACGCACTGACCCAAGCGCGATATCGTGGAACTCCGGGTTGGGATCGAAGATCGTGACCGAGGTGCCGTTGGCCGGATCAAGCAGCACGACATGGCGGGGCAGGGCCGCACTTTCGCGCGTGCAGACCAGCCCGTTTTCGGCAGGCACGCAGCCTTGGACGGCATCCTCCGTAGCAAGCACGCGACGCGGCTGCCCGTGTCCGGGCCGCCACATGTAGAAGGCGGTAACGCTATTCTTCCAGCCTTCCCGGCGCGAGATGATCAGCGTGCGTCCATCCTCCTGCCACCAAAGTCCGTCCAAACGTCCACGACACGCGAGGGCTGTGCACGCGACCGCACGACCGCTTGCAGGGGCGGTGCGCAACACCCGATCGCTCAACGGTGAGGGGCTGATGGCCTCGGTCCAGGCGCGGGCCCCGGCAGCACTCACCGCGAGACTGCCTTCGGATATCTGCTGCGCGCCCGCATAGGAGATCTTCTGCGCGGCGTCGGCCTCGGCGACGATCCCGCTGACCGGATCGATCGAATACAGGTGGATCGGTATGTCGGTCATGCGCAGCCGCGGCCTCGCGGAGGCATTCGGCGTGATGCGCGCGTCGTACAGCCACCCGGAACGGCCTTCCGTGTCGATCGCGCGTTCCCGCGCCAGTCGATCCGGGCGGGCGGTATAGAGCAGTTTCCCGTCCGCCGGCCAAAGCAGGGATTCGATGTCGACCGGGGAATGGGTCACCTGGCTCGCGCCGCCGCCATCGGCACGCACACGCCAGATCTGAGTCACGCCGTGCTCTCGCTTCAAATATGCGATCCATTGCCCGTCAGGCGACCATACCGGCGTGATCGTCCTTGGCGGCCCGAGCGTCGCCAGCAGCCCGCGTACCGGCCCGTCCATCATGATGTAATCGCCGCCGCGATCGACCAGTCGCGGTGCGGCGTTTGGCTGGAGCGGGACGACCAACAGGGCACGGCAATAGTCGTTGGCCACCGGGTCCGCCCTCATCAGGATGAACGCGGCCGACTTCCCGTCCGGAGAGACCGCCAGCGGGCTGGGCCGGTCCGGATTGGTGGCGTCCGGGAATCCGATGTCTCTCAGACGAACGAGATCCGTTGCCGTGACCGGGCGGGGCACCGAGGGCGTCGCGCCGCGACGCGTATCGGGGATTAGATCTTCGCAACGCGCGTGGGCGAGCGTGGAGATCGAGATCGCCCCGCAAACTGTAGCGAGCCGCAACGTGCGGCCGAGGGCCGAGCGCCCCCTTTTCACGCGTCTCACCACTGCTTGCTGATCGAGACGCTGACGACCCGCCCGAGCGGCGAATAGTTTGTCGAATCGTAGGGGGTGTCGGAGAACTGAGTCGTCGCGATCTGCATCGGCTTGTCGTTCAGGACGTTGAAGACCGAGAAACCGATATCGAGGCGTCCGAGCAGCCCGCCGGCCCGGGTGCGGTAATGCGTCGCCAGATCGAGCGTGGTCATCGATCCGACGTGGACGACCTGCGTCGCACGCGGATCGTCCACGCCGCCGATATAGCTGAGCGTTGCGGTGAGGTTGAAGGGGCCGCGATCCCAACTCGCGCCGCCTCTGGCCCGAAAATGCGCCGGACTGAACAACTGCCCGGCGAGGAGCGTGACCGGCTGCGAGCTGGTGATCTGCTGCTCGCTTTCGAGATAGCTGGCGTTGAAGCTGGCGGTCAGGCTGTTTGCTTTGCCGGGAAAAACCGCGCGATACCGAAAATAGGCGTCTACCCCGTGGATCGTCTGACGGCCGGCATTGACGTTACTGTCGTCGATCAGGAAGGCGACATTGGCTGGATCATAAGTAAGGCCACTGATGTTCGCGAAGTTGAAGGCACCCGCTATGACGGCGGCGAGCAGCGCTGCCGACGGATTGGGCGTCAGCCGATCGCTATAAATCGGGTTGCTGAGCGACTGGCCGATGAATGCGATCGGGGTCACCACCCGATCACGGTAATCGATGTGGAAATAGGTCAGATCGAGATGGGCCCCCTCAATCACGCGCGGATGAATCGCAAGCGTGGCTGACCAAGTCGTCGCGCGCTCCGGCTTCAGGTTGGGATTGCCCCCTTGGACGAAGAGGTCCGTGCTGTTCGGGGGGAAACCGGTGCCGCCAAACGCCGCCGGTCCGCCCAGGACAAGCGTCCGCGCCTGGTACTTTTCAAGCAGGGTCGGCGCGCGGAACGATTTCCCCCAACTGCCCTTGATGTCGAAATCGGGCGTCGGCGCGTAGATGATACCAAGCTTGGGCGTGACGATGTCACCGATGCCGCGGTAATCCTCGTATCGCAGAGCACTGCTGAGTTCGATCCTGCTGATGAGCGGGATCTCCTCAGCAGGAGATATGATCGGGATGCTCAGCTCGCCATAGCCATAATAGCTGTCTTGGCGCTGGTCGATGTTCTGGGCGTTGCCGGGGCCGAGGCTCCTGAACAGCGCATTGCGGCGATATCCTGCACCCAGCGCCAGTTTCACAGGGCCGGCCGGCAGGGCGAAGATCGTTCCGTCTCCGCCGATTTCTGCCGACGCCGCAGTGTTGCAATAACAAAAGATCGTCGGTGCGGGGGCTGTTCCATTCGCATAGTTCGTGACGGTGTAGTGCGTCAGGTCGCGGCCATAGGATCCCGTCGCGAACATCGACCAGCCATGTCCGAGCGTCAGGCGCAATGTCGGCGCGAGCGCATAGGACTCCACGGAGTAAGCGGTGACATTGCCGCTGAGCATAACATTCCCCGCGATGTTATTCGCGACGGACTTGGTGCTCCAGCGACGGTTATAGAGCCCGTCAAACTCCAGCGTCAGATCGGGTGCGAGATCCTGATGCGCGCTCAATACCGCGTCATGATCCTTGATCGGCGGCAGCAATGACAGCGCGGGGCTCTTGTCGGCGGCATAGCTTCGATCCCGTCCGAAAATGCCGGTCGTGCGCGCAAACTCATAGCTCGCGATGAACCCGCCCGAATTCCAACGCCAACCGCCAGAAGCGCCATAGCGTTGCTCGAAAGCCCCGCCGTCGGTCGACGTGCCGATCCGCGCACTGGTTTCAAGGCCTTCGGTGTCGCGACGCAGGACGATGTTCGCGACGCCCGCAACCGCGTCCGAACCATAAAGTGCCGAGGCCCCGTCGGGGACGATCTCGATCCGGCTGACGGCGGCGAGTGGGATGGCCGAGACATCGATACTCTGCCGTGATCCGCTGTACGACAGCCGGTGACCGTTAAGCAGGGTGAGCGTCGCAGCGCTGCCGATGCCGCGAAGGTTGATCGAAGAGCCGCTGCCAAGATTGAACCCGCTGTTAGCTGGCACGTTTGACCCGACGCCAGGATTTTGCCCGCCGCCGAAGCTTTGCGGAATGGAGCGTACCACATCGCCGAGATTAGACTGACCGGCGTTGCGTATATCCTCCTGGTCGATGCGGATGACCGGGGACGCGATCGGCGCCCCGCGGATCCTGGAACCGGTGACGACGATATCCGCACCTGCAGCGTTCTCGGCCGAATCGCCCGCGTTGCCTGGCTCGCCAGGTGCGCTAGCGAGGGCGACGCCGAAAGGGACGATCGTCCACGTTTGGGTCCCGGTCTTCTGGGCCTGCAGTCCGGTGTCCTTGAGCAGCATCTGGAGTGCTTGGTCGATCGTCATCACGCCGTGGATCGCATTCGTCCGCTTGCCGCGCGCGTCCCGGGTAGAGATGAGAAGTTGGATGTCCGCCTGGCGGGCGAGGGTGCTCACGCCGAGAGCGGCGGGCTGGACTGGTATATCGAACGACTTGGTCTGTGCCGCGGCAGCTACCGGAACCGCGATCAAGACCGTCGCGGCCGTGAACACCGCGTGTCGCAGCCTGTTTTCCCGAACCATCGTCATCATTTCCCCCTTCATCGCAGGCCATCGCGGCCTTGGGATTTAGACAGGCGGGGCGTGAATTTCCGTTTGGAATTTTCCGTTAGCCGGCTGCGTGGCCAATCCGGATCAGCCCCGGATCGTCCAGCAGGACAGGCGTGTTGAAACTGCGCTGGACTGCGGTCGCGAACCCGACCGGATCGTCCACGCGGAAAATTCCATAAAAACCTTCCTGTGACAGCGCCGGATCGTCGATCACGATCTTGCGCTGATTATACCGGTTGAACTCGCTTGCCGCCGCCCTGAGCGATTCACCGGCCAAGTCGATCTTTCCCCCGCGCCACGCCAGCGCGCGATCGACTTCGGATGGAGCCTGCTGTTTCTCCGTTATAGAGGCATTATCGGCGACGAAAGCGCGCTGTCCGGCGGTCAATCGCACCCGATGCCCCTCGGCGCCGTTCACCCACGCTTCGACCGCGCCCTCGGTCACGAGAACGTCTGCGCCGTTGTCGCGCCGGCGCACGGAGAAGGCCGTGCCGACCGCGCGGACCCGGATTGGACCAGCCTCGACCAGAAAGGGCCGGTCGCGGTCCTTGGCGACCTGGAACCATGCTTCTCCCCTGACGAGCCGAACCCGTCTGGTCACCTTTTCGAGAGCAACATCGATGTCACTGCCGGTATTGATCGTTGCGACCGAGCCATCATCGAGCGGCACATGTCGTATCTCGCCCAGGCGGGTGCGATAGCGGTCCCCCCGCCTCGGCAGGAGAAACCCGCCAGCAAGCGAAGCGGCGAGCGCGGCACTTCCGGCCCCAAGCAGCCAGCGCCGCGATGGCCGAGCCGCGATGCCGGCCGTGGGGTTTGGCGCCACCAGTTCAGGCGCCGACAAATCCGGATCGAGCCGCGCCCAGGCGGCTTCGGCTTGAAGGAACGCGCCGCGGCGTCGGCTATCAGCGGCGAGCCACGCCTCGACCTCTTGCTCGAGTTCGGGTGTCCGGCCCGAGCGATCGAGCCGCATGACCCAGCGGGCGGCCTCCGCCTCAATATCCGTGGCGCGTTCGCGGGTCATGGGTGATGAACCCGGCGCGCGCGGCGCGCCTGATATTCGCCCGCAACCTGCTCACCTTCCTGTCGAAGCGCGTCTAAAAGCATTCGCAATCCATTCGAGCTCTCATTCTCGACAACGTTTTCGGAAACGCCGAGCGCGGCAGCGATCTCGCGCTGCGATCGACCTTCGAGCTTCCGCATTTCGAAGATTTGCTGGCAGCGACCCGGCAGCCGATCGAGCAGCCGTCGCACACGTGTCCATTCGCGCCGGTCTCCGGCAAGCTGCTCCGGCGAGGGTGCGTCGTCATGAAGTTCGTGAAATTCTACCTCGGTCACCGCATCGATCCGCACGACACGCGCATGTCTAATTTGGTTGATCAACAGGTTGCGTACGATCTGGAAGAAAAAGGCGTCGGGCCGCTCGACATGTGTCACGCTGTCCAGCGCGGCGATGCGGCAATAGGCCTCTTGGATAAGATCATCGATATCCTCGCGCGCGACCATAGATCGCGCCAGCCACGCGCGCACCGCAGGCTCGTGAGGCATGACCTTCTGGGCCACCCACACGACGAGCTTCCGGCGTCTGTCGTCCTCCTTCATCCGCGTTCCAAGCCGCTGGGCGCGCCAGCATATGACCTAAGACAGCCGGGGAAAGCTTTTCCGTTTGGAGCGTAATGCGGTTGCGCACACCGGAGGTCGACGTTGGCGAGGGACTATGGCGGGCCAAAAATCGCGCACACGTAATGGAGCAGCAGGAACACTTTTGCGTTCGGCCTCCGCCATTTTTACGGCGTATCGGGCGCGAAGCTGCCCGCGAGCAACTCTCAGCTGGATGTCCCTTGTGTCTACAAGCTGACCCAGCAGCTGCCATCCGGGCCGGTCGCTGCTCAACTCCAGACAATTATTCATGTGCCTATGCTCGGCTCTGTCTGGCCGAATGTGGCCGGTTGCTTTGGAGCACATCGCAAAAGCGGTCTATCCCGGCCGCCGGTTGGTCCTTCTGAGCCACAGGTCACGGCAGATCGACGAGGCGCAACTTCAACCGAATTCCCAAACTTTCTCACATTGTTTCGCAGTTGCTGAAGAAGCGCGTCTTATTCATCGTAAGGATGAGAACCATGGTGGTGTGATCGAGCCTGCGCATAAGGATTTGGAAGCCCTGAATCGCCGGATGCGTTCGGCGTTGACATCTTTTTTTGCGCGCCGCGTCGGCAACGCTTGTGAAGCGGAAGATTTGACCCAGGAGGTCTTCATTCGCCTTGCGCGGAGCGCTGGCGATCAGATCATCGCGCCCGATGCCTACGTATTTCAGATCGCGGCGAACCTGTTGCGCGACCGGGCGCGCAGGGAAAAAGTGCGCGCCGATTACCGCGAAGCGAAGCGGCTGGAGGATTATGTCGATCTGGACCCGCTCGATCCGTTCCGGATCGCAGCCGGGCGACAGGGCTTGAACGTAATGGCGCGCGAGCTTGCCGAGTTGCCTGAAAAAACAAGAAGGATATTCACGCTGTATCGTATCGAAAGCATCGACAAGCACGTGATCGCCGCGACCTTCGGATTGTCGGTGCGCATGGTTGAGATGCATGTGCAGCGTGCGATGCTGAGGTTGTTCGAGAAGATGGGCGGCGATCTATGAGAGAAGCAGCCCCCGAACTCGAACAGGCCCGCGAGTGTGCGATCGGTTGGTGTATGCGATTGGCGGAGGGGTCAATCAGCCTGGAAGATCAGATCGCCTTCGAAACTTGGCGCGACGCCGACCCGCGCCATCGCGAGGCGTTTGCCCAGATGGCGCATCTGTGGAGCGCGGCCGGACATGTGGGGGACGAGCCGGAATTGATCGCGGTGCGGGCGGATGCGCTCGAAGCAATGAGAGCGGCCAACAACCGGCGCTGGCCCAGTCGACTTGCCGGTCGCTGGCGCCCCCTTGTGGCAGCGGCTGCATGTCTGCTTTTGACGGTAACCGCCATCCTCCATCTCATGCAAGTGCGTCCTGACACCTATGTAACGGCCATTGGCGAACGCCGTGTCGTGAAATTGGGGGACGGTTCGAAGATTTCCCTCGATGCCGATACGAGGGTCCAGGTCGCATATAATGACGAGCGCCGCGCCCTCAGACTGCTTTCAGGTCGTGCAAAGTTCGATGTCGCGAAGGACCCGCGACGTCCCTTCACGGTCACGGCTGGAAATCGAATGGTCGTCGCGACAGGCACGGCCTTCAGTGTCGAACTGGTAAGCCGGCAGATGCGCGTCGTGCTTTACGAGGGCAATGTCGCCGTCCTTGAAAACGGCCCGTCCAACGAGCCGCCCAAGCATGTCCAGCTGATAGCCAGGAAGGTCGCGGCCGATCAGGACCTGAAACCCGGCAGGATCATGATTGCTTCGCTCGATCGGCCAGTCGCGGCGATCGAGGCTATCGACTTGCCGAGATCGCTTTTGTGGGAGGGCGGCCAACTCAATTTCTCGGATGAATTCCTGGCGACCGCGATCGAGCGCGTAAATCGATATTCCGATACGAAGATCGTCCTGCGCGGAAATGCCGATGGCATGCTGGTTAGCGGCGCCTTTAACGCGGGCGACAGCAGCGGTTTTGTCGACGGCGTGTCGGCAATTTACCCGTTGAATGTCCAACAGAAGGGCAATGTGATCGCGCTGACGGTCAAGCGACCGTCATAATTTCGCAATATCGGTCTTTCCGCGTCTTACCTTATGGGCCGCGCGAGATCGAGGCGGCCCTCAAGGGGGGTCCGATGCTCTTTCGCTTTCGTACGATGAACCGCTTAATCTATGGGGCGGCCGCCAGCGTCGCGCTGGCGACTCCGATCGCGGTGTGCGCGCAACAAAGCAGTTTCCAGCTCGACATACCGGCGCAAGATCTTGGCAGCGCACTCAAAGCATTGGCGAGCGCAGCCGGTCAGCAAGTAGTTTTCAAGGGCGCGTCTGTCCGCGGAAGGCGCAGCAACGCGTTGAAGGGCAATTATAGCATCGACGATGCGATAGGCTTCCTGATCCACGGTCAAGGGCTCCAGGCAGGGCGCAGCCCACGCGGCATTATCGTCATTAAGCCCGCCGCCGCGCCGGTAAACGGCCGGACCGAAGCTCAGGAACCCTCCCTCAATGCGGGCGCGCCGGGCCGAGCGGGGAGCGGCTTTTCTGACGAGTCCACGGCCGATACGAGCCAGGAAATCACGGTAACAGGCAGCCGATTGCTCTCAATCAATGAGCAATCCTCGCCATCCACCACCGTGAACAGAACAGATTTTCGACTGTCGGGCGCTCAAACCGTACAGGCGGCTTTGGCAACGCTCTCGCAGACCTTCGCCGGTGACATCAATCCCGAGACGGCCGGCGGCAAGCAATCCAACGGGTTTCGCTCGGACCGCGGCAGCAATGGCAGCAAAGGCTATTCGCCGAATTTGCGCGGCCTCGGCTCGGCTGCCACGCTTGCTCTAATCGACGGCAGCCGATTTCCGATCGGCTCGGAAGGCGCCGCGCCCGACGTCTCGATGATGCCGCTCGTTGCCTTGGATCGGATCGAAGTGCTCAGGGACGGCGCCTCGCCGGTCTATGGAGCGGACGCGGTCGCGGGTGTCGTCAATCTCATTACCAAGACCCACCAGGATCAGCCGATGACATCTGTCGGCTACGGGGGTGCGGACGGTGGCTACGCTACGTACCAGGCGAGTCATATCCAGGGCCTGGACTGGAACGGCGGATCGGGTGTCCTGGCGGCGCAATATGATAAAAGCGATAGGCTCAGCACCTTGGACCGTGCGCCAACGTCGCGCATCACGCCGGCATCGATCCTACCCGATCAACATCAATACTCGATCTTCGGCAGCCTCTCCCAAGATGTGGGCGGTTCGAACGAGCTAAGGCTAAAAGCCCTCGGCGCGCAGCGAAAATTCTCCAGCCCTTCTTCCGTACTCGATTTTTCACGTGGAAATACGAAGCTTGGATATGTGTCGGCATCCGGCATCTTCCGCCTGCCGGATAGCTGGGTCGTAAGCGTCAATGCGGATTTCTCGGCGAACCATCTGATCAATCAGGCGCAATCACTAACCGGGGTTTACTCGAGAACCGACTATCGCGGGCATGAGGTCGGCGCCGGCGCGACGATTACCGGAACGCCATTCTCGCTGCCGGCCGGCCCCGTACGAACGGCGCTTGGCATCGATTACCGCTACAGCAAGCGCGAGTTCGTGACCCAAGGTGCTGCGGGGGCGTCGCTCGATCGGACGGTCGCCGCGACCTTTGGCGAAATCGCGGTGCCCCTCCTTCGCGATGCGCCGCTTGCCAAGAGTGTTACCCTCGAAGCCGCAGTCCGATACGATCATTACAGCGATTTCGGAGGCACGACCAATTCGCGCGTCGGGCTCGTTTGGCGCGTCAACTCTTCCATCCGGCTGCGCGCGACGCGGTCGACCTCGTTCCGCGCCCCAACGCTCTTTGACGAAAACGCGGCCGGCCTGCTTGCCGCTACGGTGAAAGCCAATGACCCGCAGCAAGGCGGATTGGTGACGGCACTACTCGTCACCAATGGGGCCTATCCGGATCTGAAACCGGAAACCGCACGCAACCTGACGCTTGGATTTGACTTCACGTCCCAGGCATTGCCGGGAATGGGCCTGTCCGTCGACTATTACGACGTGGCATTCCGCAACCGGATCGCAGCGCCCGATACGGCCGTCACCACCTTGTTCAACCTCGCCGATCCCCTCGTGCAGCCTTTCCTCACCCGTTCGCCCGCTCTATCCAGCGTGACGTCGTTCTTCGCGCTGCCCGGCTTCCTCAGTACCACCGGTCCGACCACGACGCCGTCAGACGTTCGTGTGATCATCGACGACCGCTCGGTCAATCTCGCCTCGACGACCGCAAAAGGGATCGATTTCCTCTTCCACGCAAATCTGCCGACATCCACCGGTGCGTTGACATTCACCGCCGATGCCACGTTGAATTTGAGCTTCAAAGTACGAGCGCAGCCCGCGGCCCCCGAGCAGGAGTTCACTGGCCAGGCTTTCTTTGCGCCGCGCTACAGGGTGAGAAGCGGTCTCGCTTATGTCGGGCAACGCTTCGAAGCGGCCGCATTTCTGAGATACACACCGTCGATGGACGACAAGCGGGTCGTCGCCGGCCGTCCTGCAGGCACTTACCACATCGATGACTATACGACGGCGGATTTGCATCTTGGGATGCTGCTGGGAAATGCCCGAACAGGTTTGAAGATCAGCCTGGACGTCACGAATGCCTTCAACAAAGCGCCTCCTTATGTGCAGCCCATCAGCGCAACATATGCGAGCTACGATCCGTCCAATGCCTCGGTGATCGGCCGCGTTTCCCGTTTAACACTTACAAAGATGTGGTGACCGTCGCGATGCGGCCGCTCATCTGGCTGGCTCTCATCTTCGCCTGTGGGATCGGCGAGGCGGGTTGGTCCCGCAGCCCGACCGACACCGCGGCGCGGCCATTCACCTTCGATGAAATGGCCAAGCTCGAAGACATTGGGCCGGGGGCTTTCACGCCCGATGGCAGCTCTCTGATTTTTGTTCGAAGGCCGCGGTTTAGCGACCTTCCCGATTATAGCCTCGCGCCGTTCGGCCCATTCTTTGGCGAGCTGATGACAGCAAACGCCCGAAGCGGCGACGCGAAGCCTCTGTTCCGGAAGAGCAAAGGGGCATTATATGCTCTCATCAGTCGGTCGCCGGATGGGCGCTACGTCGCTTATTTTCGAGCTTGCCGCGGCGAGCTACGGCTCGGCGTTTTTGACCGACGGACCGGGCGAGAGCGGATTTTAAACGATGCTCCGGCCCAGGATTACTACCATGAGCTGACGCCCATCTGGCTTGGGACCCACGAGCTTGCATTCAGTGCTCAGGAACCGGGCCAGTTGGCCGCTTACATGCCGTACTTCCGCCGCGCGACGGGGGAAGCTTTGCACAAGGCCTGGCAGGCGACCTGGGTGGGAAGAACAGCGTCCTACGGCCTCTATCGCAGCCGACCATCCAACGAGAATGCGCCCTTTCGAGGCATCCTGCTGCGAATCGATGTGTCGACGGGAAAATCGCACAAAATAGCCGACGGTCTCTATTCGGATTTGCGGGTCTCCCGCGATGGGAAATATCTCTCCGGCCTTCGCCAATATGAAAAGGACCAGCTTGGGACGGACGTGACCTCCACGGCGTGGACCTATGGTCGCGCGCACCTCGCGCTCTTCAATCTCCATTCCGGCAAGTCCGTTCAGGCAGTCCCGTCGCTCGACATAGTGCCGGGAACGATGGAATGGTCGCCCCATGACGACCGGATCGGTTTCTTCGCTTGGCCCAATGGCGGCGCGGCGGGGCAGGGACGCTTCTATTCCTTCGACCTTGCCCTCCATCAGCTTCGCGAATTCTCTCACCGCGGGCTCGACCTCGTCAACGAACGGGAGTTTGGCCCACCGGGCCGGCCAATGCGCTTCCTGTGGCTTGGTCGAGATATCGCCGTGGCGGCTCGTCAAAATCCGGGAGGCGACCAGACGCCACGGTTTACCCAGCGCGGCGTTACTGGCCGCGACCTTAACGCGGACCCCGGCCGTTTCGACTGGTATCTGCTGGGAGACGGGGGGAGCATCCGCAACCTGACTTCCACGTACAAAACGGTGTCGCCCTGGGTCGCCGGGGAGACGAGGTCGGGCGCTTATCTCATACTCGATCGCGAAGTGATGCGAATGGCAGCGGACGGGACCGCCTCGCGTATCGCACCTGGTCGAAGGGTGGCAGCCTATCCGGAAGCCAGCGGGCCGGCCGTGCAAGGGCGCCAGCCCTTTGGCTCCACCGCGATTTTCCGTTCCGCGGATGCAAACCAGCATCAATTGCTTGCCTTCGATCTCGCGCGCGGTGCGGAACGGGATTTGTCCTTCCCACCGGGCCTTGTAACCCTGATGGCGTTCGGGCCTGCATCCGGCAGCGTGGCTTTTAAGAAAATCCTTCCGAACGGGACGGACGTCGCCATCCAAGCCGGCGAACAAGCAGCAAGAGTGGTCTTCCGGATCAACAAGTTTCTGGCGGGTGTCGGCAAACCTTTGTCGTGGGCGATTAGCTATGCGGGGCGCAGCGGAGAAGCGCTGACAAGTTGTTTAACCCTGCCGGCAAACTATCAGGCGGGCCATCGCTACCCGACAATCGTGTATGTCTATCCTGAGAGCACGCCATCCTGTTCGGCTGAACCTCTTCTTCAGCAGCCGATAGGATATGAAAATCACAATATCCTCCTGGCGCACGGCTACGCTTTCCTTAGTGTGGCAAATCCCGGGATCGCCACCCGTGAGGGTGGACCGCTGGGCGGGATTGTTGAGGCCACCGATCGGGCGATCGATGCCGCGGTCGCGGAAGGATTGGTCGATCCGGAGCGGCTAGGGCTGATTGGCGCCAGTGGGGCTGGATATAGCGGCCTTTGGCTGGCGGGGCACAGCAACCGCTTCAAGGCGATTGTGTCGATAAACGGAATCGCCGACGCTCACACGCACTACTATTCTCATGGAATCGATCAGCTTTTCTACTCTGAACTGGTGCCATGGAACGGACAGGCGCAGCGATATGAGGGGCGCGACCAATTCACGCTTCAGGCGTCCCCTTGGGAGAGCCCGGAGATTTATTGGAAGGCTAGTCCCGTCGCTTACGCGGATAAGATCGATGCAGCTGTTCTGCTGGTAAGCACCGATATGGATAGTGGCGGAATTTCCGAGCAATATGACGAAATGTTCGTCGCGCTCCACCGCCTACGAAAAACCGTGGACTATGTGAAATATTGGGGGGAGTGGCACGGCCCCTCAAGCTTCGCCAATGTACGCGACCTTACGCAGCGGACCGTGGCCTGGTTCGACAAATATGTTGCTCCAGCTAGGGCTGGCGGGCCGCTTGGCCGCGGGCGAGCATCGGGTTCGGAATGGGCTCCCTCGACTGCTACGCGGCCATGACCATCGCACCTCCGGCAGCTAGGCGAAAGACCGCTTTGGACCACGCTTCGACGGCACGATCGGCAAAGATGCGGGGCAAAGACCCCTCGGCCGTGTTCTAGTCGTCGACAGCCGCTTTTCAGGTAAGGTACAGCTGAGGCGGCCATGCGCCTGAGGGCCAGAAGCTCACGTTCGCGACGAAGCTTCTTAGGGACCAGAGGTATGCGTGCGTGCGATAGCGAAGACCCAATTGGAGACATTCACCCCGTCCGTGCGGCTTCCCGAAACCGGACGTTCGTTCAGCCGCCGCTCCACGCCTAATGCCGATGTCAATTCGTGATCTATAAATCTCGCAGTTCTTCTCCTAATTTCTCTCCATGGCACGCTATCAAGCCGATCCCGAACGTCGTCGCGTGGCTGCCTTAATCGACGAAGAAGTGGCGCGCGCACGTGCTGCCGAGGCTGAAGGAGGGTGGATTACATACTTGATCCGCGACCCTAGATTCCCTGACAAGCTCGGCAATCCTAAGGGGACACCAATCTACGTAGGACAAAGCAAAGAGTTTGGCACGCGCGTCCGGTCACGTTTCGATAAATGCGAGAAAGCGGCGACGGCCAAAGATAGTGTTGAGCGCAGGGTGACGGACCTACTGCATGAGGGCTGGGTTGCCCCTTACGAAGTGCTGGAGCGTACCCCGACGCGACTGACATCCCTTATCTCAGAGACGAACTGGGCGCGGCGTTGCGTCAGGCGCGGGTATGACATTGCAAATCTTTTGCCGGAGCAGCGAGCACATGCGCCAGATATTGCCCGCGAGGGCATCCCAGCCAGTTGGATTTGGCCCTTCTTGGTCTCCGAAGCTATCGAAGACCAACTTACGCTGCAGTTGGACTGCGCTCAGTGCGGCTTATCGCTAACTCTGGATCTCAAGCGCTTCCTTGGCCTAGCCGCTCCGCCAAAGTCGCTGTGCGAGATACGAGACGACCCTATGTGGCGGGCAGAGCCTTGCACCGGATGCGGTAAACGCCACACGAGGTATGTCGCTCTCAAAATCTGAAACCGGCTGGGCGCAAGCCTGAGGAAGCAGCTGTGTTCAGGCAGCTGCCGGATCCGAGAGAGCCAGAAGCAGACGTTGAAACCTAGCCACCGGCTACCAACTCCCGACGTTCGTTCAGCCCACCACTGCGGCAGCTAGGGGGCGCCCATTCCCAACGTCTGACGATGGCATAGGTTGGCAAACGCCTACATCGCTTGGTGGCGCTCGATTAGCATCAATTCGCCGTCACGCCCGGCATGCGAGGGCGAATTGCCCGCTCGTCCTATTTTTTGCGCCTTGTCCAATCTCAACCGTCATAGATGTGCAAGGAGGACTGGGCTTGGGCCGCGTGGAGCCGGAACATCAGGGACGTATCAGCGACGAAAGCTGGTCAGTCGATCAGCTTTCGCGCCGCTATCAGGCTGTGCTCGTGCGCTATTTCTGTCGCCGCGGGATCGACTTGGCCGACACGCGGGACCTGGCGCAGGAGGTGTTCGAGCGCTTGTCCCGGCCTGAGGTGCGCGAACGGATCGGCCGCGTCGAAGGTTATCTGTTCAGCATCGCCGCCAATCTGGCGGTCGAATATTTCCGCTATCGCCAAGTCCGCCGCGCGCACCCGGTCGCCGACATCGTCACCTCCGTCCAGCGCGGCGAAGAATTTCCCCCCGATCGCCTTTTCGAAGGCCGCCAGGAGCTCGATATGGTCGTTGCCGCGCTGAATGAACTGCCCGAGCGCATGCGCCACATCTTCCTTTTGGCGCGGGTCGAGAATCTCACCCATGCAGAGATTGCCGCGCGACTGGGCGTCTCCAAACGCCTCGTTCAATATGAGGTGACTACGGCGACCGCCTGTCTGGCCGATCACAGGAGGCGCGTAACGTGAGTATCGTATCGATCCGGCGAACCGGCAGCGCGAGCGCCACCGCCGAGACAGCCGCCTTCTGGGTTTTACGTCAGGAACGTGCCCCCCTGTCGGAGTTGGAGGAGGAGCGCTTCGCCGCGTGGCTCGCGGAAGACCTCGCCCATGTGGAAGCTTATGAAAATGCCATCTGGGCACTCGACGCGGCGGCGCATCATGCGGGGGAGGCGCCCATCCGCCAGATGCGCGACGCGGCGCTCGCCGCACGCGACGCGCGCAGGCCGCGCCGCTGGTTGAGCGCCGCCGGTGGTGCGCTGGCGGCGTCCCTGGCGGCCTTGTGGTTGTTCCTCGGGCTGCCGGGTGCCCAAAGGCCGCACAACGCCTCCAGCTACATCGCCGCGAGCGATCCGAACAACGCCACTTATCGTACGCAGATCGGCGAACGGCTGACGGTGACCTTGCCGGACCAATCGCTCGCGACGATCGATACCAACAGCGAGCTTCGCGTGGCCTATTCCGCGACCGAGCGCCGCTTGACCCTGACGCGTGGCCAGGCTCTGTTCGAGGTCGCGCACGGCCGGCCGACGCCGTTCCGCGTAGCTGCGGGTGGCCGCGAAATCGTCGCGGTCGGCACCGTCTTCAACGTGCGTATCAAGGGGTCGGACGTGCGCGTCGCGCTGCTGGACGGCACGGTGCGGGTGCGCCCGGCAACGGACCGATCCGGCGAAACCGCGGCCGAGGTGACGATGCACGCCGGGGAGACGCTGCAGGCCTCGGCCACCGGCCGCGTCGCTGTCCAACCGGCGGATGTCGGGCAGGTGGCGAGCTGGCGCGGGGGCGACCTCGTCTTCAACGATGCCAAGCTTGCCGATGCCGTAGCCGAGATCAACCGTTACACGCGCCGGCCTATCCGGATCGAAAGCAACGCGATTATTGGCCTACGGATCAGTGGCGTGTTTCGGACCAACGATCCTGAGCGCTTCTCGCAAGCGATTACGGAGGTGCTACCGGTTGATCTCGTCCGGCACGGCGACGGCGTGCTTTCGCTCCGCGCCCGGCAAGCGCCCTGATTGGGCCTAATCCGGATTGTGATACTACAATTTTGTGAAAAATTTGCGGTGATCGCTCGGTTACCCGTCCCTGGCATGGAAGTCACCGCGTTTGCGGCTGGCCCGTTGGGGATCGGGGGGACATGATGAAAAGACGATTTGGAATGAGCTGCCGCACGCTGTTGCTCGCGGCCTGTGCGGCGGGGGCCGCCATGCCCAGCGCCGCGCTGGCGACGAGTCCGACGTTCGACGTGCCGGCACGCGACCTGGGCGGCGCGCTGATGGCGCTCGCGCGCCAGGCGAATCGGGAGATTCATTTCTCCGCCGACCTCACCCGCCCCTTTACCGCGCCCGCGCTGCAGGGCGAATTGACGGTCGACGAGGCCTTGACCCGGCTGCTCGCGGGCACCGGCCTCGCCTACCATATCAACGGCAGCGGCGCGATCGTGATCGAACACCCGTCGGGGGGAGCCGACGCCGGGGGCGCCGCGGCGGAAAACGAGAGCGCTGAGGTTGTCGTCACGGGCACCAATATCCGCGGCATCGTCCCGCGATCCTCACCGCTCACTATAGTGGATCGGCGCGAGCTCGATGCGCGTGGCGCAACCACCGCCGAACAGGCGGTCAACACTTTCACCCAGAATTTCAATTCGGTGAGCGGCAACACTACGTCGGCGGACCGCGCCGGCTTCTTCAATCAGACGGGCACTAATGGCGTCGACTTGCGCGGCCTCGGGCCCGGGACGACCCTTGTTCTGCTCAACGGCCGCCGGCTGTCGGGGTCGGCAAACGGGCGCGCGGTCGACATCTCGCAGATTCCGCTGACGGCGGTGTCGCGCGTCGAGTTGCTGACTGACAGCGCGTCTTCGGTCTACGGCTCGGACGCGGTCGGCGGCGTCGTCAATTTCATCCTGCTCGACCATTTCGACGGGCTGGAAGCGCGCGCCGGCTATGGCACGACCGATGATGGCGCGCAGGGTGAATATCGTGGATCGCTCACCGGTGGCCTTAATTGGTCGACGGGCAATGCGGTGATCAGCGCAAGCTATCTCGACCGCTCGGCCCTGACAGCCGACGAGCGGTCTTTCTCGCGAGACGTCGAAGGCGCCTACACCCTCGTCCAGCCGCAGAAGCGCACCGGCCTGTTCCTCACCGCCCGACAGGAGGCAGGCGACGATCTGACCTTCAATGTCGACGGCCTCTACAATCGGCGCACCGGATTCTTCTCCCTCTTCCGCGACCTTGGCCTTTCGGGTGGCGTTCCTCGGCTATTGCTGACCGAATACCATCAGGTGAGCAATTCCTGGTTTGGCTCGCTCGGCGCGACCTGGCGGGTCAGCGACGCGCTGACGATCGACACGATCGGTTCTTACTCGCGAATCAAGGAAGGCGCGCTTTCCGACGACGTGATGTCGACCGTCACCTCTCCGGTAACGCAGCATAACGGTTCCTTGTCGCAGGCATGGGATGCCACGACGCGGGCGAGCGGGCGGCTCTTTGCGCTTCCAGGTGGCAACTTAGCCTATTCGTTCGGTGTCGGCGTGACTCGCGAGACGCTATCGACAAGCAGGATCGCCTCTAACACGGACGGCTATGAGTCGTCGGTTTTGGACGACCACAAGCGGACCACGCGTTATGCCTTCGGCGAGCTGAATCTGCCGTTCATCGGGCCGGCCACAGGCCTGCCCGGCATCAATCAGCTTGAGGCGAATATTTCCGCGCGCTATTCCGACTATTCCGACTTCGGCAAGAATTTCAGTCCGAAGATCGGCGTGCTTTGGTCGATAACGCCCGGGTTCAACCTGCGCAGCAGCTACGGCCGCACGTTCCGCGCGCCTTACCTCGACGATATCGGTCGACCGGGCGTTTATTCGATACTCGATCTCGCTGGATTCGGCCTGCACACGCCTGATCCCGCCGGCGATCCGATAGGTCTCTATATCGACGACGGTGTTGACCCCAAGCTGGGGCCGGAGACATCCAATCTCCTAACATTCGGCATGGACTTGCGGCCACCCAGCGTTCCACGTCTGAACTTCAGCTTCACCTACGTCTCGATCGATTATAAAAATCGCATCGCGCGCGGCGATCCGGGCCGGGGAACCTATTATTTTCAGCCGCAGCTTTTCCGAGAATTGTTCAATTTCTCGCCGACTAAGGCGGATATCGCGTCGATCCTGGGCAATGCGACCCTTGGCATCGGCAACAATGTCACCAGTTTCGATCTCACCAATCTCGACGCGCTGGCCGCCAATGTTGGTTACATCCTGGACAACCGGCTGCGGAACATCTCCAAATCCAGCCAGAAGGCGGTCGATATCAACGCAAGCTACGCCTTCAAGCGCGGGACGATCGATTATTCGATCGGTGCCAATGCTACCTACATCCTCGCATCCGAGACACGTACGACCCCAAGTTCGCAGGTCATCGCTCAGTCCAATATTCTTGGTCGTCCGGTGGATTTCCGCGGCAATGCCTTCGTCGGGTTGGCGACCGGTGGCTACTCCGCACGGCTCACCGGCAATTATGTCGGTGCTTATCTGAATCCCTACGTGCCGGCCTATCCGAAGATAAGCGACCAGCTAACCTTCGATCTGACCGCATCCTATGACTTTGGCGAGCGGCCCGGACCGTTGCATGGCCTTGCCATCTACCTGACCGTGCAAAATCTGCTCAACCGCGATCCGCCCTTCGCGGCCGACTTGGGGGCGGGCGTTACTGACGGGCTCAGCGAGCCGATTGGCTACGATCCATCCAACGCCAATCCGCTTCGCCGCTACCTCTCGATCGAACTGCGTAAACGTTTCTAGCGATTGGCGGCGCTTCGGCTCCGCCAATCGCAACGCGCGGCCGCACAGCAGCACGATCTGAAAGCGCCGGTCAGCGCAGATGTGCCGCCCTCAGCACTCAGGGAGGTTGTTCCATGAAGCCATTTTTTAAGGCGATCATCGCCGCCACGATTGCCAGCTGCCTCGCCGTCAACGGAGCGTGGGCGGCTGGCCCCGCCGTCCCTCCCGACATAGCGGTCGCCTACGATCATCCGCGCATCGCCGAAGACTGGGAAGGCCGCCCTATCGTCGCGTCGCCTGACGCCCGCAACGCCGTCTATGAGGTCAAGGTCACCAGCAATCCCGAGGAGAGTGAGCGCGGCTATTTTCTGGCAAACGGGAGCCCGCTTACCAGCGACGGAAGCCGGCTCTGGATTCTCGACCTCTCGAGCAAAGCATCGCATGCGCTGTGCCCGGCCGGTGGGAACGATTGGGATCCCTCGTTCTCGCCGGATGGACGAACGCTTGCTTTCTATTCGGACCGGACGGGGCAGGCACGTTTGTGGCTCTATGATGTTATGTCGGACCGCTGCCGTCAGGCGACCGACGCGCCAATCAAATCCACCTATTTTCCATTCGACCACCCGCGGTGGTCGCCAGATGGAAAGACAATTTACGTCACTTTCTGGCCGGCAACCGGGCCGGGCGTCCAGTCGATCGCAACCAAGCCCACAATGATGGGCCATGCGCCCGAAGCCGATGCAAGCGGCGTTACGGTTTTTAGGCATGATCCGGCGGATAAAGACGCGATGGCGACGCCCAACCAATCGTTCGACGAGCTATGTTCGTACGGAACCTATCTGGCCGCGTCCCTGGGAGCCGTCCAGCCGGCGACAGGCGCCACGAAGATTCTAGTCACCGATGAAGCTGCCAGCGACGTCGGTCGGGGCGCTGTCCGCCACCATCCAACCGCTTATTTCAATGTGTCGCCGTCCGGACGATGGCTCAGTTATTACAGCACCGGCTGCACGGTCTCCGGGGAACGTTTCAAGGCCAGCGTCGACCTCTACATTGTGCCGACGGAGGGCGGCATGCCGACTCGCGTCGCGGCCGGACTGCGCCCAGCTGGAGGCGGCGCGGAGTTTGATTATGGCTATCGCTGGCATCCGCGCGATGACACGCTGGTCTATCTCAAGGGCGGCAAGCTGTGGCGTGTCCAGATCGGTACGGACGGACCACGGACGACCACGGAAGTCGGCAAAGGTCTCGGCCCGATCGTACCGTCGCTCCTTCGATTCACGGATGACGGGAGAAACGTTATCGTGGGCATTGGAGCTACGGATGCGGACAGGGCGAAGCCGATCGCTATCGCGCGCGTACCGCTGGACGGCGCAGCCGCAACCCAGATCGCCATCGGCGACGGCGATCTGACGGTGCGGTCGTTGCCGGCCGCAATTGACGGAACCGCATGGCGGACGCGCAAGGGCGCGATCGTCGCGAGCGGGCTCGACGAACGCACCGGCGATAGCATCCTGCTCGGCTTCGATTTCGCTGCGGGCCGGGCAACGACTTTATGGCATCGCACGGCAGGTTTGAGCGCGCTCGTTCCGGTCCCGAACGGCGCGCTGGCCGTCTACGAGGATTTTGCGACGCCACCCGATCTCTACACAATTTCAAGCGAGTGGCGCCTCGGCGAGAGACTGACGAACGTCGCCCCGGGGCTCGGCATTTTGCATCCAGGCACGATCGAGAACTTTACGTCGACGATTGGGCAGGGCGACG
The DNA here is from genome assembly GCF_003391115.1 of Sphingomonas crusticola. NCBI lineage: Bacteria > Pseudomonadati > Pseudomonadota > Alphaproteobacteria > Sphingomonadales > Sphingomonadaceae > Sphingomonas > Sphingomonas crusticola. Next base: position 2,864,594 of record NZ_QTJP01000001.1, read on the forward strand.
GGACGTTGCGGGAGGTTCACAGCAGCGTGATCCTGCCGCCGGGCGCCAAGCGAGGCGACAAGCTTCCGGCGATCGTGTGGTTCTATCCCTCCAGCAACTTCAATCGGGTCGTCACGCACTATGGCGCCCCGACGCCCGCTGCCGACGACCTTGCCCACATCTTCACTGCGCGGGGCTATGCGGTCCTGTTAGTCGATATGCCGCTCGGTGCCGGTGATAAAAAAGGCAACGTGATCGACGAGATTATGGACGATCTTATGCCACAGATCCGTAAGGCAATCGATCTTGGTTATGTCGATCCCTACCGTCTGGCCTTACGCGGCCAGTCCTTCGGCGGTTTTGCAACCGCTGCCATCATAACGCGCACCAATCTGTTCCGCGCTGCGATCGCCAGCGGCGGATTGTTCGATCTGGGAGGCTATTATGGGCAGACATCCTTTGTGCGCGGGCAGCTCATCGACAACGGTGACTGGCTGGAATCTGGGCAACCGCGGCTGGGCGGCCCGCTCTGGGATGATCCGGCGCGCTACATAGACAATTCCCCATATTATCACGCCGACCGTATCCACACGCCGCTGTTGATCCTCGAGGGTACAAATGACTTTGCAGGATTTATTGAGGGGCCCAAGATGTTCGCTGCGCTGCGCCGATTGGATCGTACTGTCGATCTGGCGCTGTACGATGGCGCTGGCCATTCGCCCTCCAACTTTAAAGCGTCGCAGGCGCAGGATCAGGCCATGCGCATGCTCGCTTTCCTAGATAGATATTTGGCAGCGAAAGGTTCGAAGTAGATAGGCAGGGCCATAGCACGGATCCGAGCTGTTGGCGATCCTGCGCCTTACCGCCACGAGCCGACGTACGCGCGAAGCTTCTATGGACTAGAAGCTGTCGTCACCGGCACGGCAGTGACGCTCCAATTGTGGTCACTCGGGCTGCGCTATCTGCTTCCCAGCTTTAGATGTTCACCAAGGTGAGCAGCGCGACAGTTATCCATTAAGGTAAGCTGCTAGCTCCTCGGGCGCAGCTTTTGGAAAGGCTCGCTTCAGCAGATCTAGGAACGCGGAGACCCGGGCGCTCAGAAGTCTGCGGGACGGATAGAGTGCCCATAGGGCGATCTCTGATCCCGCTACGTCGCCCCAATGCGCAAGCCGGCCTGCCGCCAGGTCATGGCTGACCAGCGACACGGGCAGGCGCGCCGCACCACCGCCGGCCAGCACCGCATCGCGGATCATAACCAGCGATGACAGCCTGAGCACCGGATCGACCGCGACGTTCGATTGTCCCGCAGCTGTGTTAACCGTCCAGCTTCCCGTTCGATCGTTTCCGCGCACCACTGCGGGCACGGCCGCGTCAGCCAGTCGTGGCAGATCCGGGCTTGCCACGACCACCAGCCGATCGTGGAGAAACGGACGGCCGACCAACGTCTCGTCAGGATCGGGATCGACCCGGATCACGAGGTCGTAGCCTTCCTCGATCATGTCGACGGGCCGGTCCTCGGTCGTCACCTCGAGCCTGACCTCGGGATATAGAAGCGAGAACTTAGCGGCCAGCCGGCCCATCGCGGTCTGCGAGAACAGCAAAGGCGCGCTGATCCGCAGCCGCCCGCGCGGCCGGTCTCCACCGGACGCAATTGAAGCGGCTGTTTCTTCAAGCTCGGTGAGCAGCGCGCCGGCGCGTTCGAACAAAGCCCGGCCCTCCTCCGTCAGCTTCAGGTCGCGTACGCCGCGCTCGAAAAGGCGCAGGTCGAGGCTCGCCTCCAGCTCAGCGACACGTCGGGACAGGGTCGCCTTGGGCCGACCGGCGGCACGAGCGGCCTTACCGAACCCGCCATGCCGGGCGACCAGCGTAAAATCTGTTAGAGCTAGCAGGTCCATCTGTTCCACCTGTGAGACAGCGCGTCCAGATATAGCATCTATTTGGATGGACATGGATCACTCAACTTAGTCCTGCCAATCAGGCACAGCTAAGGAGTGACTCCCATGACCATTCTCGTAACCGGCGCCACCGGACGTGTCGGCCGCCACGTCGTCGACCAGCTCGTGCGTCGCGGCGCCGACGTTCGTGTGCTGACCCGTGATCCGGCGAAGGCCGACTTCCCCGCTGGCGTCGACGTCATGCAAGGTGACCTGCTCGACATCGACGTGCTGCGCGCGGCGTTCTCTGGCGTCAGCACGCTGTTCCTGCTCAATGCGGTGACCGGTGACGAGTTCACCCAGGCGATCATCACCCTGAATGTCGCGCGCGAAGCAGGCGTTGAGCGTGTCGTCTACCTGTCGGTCTTCCAAGCTGATCGTGCCGTAAACGTGCCGCATTTCGCGGTGAAGTCCGGCGCCGAGCGAATGCTGGAGCAGATGGGTTTCGGCGCCACGATCCTGCGCCCGACCTACTTCATCGACAATGAGGTGATGGTGAAGGACGTCATCCTTCAGCACGGCGTCTATCCGATGCCGATCGGTAGCAAGGGTGTCGCCATGGTCGACACCCGCGACATCGCCGAGGTCGCGGCGATCGAACTGATCCGCCGCGAGGCCGCGCCGAGCAAGCTGCCATCTGAGACGATCAACGTCGTCGGTCCCGACACGCTGACCGGTCCGCAGGTCGCCGCGATCTGGTCCGACGTGCTCGGCCGTCCGATCGCGTATGGCGGCGACGATCCCAGCGGCTTTGAGCAGAACATGGCGAGCTTCATGCCGAAGTGGATGGCATACGAGATGCGTCTCATGGCCGAGCGCTACGTCAGCGACGGCATGATCCCCGACGAGGGGGACCGCGAACGCCTGACTGCCATTCTCGGCCGCCCTCTGCACGATTACCGCGATTTCGCGGGCAGCATCGCCGGCGCGTAAGGCTTGGGCGGAGGGCCGGAGGCCGGCGGGCGATCTGCCCGTCAGCCTCGTGCCCCTGTCCGCCGCTTCGCGATAGCGAGGACCCAGTTGCAGACCCTCAGCGCCCGCGTTGCGCTATCCAACTTCGGACACTCATTCATGCTCTGACTTTTGGCCGAAAGCGGCGTACTGGCTTAATCGACTCAACCGCGATCGTGTCGCATAGTCGTCACCGTTCTTCCTCGCGCGACCTAACATGTCGAGTACGGTAGGGTAGTCGTCCAATTGCGCAGCGGCAGCGTGCCTTCGGTCATTGCCGATCCTGGCTTCGCTGTTTCGCTCGCTCGAAATGCGCGTCACCCAACCACTCACCGATGAGCGCGGCGTAGCTGTCAGCCAATTGGGTATGCAACTGCCTCGGCACATCGGTCGCACTGGCGGCCTGCGTGCGCTCGTCGGCTTCACGACGCAGCCAATACGATAATTCTGAAGTTTCTTGCAATTGCATGTCCAACTCCTTCGCGGGAGCTTTCCAGTGCTCTCGGTCGCCGGCGCCGAATGTCCGGCTAGCGATAAGCTACGCTAGCATTAACGATTCATCATATGGATGATCTAGGTCAACCCTGAATGAAAATTGACATCAATCGCTAAAAATCATCTTAATCTTAATTAGTTAGGGGAACAGGCGCTCATCACCTCCGTTGCGGTCATAACCAGGTGGCTTGAACCTCTGCCTGGCGGTCCGGGTGCAAGTCCCGCCGGCGCCGGGTTGGGCTCGGCGGGGCTTCATCAGAACGGTTGTTCCATATAACCGGCGCGAGCGCCCCATGACACGATGATTGTGCAGACGTGCCGCATCGCCAATCATAGCCGTGGCCTGCGGAGGGTTCGCTTCGGCGTCATAAAACGCTGCAGTGCGATTATCGTCTCCATTGAGCCCGACTGCCTCACGCTGCAGCAGAGCTTGCAAGTCACGGCAATCAATCCATATTCCTCGATAATCAAACATGGCATATGCCGTTTCCGATTGATCATTGGGCTACGTCAGATCCCGGCAAGGTGAACCGCTTGGCGAAATGGCACCTGCAGGAGCACATCGCGGTTTTCGCCTCTGACGACGATATGGCAGCCGAGGCACAGCCGGCCCTCCACAACCTCCGCCGCCATAATCGATCGCGCGAACTTGACTGTCATGTCCCGCGCCGCATCTGTGCCAGGCAGCTCGTGACCCTCGTCGTCTTCTAAGACTGTGCCGCACTCATGCAGGTCAAAATAGTATTGGGGCATGTGTAAATAGAGCACGTCTACCGGGCCCTTTCCATAGCAATAGATCAGGCGGTCAGTCGCAACTATCCCCTCTCCACTGCTGCTCCCGCGCCTGTGCTTGGCTCACTCCTCGGGTGGCGTAAACAGGCTGAGAATGTTTGGTCGGGCAATTATCGCACCGCCTTGGCCGAGACCGACGATGCTCCATGTAGTTCGGCGACAGAAGCGCCTCCATGACCGGCCTGTGGACCTGCCTCGACTAGGTTGCGGGCTAGGCCCCGTGTTAGCAACCGGATGTGACGCCAGACATTTACGTACCGTGCCGCGCTTCTTTTTACACATCTTCGACAACAAGGAGTTGAGCGACCTGGAAGGTCACGAATGCGCGACCGTCGCTGCCGCACGTAACCGGGCGATCGCCGAAGCTCGCGAGCTCGCCGCCGCCGACGTCAAAAGCGGCCACCTAAACCTCGGGCACCGGATCGTGGTGAAGGACGAATATGGCGATGTGCTTTTCGTCGTTACGTTCCGCGACGCGGTCTCGATTAGCTATTGAGGCTGTGCCTGACGCCGCATAATGCGCGGCGCGTTCCACCGCCGTTCTAATTTCGAGATAAATCCAGGCTGAGGCTCGCGCGGACCGCACCGAGGATATGAAGTGACTTCTCCAGCGTGGCCTGCGTATCGCCAAGCTCAGCGCCCGTGGCCTCCTTCGCGTCGATCGCCACGCTAACAATCTCCACCGCATCCTCCACGCTGATCGAGGAGCGGGCGACCAAGCCATGGATCAGGCTTTCCACTAGCAGCATGGCAGACTGACCATGGGCGTCTGGCTCGCGCTGCGCCTCGCTCGGGACTCGCGAGGCATTATCATTGGAAACGTCGGTCATGGCGAAAACTCCAGTCAGGCGAGAGCGCAATGTCTCTCAGCCGCCGGAGCCTGAAGATCCGCCGACGATGTGTTTGAGTAGGACGGCTTTCCCGCGAAACCATCAACCATATCAACTTTCAACTATAACTTTGGACAATATGTTAAAATAGTAACCTGTGTTACGCGTCGAGAATGGAAAATCGATTCATCGACAAGCTGGGCGCGCTGGCCAACCTCAGCGGGAAAGATGTTGCTGTACTGACTGCGGCGACTTCGGCGCCGCGCAGAGTGGCGGCGAGGCAGGATCTAATCCGGGAGGGCGATCGGCCGGGCCCGGTCTTCGTGATGCTCGAAGGGTGGGCATGCCGCTACAAGATTCTGCCCAGCGGTACCCGCCAGGTGTTGGCCTACCTCATGCCCGGAGACGCGTGCGATCTCCATGTCGGCCTGCTCGCGGAAATGGATCACAGCATACAGACCGTCACGCCCGCGCTGGTGGCCACGGTCGGGCGCGAGGACATGGACAGGATCATGGATGATCACCCCGCGGTAGCGAGGGCGATGTATCGGGGGCAGCTTATCGACGAGGGTACAATGCGGGCCTGGATCACCAGCATGGGCCGGCGCAGCAGCATCGAACGCGCTGCCCACCTGATGTGCGAACTGTATCTCCGCGCCCGGAACATCGGTCTCGCGGACGAGGTCAGCCTCAAGTTGCCGCTTTCGCAGCTGCTGCTGGCCGACTCTCTCGGCATGACGCCGGTCCATCTAAACCGGGTCCTGAAAGAGCTTCGCATGCACGGTGCCATGACCCTGCAGCGTGGCAGCCTCCTCATCACAGACACCGGCAAGCTCGTTCAGATCGCGGGGTTCGACGAGAACTACCTTCATCGTCGGCTGCGAAGCGCAGCCTAGACGGTCGCACTGGCCCGCTGCTCCTGAGATTTCGGACGCATATTCCGTTACTTATCGCGCCTGAGTGCGAAAACAGTGATCCATGTTGCACATCCCGCCATATTACTCCCCTACAGAGCCAACGTCTCAGCGCTGTAGTTGCGGCGGCAAAGGGACGCCTGCTCCCTCAAAAAATGGGTGAGCTTAATGCTTCAATCCCGGCCTTTTAGCCTAGCGCCGCTACTTGCCAAGCTGTCTCTCTGTTCGACATTTACTCAGGAAGAGGGTGCCGCGGTGCTTGCTCTGCCTGTACGCGCGGAGACCGTGCCGGCCGGCGCCTACCTCATACAGGAAGGGGAACCGCCCGAGAATGCCTGCTTGCTGCTATCCGGGGCCGGATGTCGCGAGAAGACTGCGAACCTGGGATCGCGGCAGATCCTGGCCGTGCATTTCCAAGGCGACCTTCTCGGCTTCGATTGCGTATTGCTCCAAACGGTCGATTATAGCGTCCGGAGCCTCTCGCTATCGGACGTCGCGTTCGTGTCCAATCAGGCCCTGCTCGACCTTGCGTTTCAGTATCCGAACGTCGGTCGAGCGCTTTGGCGCGAGACGCTGGTCGAAGCTTCGATCGCACGCGAGTGGATAGCCAACGTCGGACAGCGGGATGCTCGCCAGCGCATTTCACATCTGATTTGCGAAGTGGCGTTACGCCAAGCACGCGTGGAGCAACGGGAGAAGCTGACGATCCAATGGCCGTTTAGCCAAGAGCAGGTCGGCGACGCGACCGGGCTGACGCCCGTCCACGTCAATCGGACGATCCACGGTTTGATGTCTTCCGGTTTGATCGAAACAGACTTGAGTTCGATCACCATTCTCAATTGGCAGGCCTTGCAGGATGCCGGTCATTTCAGCCCGACCTATCTGAACCTTCAGTAAAAACCCAGGTCGCCAGGGATCTCTATCACGATTGATATCACGTATATTGGCAACTCTTCTTTGGACCGCTGACGAAGTGGTATTTACCCGTGGCGTGCTTGACGATGCTGGTGGTTAGGCATTTCGTGGAGCGTGCTTTTGCGGCACGGCGACGAGCAGGCGCGGTATGCAAAGCGGTAGCGGTCAGGGGCAACGATTCGCCTCGCGGCATCCCCCCGATACGACGGCGACAGCGTGCAGCCTACCGGGGCGCCAATTTCAGGGCGCCTTACGCATTGGGGAAGGCGGCGGATCGCGGTCACGCGAATTCTCTGTAACCGGCCCCTGCGACCCTCGCCGTGTGGGCACTGTATTCCACGCCAAATAGCCAAAAAGCGCTAGGCCAACTAAACTAAGAAACGCTATCGCTGCGTATATGCATGTGCCGGCGAAACCCGGGCGCTCAGTTTGTGGTCCATCCGACATTGACGCGCCTTAATTGAGTTTCATTAGGCAACGCCTAGGCAGCTAAATGTCTACCGCCTCTATTTAGCTGCGCTCACTCGGTGAACCGGTCGTACTGCCACTTCACTTCTCCGCGCGTTCAATCTGACACGTTCAGGAGTTTACCATCGGTGACGAGAACCAACCGGCTAAGCCAGGTGACGAGAAAAGCGGACTAGCTCATCAGTCGAGATGGCAAACGATGAGAGCGCCGATCCATCCCCGATATTCAACGGCGGAACCAGCGCGAAAAGAGGCCCGGAGGCACCCCAGCCCGCGGCAATGTCCATAGCGAGAAAGGCGACGGGCCTGAGTAGCCGGCACCAGAAGCACATCCGAGCTAGGGCGGGTATTTGCCGGAAAGCGGCCCGTCGTTATCGAGGCGAAGGCTTGTCGCTAAGGCATCTCACCGCGGGGTTTACGATAGCTTATGTCGATCGCGCTTGGGAGGCGGCCCGCTTCGGCTGAGGCTCTCCACCGGGCAGCGTTGACGAGCAACCAGCACATACGCAAAGCGATCGAACGTGTCGGTCGGACCGCCCGCAAAGCCGACCCGCGTTGCGAAATTTAGGCCTAGGCAAGGGCCGAGGAGGTCGGCACGATACCATTGCCGCCGACGGTCCTGAACATAGATCGTATCGCGATCGACTGCCTCCCAGTTGTAAATCCCACCGTGGTTCACGAACGGGATGCTGGCTTGCTGAGGCGGCGGTTCGTGGGGCGCGGCAATCGCAGCAACGGAAGCAGAAAGGGCAACGGCGGAGGCGAGAATGAATATTTTCATATGAATGACTTAGGCGCGGTTTGCTGAACACCAGCTTGCCGACTAATCATGGGAAGGATTGAGACGTTTAAGCTTTTCGGAGACGCATCGATTCACCTAGTCGGCGGAGGTTGTGGTGCCTCGCTACGCAATCCTCAGCAAGTTCGCGGAACCATAATTCTGCTCCCCAGCAAGTCAGTTCGCTGCAGCCTCCGCTGACCCTCCGTCGTGCAGGAATAGTTGGGATACTCACCGCCCTGGTGCCGGGGACATCAGCGCACGCGAACAAGCGGCCGCTTCGGGATCGGCGCAAACGCTACTGAACGGCTTAGAGTGGGCGCTTGGTTGCCGACCAGCGATCCCCCGGACCGTCTCTCTGTGGTTGCTGGCTCGACCCAGTTGCAGACATTCAGCGCGGTTCTTCGAGTTCCCAATTGCGGACGTTCAGCACTGCTGGTCCGTATCCGGAACCGGACGCCCGTTCATGTGAGAATATCGCCCGCTCCTGTGCCCAAATCCGCCCTGCGCTTAGGCACGCGTCCATGTGGAGACGCCAGTCCGTCAATGCCCAGGCAAACGGCTGTTACGTGGAGATCTCTTCGTGCGGAAGCTTAAGCTCGAAAAGGGCGCCATGGGGGTGGAGGGACGTGTGGGAGATGCTCGCACGGTTTCTGGCGGCAAGTGTGCTGGCTATGAAAAGACCCAGACCCGAACCTGGCTGGCCGTAGCGTGGAGCGGTACCCCTGCCCAAGCGCCTTTGGAAGAGGAAGGGCCGGAACTCCTCCGCCACGCCGGGACCATTGTCAGTTATGGTGACCGACACCGCGCCATCCGAGCAGACGCATCGCGCCGTCACCTGGCCATTAGCGGGGCTGAACTTGATGGCGTTTGCGATGAGATTATCGCAAATCTGGCCTATCGCTATCGGATCGAAGATCGCCCACGCCGGTGTGGCTTCAAGAACGAGCGCCAGCGACACGCAAGCGCTCTCGGCACTTGGACTCGCACGCTCAACCGCCGCCGCCACGTGCAGACGCATGTCTTCAAGCAAGGAAGGCGTGCTAGAATCTTGCTCCGCATTGTGCGCCAGCAATAATCGACGCACCAGTTCCAGCATCGATCGGATGCTGGGCTGGCTATCCCGCAATACCCGGACCGGTAGAGTTGGATTCGAGGCGGATTTCTCGATGGTAAGCTCGAAGAGGTTGTAAAGGCCGAGCAACGGGCTTTGCAGATCGTGCGCGGTGATGGCCATTAACTCATCGAGTTGCTGTTTGCGCGATTCGAGCTGACGGGCCTGCGCATGGATTAGCTGGCGCTGCAGATAATCGCGTTCTCGCGCGCTGTGAATCAGCCATCCGCCGGCGATCCCGACCACGGTCGCGAGCGACGCATTGGTCGCCGCCACCAGCTTCTCATATTCCGAAACCGGGGCGCCTTGGATCGCGATGATGTACAGTAGCGTGGCCGATCCCAGGATGATGAGTAACGTCCGCAGCGGAAAGACGAATAGGATCGCCAAGGCTAGCACCATCAAGGAATAACCGCTCACCAGCCGGCCGTGCATCGCAAGGGATGCGGTTGCCGCGATGGCCATTCCCAAGCCAAATAGGACCGAAAAGATCGCAAGGGCATTTTGATGGAGCGGGCGACTTAGCCAGGAGGGCCGTCTGGCCGCGACGAGCAGCAACGCTGCCTCAACCGGCACGCTGGCCAGGCAGATGGTCGTATCCGTTTCCCACGGCCCGACCAGACCAAGGTAAATCTCGAACGTCAGCTGGAGCAGGCCCAGCGATGCGGCGAGCGCCAATCGGCGAAGGTTGATGTGCGCCGCGACCTGGCTGAATGGCACGGCAGCCTCAGCGTCGGGATCATAGTCGAAGACGCGCCCCAGAGCGGCACCGATCGCCCCCATCAGGAGGGCTGCCGGAGACGGTCGGCAGAAACATTGTCGGCAAAGCGTTCCAGCGCGCGCAGACTGTCGAGGCCGAGCTTGATCTTAAGGCGGTCGCGGTAGGTGCCCACGGTCTTCGGGCTGAGTGAGAGGGTGCGCGAAATCGCGGCGAGATCCAGCCCGTCGGCTATCAAAGCGAGAACCTGCCGCTCCCGCATCGAAAGCGCGGCTACGCCCTCTGCGCGAGGCATTCCACCGCCGATTTCGCGCATGAGTTGCGCCTGCACTTTCGGGGCGACCGCTATGTCTCCTCCCGCGATCAGATGAAGTGCCTGTTCGACGTTGCTCAGTGGTTCGTTCTTGGAGATATAACCTTTGGCGCCCGCGCGTATCGACAGCTGGGCATAGGTGAGTTCGTCGTGACTGGAGTAGACCAGGATGCGAGCGCGAGAGACTGTCGTCAAATCTTCGATCATGGAAATTCCGTCGCGCCCGCCCATGACGAGATCAGCGATGATGAAGTCCGGCTGGTGGGCTTCGGCCTGAGCAAGCGCGTCCGCCGCCGTCGTTGCCTCGGCACAGATTGCGAAGCAGGCACTGCCGTCAAGCAGCAGCCTCAACCCGTAGAGCAGTACGGGGTGATCATCGATGATCAGCAGGCGAAACGGAGTGGTCGTCATGAGCTGTCCAGGATGAGCGATAGCATATTGAACGAGGAAAATGATTTGCTTGTAGGGCACTGCCCTACGTCCGTTCGTCGCGGCCCCTCTATTCGATGCTGAAGCTGTTCGAGGTGCAATCGGGCAGCTTGTCCATTGCAGCCGTCAGCAGGCGGTCTTGGGGGTTCGGGCAATTAGGCGGGGTAGACGACGGGGTCGGTCAAGCACGAACGATTATACCGCGTCCATCCACGTCGGGGTGCCCGGACCCGCGGTCCTGTTCAAAGGGGAGAATCTCATGGTTAAATCTTATGCGATCGCACTTGCGTTTGTCTTCGCATCACCGGCTTTAGCCGCGTCGATAGACGGCACCTGGAAGGTGGACGTCAAATCCGCCCAATTGCCGTCGAAGCCGACCTCCTACCTCGTCAAGGATGGCACCTATCATTGCAGTTGCGTGCCGCCGACCACGATCCCGAGCGACGGCAAGTTCCACAAACTCACCGACCGGCCTTATTACGATGAGATGGCGGTCACCATAGTCGATGCGCGCTCGCTCAAGTCGGTGATGCGCAAAAACGGCAAGGTCGTCAGCGAACTGACCCGCACCGTATCTGCGGACGGCAAGACCGCGACGACCAGCTTCGTCGATCGCACGGCCACCAATGGCACAGCCGTCACCGGCCGGAGCGTGATGCGACGCGTGGGGGCGGCGCCGAAGGGAGCACATGCTTTTTCCGGTGCGTGGGTCGAGACCAACGACGCGGATGTGTCCGACAGTGGCCTGACTGTCACTTTCGGCACCAAGGGTGACATGGTGACGTTCAAATCCCTCCAGGGCGCAGCCTATACAGCCAAGCTGAATGGTCCCCAGGCGCCGGTCACAGGCGACCCGGGGTGGACCGGCGTGAGGCTCAAGGGCACGCCGACTTCGTTCGTGGAGACCGATTTGCTTGGCACCGAAGTGATGAGCGTCATGACGCTCGTTCTTGCCCCCAACGGGAAGAGCTTGAGGATCAAGACCGAGGATAAGAAGCGCGGCACGACCACAAGCTATACCGCGTACAAGATGTGACAGCGGGCCGAGGAGGGGATTTGCTGCTCCTCGGCCAGTCCCTGCGCAGGCTGGCCCAAGGGCGTATCGGACCCACAAGCAGACGTTCAGCGGCAACTTAGCGCTTCCCGAAAGCGGCCATTTGTTCATCTCGGCTAAATAGCCGCCATCGGGGCCTACGACGCGTAGGCTTAACGGCGCAGAGTGATGGTGAGCGGACACTGCAGCGGCCATGCGACGGTGACACTATAGCCCCAGGCGGCGCCTCGTTCGCTGCCACCAACTTGGTAGCTTGATCGCCAGCCAACCGGTGCCTCCGAGTCTTGCAGCAGGCTGATCCGCAAAAAGGATTCCGAGCACTTCCTTGTTCAAGCCGTGCGGGATAGGGATCGTCCTCGAACCCGAATGCTGAAGCATGCCATCGATTGAAACGGCGACAGTCTGCGCGGTTGCCCATACAACTAGATGGTCCGCGGCCCATTCTACCTGACCAAGCGGGCAGTTATCAGGCCCGCCGCACGGAAGCAGTGTCACCGTCGATCGAGCAGGAACCTCGAACTCCTCTGCCCACGGCTCCAGCCAGAGGAGCATCGTGCCGGGCCCCGGATTGGAAAGGCTCCACAGGTGATCAGCACTCCACATCTGGATAGCATTTCAGAAGGCCGAAATGTCCGCAACTGGGCGAAAGCCGGCGGCCAGCTCGAGGCAGTGCAGACCCATACTCGGCCATTCAGTCCCTTTATCTGGCTTCCATAAACCAGCCATTGGCTCATCTCGGCGAAAGGCCAACTTGGCAGCCGAATGGGGACCGCTGGGAGGTGAGCGGACGTCCGTCAGTCGTCTATTTCGAGGCGGATGCAAGCGCGGAACACGCCATCTTCGGTGTCCTGTCGATGCCAGATCTCGACGACCTTGTGATGTACGAAATAGCCCGGTGGGGTATCGCGGGCCAAATATTCGCCGACACGGGGCAGAAACTCGAACTCCGCAGTGAAAAGCGGTTCTAGCGCGTCTTTGTCATCGAAGGCTTCTACGGTGGGCACGTGAGATGCTACGCCAGCACGTAGATGTCCGCAATCGGCAGAGGCCGACTGGCAGCTTCGGGGCAGTGAAGACCCATTTTCGGACGTTCAGATGTGTTCCGCCGCTTTCCAGAAGCGGACGCTCGTTAAGCCAGAAGGCGTGACAGCTTTGCGCTCCAGGTGTGCCGTTCAGCGCGTCGAATGGCGAACCCGAGAGCTGCCGTTCGTTCTTACCCCCCAGTACCAAGAGGGCGTTGGTCGTGAGCGACTGATCTGACCACTCGCGCGGCAAACTGGCGGCCGAGCGGTCCTATTTGGGCGTCGGATGCCGACGTATCGCCGCAGCTCATTCGTCCGAGCCCGAGCTGTTGGCGATAGAGTTGGTGATCTCTCCCAGGAGCGAGGAACTTCATCGGAAGCGGTCATCTAAGCCTTTAGGTCGATAGGTTCACTGGGCATAATTCATGACAGTGCGATCGTCCCTTTCACAATTTTGGATATTGTGAAAATCGTGATAAAAGCTGACGCGATGGAGGAATTGCTCGTGCTAGCTCCTGGGATCGCCGACCAACTCGATGACATTCTCGGTCGCGCACCAAGGCGGTTGCTCGATGCGGTCGTGGCCTGCGGAAAGTCTCAGGGGGGCCAAGGCGGGCCGCTCCTTTTGGCCGCCAAGAACGACGTGCTCCGTCAGCTGGCTGAGGCGGAGGGAAGCGCGCCAACCGCTGAGACGCAACGCGCTCGCATCAAGCAGGTAAATGATGCAGCGAGGCTACTGGGCGTGCAGCGTTACGGGGGGCGGACGCCCTTTACCCTGCGCTCACGCAAGTTCGCCTTCGAGCTGAGCTTCGATGCCGACTGGGAAAAGGCGAGGGCTCGGCAAAGGGCGGGCGTGCAGGCCGCGCGCTCTGCAAATGAGGATTCCGGAATCCTGGTCGAGGAAATCGTGGACCCCCTGGTGTTCCGTGAGGGCACCGGCAGCGAGCTAGGGCAGCGAAGGTTGGTCCAGATTTTCCTGTCGCATGCTCACGAGAGCGAAAAAATCGAGGCCATCGTCAAGGAATTCGCGGCTGACCTCGAGCGCAAGCTTCGCCACCTCCCTTACAAATATAAGGAGCTGTTCGATATCCGTCTGTGGGCTGATCATTTATCGATGAAAGGAAACCGGCACTTCGAAGCCCAGACCGACAAGGAATGTAAAAGGTCAGAGATTGCAATCTTCCTGCTCAGCGATCGCTGGTACGACAGCGCACAATGCAAGCGCGAGTCGATACATTTCAGCGCCGATGGGCCAGCCGGAAATCGCTTTTTGCTAATTCAATCCTCCGGTTCGTTTTCTCACGGCGATCCCAGATTTGCCAACGTCCCATGCTTCCCCATGATGTGGCAGCCAGACGTGCCCAACCTTCTCACGGTATGGAACCTGTCGATCGCCGAGCGCGATGCCTTCGTGAACCGCGTGCGTGACGAGATCTGTTCGGCGCTGGAGGAATACCTCATTCCGGCGAAGCACGCGCGCGCGTCCAATCTGGAGATGAGGTCGCAGCTCCTGAACAGGCCCCAGCTTAACCACTACGAGATAGTGGTCGAGCAGGATAACGCCGAGGATCCCTACTTAACGCCGAAGGAAGGCGGCGGCGACGCGGTCGATGGCATCGACCTGCTCATTCGTTGGGCATGCAGTAGCTTGGCCAAAAATCGCGTCTTTGCCCTCCTGGGGAGTTTCGGGTCCGGAAAGACAACGACGAGCCAGCTTTTCGTCCGCCGACTTATCGAGAAAAGGGACCAGGAATGCGACGAGGCAGCGCCCGTTCCGATCTATCTCGACCTGCGCCGGTTGAACGCGATTTACGATCGGCACGGCGAGCCCCCATCACTAGCGGCGCTCGTTCGCGCGTCGCTCCATCCCGATATCCGTGACCAGATCGATGCCGACCAGTTGCTCAACTTCCTGCGCACGGAGCGGTGTATCGTCGTCTTCGACGGGTTGGACGAAGTGGGCACGCGCATCGGGGTGGAGCGCCTGTCCGCGCTATACCGGACCATGCTCGAGCTGATCCCGGCGCGCGCATGGCTGGCCGACAGAGCGCTGAAGCGCGTCGACTGGGAGGAATGTCCGACCCGCATTCTGCTGACGTGCCGGACGCATTTCTTTCGCGATTTTGCAGAGCAGGAGAGCATCCTTCGCGACCGAGACCGAATGGCAGGGCTGCAGCGGGTCCAGGGTCACGATCCCATCCGGACGATCTACATGGCGCCCTTTACGCCCGAGCAGATCCAGTCATATTTCCGTAAGAGCCTTGGCACGAAAGAGGGCGAAGCGGCTTTCGCGTCAATTGCGGCGCTGCACGATCTCGCCGGCCTCGCCAAGAGGCCAATCATGGCCCGTTACATTAGCGAGATTGCCGGAGATCTGATCGATGACATAAACGCCGGCCGGCCGGTGAACGTGGCGCGCATTTACGGGCACCTGTTTAGGCGCGCCCTTGAGCGAGACCATGACAAAAGACCGATCCTGAAATTCGCCGACCGGCAGATGCTGCTCGAGCATCTGGCGGAGCAGCTCTACCGAAATCGAAGGCCATCGATCTCGGCGGACGCGCTGGATTTTTGGTTCGATGACTATGCTGAGAACGTGGCGGGTATCCGGTCGGTGCTGCGATCCCATATCGACGCGCGCGGCCTACTGCAGACGGAACTGCGTAATGCCAGCTTGCTAGTGAGGTCAGCCGAGGATGCCTTCAGCTTCGTCCACACCTCCTTCTATGAATATTTTCTCGCTAGGCGCCTGCTTAACCGCCTGATGCGGTGCGACCAGGAGCAGGAGTGGCCGCATGTCAGCGATGAGACCTGTGACTTCATCTATGATCTTGTTGAAATCGATGGATGCAGTCGGCTCTTCGAGCAGACCGTGTCAACGTCTGTTCAAGGAGAGTTGGCTGTGGAATTGTCCTCCCAATTGATCATCGCAAAACGCCGGCATCTCGCTCGGTTGCGGAAACGGCGCGACGCCCTCCAGAAGCAGGATCCGATAAATCGCTAGGATTGAGACGGGCGGCGCTGTGCAATATTCGTCGTGAGGGGCCGAGGCTGGGGATTTAGTTCCCAAGCACCGCGGGACCGCGTCCGTTTCTCAGATCGTAATCTCAAGAGGCGAAAGGCAGCTGTCGGACCAGGATCAGACGTAGCTCACGCCGTCCGGCATCTGACCGCAAGTGCGGCGTTAGCGGACTAACAGCTTCCCGGAAAAAATAGCTGTATGTGGACGTTCCGCGGTTAGTCTTTGCACCACTCGACCATGCCGTCTCGAAGCCAGAAGTGAGACCGGCATCCGTCATTCGCCCAGATGGACGGCCACAGCGTCGGCCGCTCATTCTGGCTCTCCCGAATGTCCCACCGAGGCTTCACCTTCGGCAGAAGCATGAGCTCGATCCTGCGTCCGCAGCCGCACGGGCAGATCAGACCAGCCGACCACAGTTCGCCGGCTTCCCGCGCCACCACGACGGTACGGTCGGGAATGACGCTCGGAAGCTCGTCGCTATCGACATAAGCCAAAGCGTAGCGCGCCGGCGGCGCCGGTCGAAACCAGCCACTCAGCCAGAAACGGACGCGGCGAAGGAGCGACCCGATCATCCGCCGAGCCCCAGGCTGGGAAGGCCGAGCAGCGGTTCCATAGCGCCAATGCCGAGGACGCTGCTCCTGGCGGCGTCGAAGTGGCCTTCCGCGAAGTGGTCTTCTTCCATCTCGGCCATGCTGAACGTAATGCGCGCATAGTTCTCGTTCGGCTCGTGACGGAACGGGAAGGCGCGCGCGACATATTCCAGCATCGCACCCGACGCGGCGCGCATGTTGAGCGCGATCACGCCCGGCGCCTCGGTGTGCGTGCCCCTGATGTATCCCTCCGCCACCTCGTCCGCATGCGCTTCCGGCGCAACGCGCTCGAGATATTCGGCGCGCAGGGATTCCGGCGTGTAGACCCCGCGGCTGCCAAGGCTCGAACGTCCAGGCTGGACGTAGTCGATACGACCAAGCACGTCCGCCACCGCCGGCTTGCCGTCGACCGTTCGACGGGTCGGAATAGTCACGCCCATGTCGATGAGCGGGATGAGATACGCCTGAGCGATCAGGTCTGCGATCTGGCGTCCCTCGGACGAGTCGACACAGCTGAAAATCACGTCTGCCTGCGACGCTGCGATCACCGCCTCGCGCGACAGGATCGTGTCGCTGATCGCGATCACTTCGACGTCGTCACGGTAAGTGACGATCGCCTTCTCGAACATCTCGACCTTCAGCAGGCCGCCAGCTGCATCGGCGAGGGTCGAGTTCAGGATGCGGTTCAGGTTCTTCCGCTCGATCCGATCAAAGTCGATGAGGATGATGCGGCCGAAGCCGAGCCTTGCCGCCTGCTCCGCCGTGATCGAGCCCGTGCCCGATACGCCGATGATGCAGGCCGTGCGCCTGCGGAGCTCCAGCGACATCCCGTCGCCGAATGCCATCGGCCTCGAGGCCTCGCGGCTGCCCGGACGATAATGGAGGATGTCGCTGCCCGCGATGCGGACGTTCATGTTGTGCCACTCGCCTCCCTGTGAATAGTACCGCGCGCGGATTGCGCCGCCAGGAACCATCACGGCTGAGCCGATCACCGCCGGCACCGAGCCGCACCAGCCGTCGAACAGATGCCGCACGACGACGCCATCGCTCGCGTCATCCGCTTCGGAGAAATCGAAGAAGCCGCCCGGATGCGAATGGATCAGCACGAGCGTCAGCCCCTCCTGCTCGGCACGGTACTGTGCATCGGAAAGCCGCTGCCCCGGCCAGACGATGAAGTCGGACCTGCGCACCGGGCACTCGTCATGCGGGACCGGCAGGACGTCGCGGACCAGCATGTTAGCATCAGACCCGTGACCCATCGAGCAGAGAAGGATGGCCGCGGCTTCGCAGCCATCCTTCGGAAGAAGGTGCGCCGCTGCCTTCGCGTGCAGCACACCCGAGAAAGCAAGGGTACGGCTCATCACTTGTCCACTTCGCGGTTCAGGGATTCTTCGATCAGGAGGAGGTGGGTGACGACGCTGTCCTTCCCGGGCACCCAAGGAGCCAGGGCACCGCGGTGGCGCGACCAGCGCTGGAAGGTGCGGCCGCCGATGCTCTCGTTGACCTGCGTCTGCGGGATCATGTGTCCGTCGAGGCGAGCGAGGTGCGGCGAGCAGTAGAACATGTCGATTTCCGCCATCGGATAGGCGGAGGGTACCTCCATCGCGATCGTCGCCACCGACAGATTGTAGCCGGCCGGCAGGTGCACGTTGCGAAGGATCAGCCAGCGGCGACCGTTCTCGATCATCGCGATCCAATCGTAGCCATGCTCGTCGAGCCGCGCATGGTCGGCCGGCAGCAGCGCGAAGTCGCGTCGGAAACCCGCCGAGACCTCCCCGTTATTGATCTCGCGCGGGGTGAGACGCAGTTTCTCGATGCCGGGCTCGCGCAGGTCGATCACGTAGTTCAGGTCGACCTGCTTCCTCTCGGTCGCCGTCTTCAGGATGATGATCCACTTCGTTTCGACATCGAAGCCCGCCTTCGCGATCGCGTCGCGGACCACGATCTCGGGCGCGTCGCTCTCGATCACCACCCCCTGCACGTTTAGCTTCCACTCCTTCGACTTGGCGTAGAGCGTCTCGACGCCCTCCGCGCGGAGGTTCACCTTGTCGCCCGGCTCGAGCAGACGGTCCGCCTCGTCGTCGCGGGTGAGGAAGATCTGCAGGCTGGCGTCGATCGCACCGAGGATGCGAAGCGCCTCCTCGGTGATTTCGGCTTCCGGCCATTCAAGCGCATGATCGTTCAGCATCAGGCGATAGGTCCGGTCCGACTTGGCGATAATCAGCTTGGACGTGGTCGCGTCCGACATGTCGACCAGCTCTTCCGGGCGGACCTCCTCGATGTCGCGGCCCGGCAGCCACTGCAGCACCACATATTCATCGTGGGGCGCGAGATTCATGGCTGCCAGCACCTGCCGTGCGGTAGGCGTGCGGTCAGTGACCGGGACCGGGCGGAAGACGAGGTCGGTGCCGGCGACGTCGACAACGTTGGCGTGGGCGGCATTCGGCGAAGTGAGGGTCTGTTCCATCATGGGCTCCTTTCACGATCGGTTTTCGATTGCATTCCTGCAACTGACGTCTCATATGGAATCGAGATTTGATAATTGCAAGAGTGAAATTGAATGCCGAATGTCGAATTTGATGCGCGGAGTTTCTACCAGGCGCTTGACACGACCCGCGCGGCCCGCCGGATGAACTGGAAGCAGGTCGCAGAGAAGTCCGGGGTCAGCGCCTCGACGCTGACGCGGATCGCACAGGGCAAGCGTCCAGACGTCGACAGCATGGCTGCGCTTGTCGCGTGGTCCGGATTGTCAGCCGACGAGTTTGTCACCGGAGAACGCCAACGCCCGGAAGCTTTGTCCCAAATCACGACGCTCTTGAACGCTGACGCTGGCCTGAACTCCGAGGGCCGGGAAGCAATGATCGGCATGGTCACAGCCGCCTATCAGCGGCTAACAGCAACATTATCGAAGACCTAGTTATAACATTTTAGAGTACCGGCTGGGTCGAATAGCCCGGTGAAGGCACACCCAACCTGCTAGGCTATAGCGCCACCTTCGGACGGCCGGCGATCTTGCCGTCAGCTTGAGTCAGCGGCAGGGAAAGCTGAGCGGGGGAGAACGAAACTCGCACGCTTACAACGGGGCTTTTTTCCGCTTTGATGATAGGTGTTTTCTCGGACTGGCTTTTGCTACGTCGTTCTTCTGCGCCTTTTTCGACGCGCCGCAGGATCGGAATAATCTCAGAATCTTTGAATTTGCCGGCCGCCTCTTGGGCTTCCTTCAGTAGCTCCTGCCAATCGTTGGTTTTGGCGAGCATGGCCTCACGGGCAAGATAGATTTTCGCACGGGCTGCCAACTCGTGTTCACCATCACGACGGAAACCCTCGATTGCTTCCGAGTAAGAAGCGCGTCCTCCGGCACCGTCTCCGTTGCGATAAGCAATCAGCCCCTTATTCGCCGCGGCGACGAGTTGTTGCACTCTGGTCGCGTCTGCCGCTTTGAATTTCGCCATAGCAGCGGCAGCCTCTTCGGTTCGATTGAGTGATGCCGCCGCGAAAGCCATTACATTCAATAGGCTGGGCAGCGTTGGTCGCAGCTCGAGGCCGCGCTGGGCAAACCGGACTGCGACCTCAAAATCCTCAATGTGGCCCGCCGTAACTGCTCCAAACTCAAATGGGCGCACCGAAAATGGGTCGTTCTCCGCCCACTGAATGCAGGCACCCGGTACGTGAGCCAATTGACCCGTCCGGAAAAGATGAAAGGCCTTTGCCTCTGCATTCTCAAAGGTAGAATCAAGGCTGCTCTCGCTCACGAGCTCTCCGCCGAGCGCAGATGTTGCCCACTCTCCCTGAGCGAGAGAGCTGCCAGTGGGGTCAGCGAGGCTTTGCGTAAACGACCGCCTCGCCTTCCTGCGATTGCCATGAACCAATTCTTCGGTCGCAATTGCGCCGGCAAGCTCGGTGATCTGCCGGGGGGGCGAGCTCGCATCAGAGAGCATTAAGCTACCAGCTTTCAGAAATCGCGAAGCCCGATCTGCAACCTGGGCAAGAGAAATTTCCGAGGCGATGAGCCACGGGTCAGTCTTCGTGGCGGAATTTCGCGCGATTATTGCGAGCGCGCGTTCCGGATCGTTTGTATGTAAAAAGAGGCGAGCCGCCGATCGAAGCACGTGCCGGTTGTTTGGTGCGAGATTGAGCGCGATCATCATCGATCGCACGGCAGCTTTCGACGAGCCGCGGATGGTTTGGTGAAGCGCAAGCTCGACCCACGCGAGCGGATCATATGGGTGGAGTTGGGTGAGGCGCCGAGGGTTGACGTGTGAAGTCGTCGGCCTGACGAAGGGTGTCGGGATATCGTCGGCGTTTCCAGTTCGAGCAAGTAGGCTTGCCGCTTGCTCCCTTATCAGCGGAGCGGCGTTCCTATCAATCGACACCAAACGACGCGCCGCTTCAACAGCGTCGCCTTCTCGGCCTTCGACTATGCTTGCTTCAACTAGTTCCGCCGCGGTTACGAGACTCGGCTCGAGGCTCCATCGCTCCAGGCTGCGCAAGAACGATGCTGATATCGATGGTGGATTGGTTGATTTGGCAACCGCGCCAATCGGGACACTGAGCTCGTTGGATCTTAGAGTGGCCGTCAGGCTCCGCCAGCGCGGAACCATCCTCCGCTGGGTCTGCCAAGGCGACGGGTTCATGCGGCAAAGCGCCCTTGTGTGCGAAGCCGGATTTCCAAGCGCTTAGCGGCCAGATCGAGGTGCGACAGATGGCGCTGCAATGAGTATTGGCTTGAGTGACCAATCGCCCTGGAGTGACCACGGCGACCGACGTCAGGATTGCACTGCTCTTGAATGAGTCGAATAACATCATCCCGAATGGCTTCATCGACCATCGGCGCTATGTCGCTCAACACTTTCGTGAACGCGTTTTGAAGATAGGGGACAACCTCTTGATACGTGCCACCCCATTGTGTTGGATGATGTTGAGGATCGAGAGCAGCCAGCAAGCTGGCAGTGACATTCACGCCAGAAAATAGGAAGCAGGCAAGATTGCCAAGCATATATAAATCGCAGCCGATGCGCCGCGGAACGAAATCTGGGTGCAAATATCCGTAGAGAAGTTCCGGCGGCGCGTACGCAGGATCGCCCGCGATCGTAAATCCGTCATGACGGACCGATTGGCCCTTCCGAGATGACCGGCCGAAATCTGCGATCTTGAAGCCATCACTACCGTAAGCGAGCACGTTCGAGGGCTTCGTGTCTTGGTGTGCGATCATCTCCTTATGAACTTGGTAGAGACCAAGAGTCACATCTTTCAGAGCCCGCATGCACCAAAGGGCGTCAAACCGTTTCGTGACGTCCATTTGGACGCGCACATCGCTGTCGGCCATCTCGAAAATCAGGTAGAAAACTCGCCCTTCCATTTGGCCGAGACCAGGAACCTGTACACTGCCATGATCAATCGCGATCACGACATTCGAGAGGCGACGGTCGCTGCAATGATCAAGGATGTCGCGCTCGTGGTTGTACGACTCGACGAGAATTCGAATAGCCTCGACTGTATCAACGCCAGGATCGAATGCCTCTGAAAAGTCGAACGCTTTTAGAAAGCCGCGCTTTTCGCCATTCGCTACTTCGTAGCTTTGAGAAAAGGTGCCGCCTGTGCCGTTTGGATTGCGGGCCAAATGCTTGGAAACTATCCAGCCGTTGTCAAGCGTCAGGCCGGTTAACTGGTCGGCAGCGGACATTGCTATTCCTTCGTCTCTGCGACGGCACTCGACATGGAAGACATCAACTGCCTACCAGCCGGGGTCAAAAAGAGAGCCCTCTTCCGAGGGTCACTTTCGTTGATTGTTTGCACGATGAGCGGATCCAATGACGATTCCGCCAAGAGCGGCTGATATCTGCCGGCGAGTGCCGCTACGTAGCGGCTGGCCGATTGCTGGGGGATTCGAAGTCTTTCTGCGAGGTCGTTGACGGATAATCCGGGCTCCATTGCTATGGTCACCAGCGCGACTAGTTGGGCTAAGCTAAGCGCATTCTGCACTTCGAGCAAAGCGTCGCGTAAGGGCGCCATTCGTTCATAGCGATCAGCCTCAGTGTTTGTACCCATAAATGGGTGGATACACTTTTCCGCACTGTAGTCAACTGCGAGCGGCCTTGCATGCATGCTGTCGGAACCAAGACCTAAGCCTTACCGGAGGCTGCGGCGCGAGTAGCGAACGGCAGTTTCTGGGCCGACCCGTGTATCGGTCGAACGACCGAATCTGAGGCGCAAAGCAGAATTGGCGGCAAGGCGCGGTGGACTAGCGATCGGCGTTCTTGCGGATGTTCTGCGCTATTCCGCCGAGGAAGCTACCGACCGCTGGAAGCCCGCAGACCGCCAATATCCCGTGGAGCAATCCGGATGTTATATAGGGCATCGGGTCATCGCGCAGTGCTCGAGCGGCTCTCGTGGCGTATCGAGCTGCTTCGGCCGCAAGACCTTGTCCAAGTTCGTCATCCAAATGGCCTGTCTTGGCGGCCGCCAACAGATCACCAAGCGTTCCGTGAAGCTGGCGAAGATACCCGACTGCCTCCTCGCGCTCATCTAGGAGTGGTGCGCCGTTACCTCCTGTATCAGACAAGCTGACGATCATTCCTTCGACTGCCGCTTGCGCCAGCGGGAGGAGATTACGCACCGCCCGCAATTTCTCCGTGCGGCTTTCGATGCCAGTCCACGCCGATGCAGCGACGGCGGTGGAATCTTGTCCCGGCAACGCTGCCATCAGCGCAGAGAACTCATCCCGCACCATCTGGACTCGAGCGGGCTTGCCGTTGACGCCTTTGATACGGGCGGTGAAGGAATCGACCGTGGGATGCGTCGTGAGAAGCTGGGGCGCTGCTCTTACGCGCCGAAGCAACTCGCGCCTGAGGTTGGGATACTGATTGTCATCCCCGATACTACGGCGACCATCTGCTGCGTTGATTAGGATCGACTGAAGACGCTCAGCCAAGAAGGCGTCGCTCCGTTGTCTGATCGAGCCTTTTCGTGACGACGCCACCCAATCCCCTGACAATCGTGCGCCGCCTGGACGCCAAAGCGCGTGTTCCGCCTGATATACAAGAATGGGGGACGGACTGATAGAGCAACGACCGGTTTCGGGTTCGCAATATGGCGTTGCAATGACCGTAATTAGGGCGCTTAGCTGTCTTCCGATGCCGTCTGAACGAACGGCCGAGAACGCGGCCTCGGCGCCGGAAAGCGGACCGTCCGTTCTCCCCCAATCTTCGCCGCTACCCGGGTCAATGATCCTACTCTCGTCGCGGTGAACGGCATGGTAGGAGGTCACGTACTACCGAACGGGGCGGACCGATTGGTCTTGCCATCCGGGAGGCACATGCCAGAATCCACCTGACCATGCGTAGCGAATTTGACCATCTGCCTGAGCGGCAACAGCGCGAACTGGAACGCGTGCGCGAGATCCTGCAGGAAGAGTTTGCTGGCGCCATTCGCACCGCCACCCAGCCGCACAAACGCGGGGGCAAAGTCTACAAGATCATCCTGTTCGGCAGCTACGCGCGTGCCGATTGGGTCGACGAACCCGATAATGGCTACCAGTCCGACTTCGATCTGCTGATCATCGTCAGTCATGAGGATCTAACCGACATCGCAGACTATTGGTATGTCGCCGAGGATCGCATCGCCCGCGATCCCGCCATCGGCCGGCCGGTCAACATCATCGTCCATTCGCTCGACGAGGTGAATAACGGTCTCAAGCGCGGCGAATATTTCTGGACTGACATCGCGCGTGACGGGATAGCGCTCTACGATATGCCCGGCCACGCGCTTGCCATGCCGATGCCGCTCACGTCGCGCGACGCCCATCGGATGGCTCAAGAGTATTTCGACTACTGGCTCCCGCTTGCCGATCACGCTCAATCGCTCTTCGGCACCAGTGTCGACAACGGAGTGCTTCGTGATGCGGCCTTCATGTTGCATCAAGCCACCGAGCGGCTCTACATCTGCTTCCTACTCGTGCGGACGCTGTATTTCCCGCGCTCGCACAACATCAAGTTCCTCCGCTCCTTGGCGGAGGACGAGGAGCCCCGTCTGGTCGAGGCCTGGCCGCGCACCACCAAGATCGATCGCGCCCGTTTCGAGCGGCTGAAGCGCGCCTACGTCGAGGCGCGCTACTCGGCCAGCTACACGATCACGCCTGAGGATCTTGAGGCGCTGGCGTCAGCCATTGCCCGGCTCCGCGATCTCGTTGCGCGCTTGTGCAACGAGCGGCTGGCCGAGCTTGAGGGTCAAGCCCCACAATAGGAAGTGCCACCGGATCCCCGGGTCGGCGCCGCTGCCCGTCGAGAACTCACCTTGACGGGCAATGGCGGTGAGCGGCGGTAGCCGTTGATAGCCCTACTTACCCCTTGATAGCCCTTCCGGGCCTATCGTCACCGTTCAGTTTTTTCGCCTGATCGGCCAGTCCTTACCTGCCGGCTGATGTCCGGCGGGAGCATCGACGTGACGCCCACCAAGCTGCTGATCGGCCAAATCCTCATTGTTCTTGCGATCGTGCTCGCGGGATTGTGGGCCGCAACACAGTGGGCCGCGTCGATGCTCGCCTATCAACCCGAGCTGGGCTCGCCCTGGCTCGTACTCGGGCATTGGCCGCTCTACCGGCCGTGGGCGCTGTTTCGCTGGTGGTATCATTATGATGCCTATGCCCGGCCGGTGTTCGACCGCGCCGGAATGCTTGCCGGCGCGAGCGGCTTCCTCGGCTGCGCCGCGGCGATGGCCGGCTCGCTGTGGCGGGCGCGGCAGACGCACCGGGTCACCACCTACGGTTCGGCGCGCTGGGCCTCATCGCGCGAGATCGAGCATGCGGGGCTGCATGGCGACAGCGGCATGGTGCTTGGCTGCCTGGAGGGACGCTACCTGCGCCACGCAGGGCCTGAACATGTCATGGCGTTCGCGCCGACCCGCTCGGGCAAGGGCGTCGGGCTGGTCGTCCCGACCCTGCTCTCGTGGACCGGCTCGGCGGTGATCCACGACATCAAGGGCGAAAATTGGACGCTGACCGCCGGCTGGCGCGCGCTGTTCTCGCACTGCCTGCTGTTCAATCCGACCGACCCGCGCTCGGCGCGCTACAATCCCCTGCTCGAGGTACGGCGCGGCGCCGACGAGGTGCGCGACGTCCAGAATATCGCGGATATCCTGGTAGACCCGGAAGGCGCGCTCGAGCGGCGCAACCATTGGGAGAAGACCAGCCACGCGCTGCTGGTCGGCGCCATCCTCCACATTCTCTATGCCGAAGAAGACAAGACGCTCGCCCGCGTCGCGACCTTCCTGTCCGATCCCGACCGCAGCTTCGTCGCCACGCTGCGCCAGATGATGACCACCAACCATCTCGGCACGCCCGAACGCCCGCAGGTCCACCCGGTGGTCGCCTCGGCCGCGCGCGAATTGCTCAATAAGAGCGACAATGAGCGTTCCGGCGTGCTGTCGACCGCGATGTCGTTTCTCGGCCTCTATCGCGATCCGACCGTGGCCGCGGTCACCGCCACCTGCGACTGGCGCATCGCCGACCTGATCGAAGGCGCGCGGCCGCTGTCGCTCTATCTGGCGATCCCGCCATCCGACATCAGCCGCACCAAGCCTTTGATGCGGCTCCTGCTCAACCAGATCGGCCGCCGGCTGACCGAGCGGCTCGACCATGGCCACGGCGCGCGGCGCCATCAGCTGCTGATGATGCTGGACGAATTCCCCGCGCTCGGCCGGCTCGACTTCTTCGAGACCAGCCTCGCCTTCATGGCGGGCTACGGCATCCGCGCCTTCCTGATCGCGCAGAGCCTCAACCAGATCGAGAAGGCCTATGGCGAGCATAATTCGATCCTCGACAATTGCCATGTGCGGGTGGCGTTCGCGACCAATGACGAGCGCACCGCTAAGCGCATCTCGGACGCGCTCGGCACCGCCACCGAGCAGCGCGCGATGCGCAATTATGCCGGCCATCGGCTCGCGCCGTGGCTCGCCCACGTCATGGTCTCGCGCCAGGAAACCGCGCGCCCGCTGCTGACGCCGGGCGAGGTCATGCAACTGCCGGCAAGCGACGAACTCGTGCTCGTCTCCGGCTGCCCCCCGATCCGCGCCTCGAAGCTGCGTTATTATGAAGACCGCAGCTTTACCGCGCGGCTGCTGCCCGCGCCTCTGCTCGCCGACGGTTCCTATACCGATCGCCCGCGCCGGCGCGGGCATGACTGGGAAACATGCGTGGTCGCGCCCGATGCTGCGCGAGAGCCCGCCGCTGCGGACGGCTTCGGGGACGGGGAGGGCGGGCTTGAGCAGCAACGCTCGCCGGCGCTTGACGACGCGCAGCCCTGGGCGGTGGCGGAGGCCGATCCGGGCCAGCTGGCATTGCACGAGGACGACGAGACCGCGCCTGCCGATGCGCGCGCCTTCGAGCAGGCCGGCGGCTTGTCCCCCGTGCAACGCGCTTATGGCGCACGCGAGGCCGATCGCGACCTCGTGCCGGACCTGTGAGCCGGTGATGAAGGTCCGCCAGAACCTCTATCTCGACCGCAAGGTCACCGACGCCTTGGAGGCGCTTGCCGCCGGCCCCGGCGGCAACAAGTCGCGCATCGTCAATGACGCGCTCGCCGGCTGGCTCGCGCGGCGCGCCTCCAGCCAGCTCGACGACATGCTCAAGCTGCGGCTCGACCGCATGTCGCGCGACCAGGCGCGCATCGCGCGCGATCTCGACATCCTGCTCGAAAGCTTCGCCTTGTTCGTGCGCTACCAGCTGCTGGTGACCGCGCCGCTGCCTGAAGCCGACACCGCCGCGCTCGCGGTCGGGCGCGACCGGTTCGAGAAATTCATCGGCCAGGTCGGGCGCCAGCTTGCCTCGGGCAAGCGCACGCTGCGCGAGCCGGAGCCGGCGAAGGCGGCGTCGTGACCGCGGCCGCCAGCGAGGAACGGCGCCGCGCCATGCTGCGCACCGCCTTCGGCCCGACCATCGCCTCGGCCCTGGCCGACCCGCTGGTGATGGAGGTGATGGTCAACCCCGATGGCGCGCTCCGGCTCGACCGGCTCGGCCATGGCCGCAGCGATACCGGCGTGCGTTTCGACGCCGGCCAGATCGAGCGCATCGTGCGCCTTGTCGCCAGCCACGTCCGGGCCGAAGCCAATGCGACCGCGCCGATCGTCTCGGCCGAACTCCCGGCCGAGCGCGGCCATGCCGGCGAGCGTTTCGAAGGCGTGCTGCCGCCGGTCGCGGCGTCGCCCTGCTTCTCGATCCGCAAGCCCGCGCAGCGCCTCTATACGCTCGCCGATTATGTGAGCGACGGCATCATGTCGGACGGCATGGCGCGCCTGCTGTCGCTCGCCGTGATCCACCGCCAGAACATCCTCGTCTGCGGCGGCACCAGCTCGGGCAAGACCACGCTCGTCAATGCGCTGCTGCACGAACTCGCCAGTCTCGACGAGCGTGTCATCCTGATCGAGGACACGCGCGAATTGCGCTGCCCGGCGCTCGACACGGTCGCGCTCAGGACGCGCGCCGGCTTCGTCACCATGGCCGACCTCGTCCGCTCGACACTGCGGCTGCGGCCCGACCGGATCATCGTCGGCGAGGTGCGCGGGCCTGAGGCGCTCGACATGCTCAAGGCCTGGAATACCGGCCATCCGGGCGGGATCGCCACGATCCACGCCAACAGCGCGCCTGCGGCTTTGCTGCGGATCGAGCAGCTCGTCCAAGAAGCGGTCGTCACGGTGCCGCGCCAGATGATCGCCGAGGCGATCGAGCTGATCGTGTTCGTCGCCGGTCGCGGCGCCTCGCGCCGGATCGACAGTCTCGTGCGCGTCGCCGGCCTCGCCGCCGACGGCAGCTACGCGCTCACCGACCTTTCCCCCGATCCCTCAGCTCAAGGAGAATGACCATGCAGCATCGTGTCGGCCATGCCCGCCTGTTCCTCACCGGTGTCGGCATCGGTATCGCCCTCAATGGCACCGCGCCCGCTTATGCGAGCGGCTCGGGCATGCCGTGGGAGCAGCCGCTCCAGCAGGTGCTCGAATCCGTCCAGGGCCCGGTCGCCAAGATCGTGGCGGTGATGATCATCATCACCACCGGCCTGACGCTCGCCTTCGGCGAGACCGCCGGTGGATTCCGCCGCCTCATCCAGATCGTGTTCGGCCTGTCGATCGCGTTCGCCGCCTCCTCTTTCTTCCTGTCCTTCTTCAGCTTCGGCGGCGGAGCGCTGGTCGCATGAGCGCGCCTGAAGGTCTCGAGGTGCCGATCCACGCCAGCCTCGGCCAGCCGATCCTGCTCGGCGGCGCGCCGCGTGGGCTCGCGATCGTCACCGGTACCGCCGCCGCCGCCGTCGGGCTCGGCCTTCAGCAGCTGGTGGCGGGGCTGGTATTGTGGGTGGTCGGCCATAGCCTGTGCGTGATGGCGGCGCGGCGCGACGCCGACTTCCTGCCGGTGCTGCTGCGCCACCTGCGCCAGCGGAGCTACTGGTCGTGCTGAAGCTCGCCGAATATCGCCAGCGCGCCGACCGCCTCGCCGACCATCTGCCGTGGGCGGCGATGGTGGCGCCCGGCGTCATCCTCAACAAGGATGGCAGCTTCCAGCGCAGCTTCGCCTATCGCGGCCCGGACCTGGAAAGCGCGAGCGACGTCGAACTGATCGCGGTCTGCGCGCGCGTCAATAACGCGCTCAAGCGGTTCGGCTCGGGCTGGGCCTTCTTCTTTGAGGCATCGCGGGTGGAGGCGCAGGCCTATCCCGCCAGCGACTTCCCCGAGCCCGCCTCCTGGCTGGTCGACGAGGAGCGCCGCGCCGCGTTCGAGGCGGCGGGCGCGCATTTCGAAAGCCGCTACATCGCGACCTTGTTGTGGCTGCCGCCGGCCGATGCCGAGGACGCGGCCGGCCGCTCGCTGGTCCAGCGGCCGGACGGCGCCAAGGCGCGCGACTGGCGCGCCGAGCTCGCCCGCTTCGTCGCCGAGAGCCTGCGCTTGTTCGACCTGCTCGATCACGTTCTCGCCGAGATCCGGCTGATGTCGGCCGACGAGACCCTGACCTACCTCCATGGCGCAATCTCGACCCGGCGCCATGCGGTGCGGTTGCCCGAGACGCCCTTTTATCTCGACGTCCTGCTCGCCGACACGCCGCTGACCGGCGGGCTCGCGCCGCGCCTCGGCGACATGCATCTGGCGACGCTCACCATCACCGGCTTTCCCAACCTAAGCCGCCCGGGGCTGCTCGACGCGCTTAACCATTTAGGCTTCGAATATCGCTGGATGACGCGCTTCCTCGCGCTCGACAAGAAGGCGGCGAGCCGCGCGCTCACCCGCATCCGCCGGCAATGGTTCAACAAGCGCAAGTCGGTCACCGCGCTGCTGCGCGAGGTGATGTACAACCAGCCGGCGCAATTGCTCGACAGCGACGCCGACAACAAGGTCGTCGACGCCGATCTCGCGTTGCAGGAGCTCGGCGGCGACCATGTCGCCTTCGGTTATTTGACCACCACCATCACGCTCGCCGACCGCTCGGGCGAGGCGCTCGCCGCCAAGCTGCGCGAGGTCGAGCGGATCGTGAACGGCCTCGGCTTCGTCGCCATGCGCGAAAGCGTCAATGCGGTCGAAGCCTGGCTGTCGTCTTTGCCCGGCCACGTCTACGCCAATGTCCGCCAGCCGCCGGTGCACACGCTCAACCTCGCGCACCTGATGCCGCTGTCGGCCGCCTGGGCCGGGCCCGCCAGCGACCGGCACCTCGCCGCGCCACCCTTGCTCTACGCGCAGACCGACGGGGTGACCCCGTTCCGGCTGGCGGTGCACGTTGGCGATGTCGGCCACATGCTGGTGGTCGGTCCGACGGGCGCGGGCAAGTCGGTGCTGCTGGCGCTGATGGCGCTTCAGTTCCGGCGCTATGCGGGCGGGCAGGTCATCCTGTTCGACAAGGGACGCTCCGCGCGCGGGGCCGTGCTCGCCGGTGGCGGCCTCCATCATATGCTGGGCGTCGCGGCCGACGATCAGGGTCTCGCCTTCCAGCCGCTGCGCGACATTGGCGGGGACGCCGAACGTGCCTGGGCGGCGGAGTGGATCGGCGCGCTGATCGAGCAGCAGGGCGTGCCGCTCACGCCCGATCACAAGGATGCGCTCTGGACCGCGCTCACCAGCCTCGCCTCCGCCCCCATGCACGAGCGCACGCTGACCGGCCTGTCGATGGTGCTGCAGTCCAATGCGCTGCGGGCCGCACTGCAGCCGTTCACGCTCGAGGGGCCCTATGGCGCGCTGCTCGATGCCGCGGACGAATCCCTGCGCGGTGCGGACCTGCAATGTTTCGAGATGGAAGCGCTGATGGCCACGCCGGGGCTGGTCGCGCCGGTCCTGTCCTTCCTGTTCCACCGGCTCGAGGCGCGCTTCGACGGGCGCCCGACCTTGCTGATGCTGGACGAGGCGTGGCTGTTCCTCGACCATCCTTTGTTCGCCGGGCGCATCCGCGAGTGGCTGAAGACCCTGCGCAAGCGCAACGTCGCCGTCGTCTTCGCCACCCAGAGTCTGGCCGACATAGCGGCGAGCAGCATCGCGCCTGCGATCATCGAGAGCTGCCCGCAGCGCATCTTCCTGCCCAACGATCGCGCGAGCGAGCCGCAGTCGCAGGCCGCCTACCAGCGGTTCGGGCTCAACGAGCGCCAGCTCACGCTCATCGCGCGGGCGACGCCCAAGCGGCATTATTACCTGCAGTCGGCGCGGGGTAACCGCCTGTTCGAACTGGGACTGGGACCGGTCGGGCTGGCCCTGTGCGGCAGCAGCGGCGCGGACAGCCAAAGGCATATCGATGCCGCGCTCGAGGCCGGCGGGCGCACCGGCTTCCTCGCAGCATTCCTCACCGCCGCCGGCCTCGGCTGGGCCGCGCGCATGGCTGCCGACTTCTCGTCCCCCGTATCCCCAAAAGGAGAAGGTTTATGACTGTGCTAAACTTCGTGCGCGACCGCCGCATCGGCCTGGCCGCGATTGCTGCGATTGGCGGTGTCGGCCTGGCGGTGGTGGGCGGGCCGCATTGTCCATCGGCGCATGCGCAGCTCACCGTGTTCGATGCCGGCAATTATGCGCAGAATGCGCTCACCGCCGCGCGCGCGCTGCAGCAGATCAACAATCAGATCCAGGCGCTCCAGAACCAGACGACGATGCTGGCCAATATGGCGCGCAACCTCAAGCAGGCGAGCTTCCCCGAGGTGGAGCGCCTCACCCAGTCGCTCACCGCGATCGACAAGTTGATGGGGCAGGGGCAGGGGATCACGTTCAAGGCCGGCGATCTCGACGGCCAGTTCGACCGGCTGTTCCCGCAATCGCCGCCGACCGACACGAGTTCGGCCGCGCTTGCCGTGCAGGCCAAGGCGCGGCTCGACGCCGCCACCGCCGCTTTCCGCCAGACGATGCAGGTGCAGAGCGAGATCGTCACCGCGGTCCAGGACGATGCGCCGACGCTCGCGGCCCTGATCGCGCGCAGCCAGGGGGCGCAAGGCGGGCTTGAGGCGGCGCAGGTGACGAACCAGCTGCTGGCACTCGCGTCCAAGCAGCAGTTCCAGATCCAGAACCTGATCGCGGCGCAATTCAGGGCACAGGCGATCGAGCGGCAGGCGCGCGCGCAGAGCGCGAGCGATGCGCGCAATGCCACCCGGCGCTTCATCGGCAACGGGCACATCTACACGCCGCAATAAACCGGCACTTTTCTCCACGTAGAGGTCGGACAACGTGCGCGACATCAACGTCATCGATCAATTCCTGCAGACCTTCATCCGCTACATCGACAGCGGTTTCGGTCTGCTCGGACCCGACGTGCGATTCCTGACCGCGACGCTGATCGGGATCGACATCACGCTTGCCGGCCTGTTCTGGGCGATGGGAGGCGAGAGCGACGTGCTCGCACGCCTGATCCGCAAGATCCTCTACGTCGGCGCGTTCGCCTACATCATCAACCAATTCTCCACGCTCGCCGACATCATCTTCCGGTCGTTCGCGGCGGCGGGCCTCACCGCCGGCGGCGGCCGCATGACCTCCGATCAGCTGCTCCAGCCCGGGACCCTCGCGGGCACCGGCTTCACCGCGGCGTGGCCGCTGCTTGATCAGATTTCGAAGCTGGCGGGCTTCACCACCTTCTTCGACAATTTCCTGACGATCATCGTCCTGCTGTTCGCCTGGGGGCTGGTGATCCTCGCTTTCTTCATCCTGGCGGTGCAGGTTTTCGTCACCATCCTCGAGTTCAAGCTGACCGCGCTCGCCGGTTTCGTACTGGTGCCGTTCGCCTTGTGGAATCGCACCGCCTTCCTGGCTGAGCGCGTGCTCGGCCATGTCGTCTCGTCCGGCATCAAGGTGATGGTGCTGGCGGTGATCGTCGGCATCGGATCCAATATCTTCAGCGACTTCACCGACAGCCTCAACGGGCAGGAACCCGACATCGCGCAGGCGATGAGCCTCGCGCTGGCCTCGCTCACCTTGTTCGGCCTCGGCATCTTCGGGCCCGGCATCGCCTCCGGCCTGGTCGCAGGCGCACCCCAGCTCGGCGCAGGGGCGGCGCTGGGCACCGCCGCCGGGGCGGCAGGGGTGACCGCGCTCGGCGGGCTGGCGACGGTGGGCGCGGTGCGTGCCGCCGGCGGCGGGGCGCTTTCCGCGGTGCGCGCCGGAACCACCATGGCGGCGGCGGCGCATGCCGCCTACGAACTCGGCCAGACCGCGTCGGGCTCGAACAGCTTCGGTGCCGGCATGCATGGCGTGGCGCGCGCCGCCGGCAATGCTGCGCGCGGCTCGGTCAGCGAGGGCCTCGGCCTGCGCGCGGCGGCCAACCGCGGGCGCGACGCCGCGTGGAATGCCATGGCCGGCCACGGCCCCGCCGCCCCCGGCACGCCGCAACCGACCGCGCCTGCCTGGGCGACGGCCATGCGGCGGCAGGAGGCGCGCCATCACGGCCAGGCCGCCGTCCAGACGCTGCGCGAGGGCGATCGTGGCGGCGCCTCGGCGGCGCCCGACATCCGTGAAAAGGAGGAGTGAGATGATCTTCAGGCGCAGCATCCAGCGCTATGGCCGCACCCCGCCCGCCGAGACGCCTTTCCAGCGCGCGGGCCAGATCTGGGACGACCGGCTCGGGGCGGCACGCGTGCAGGCGCGTAACTGGCGGCTGGTCGCGTTCGGCATGCTCGGCATGTCGGCCGCGATGGCGGGCGGACTGCTGTGGCAATCGCAACAGAGCCGGCTTGTGCCTTATGTGGTCGAGGTTGATCGCCTGGGCGAGCCGCAGGCGCTCAGCCCCGCCGACGCGAAATTCCGGCCGACCGATCCGCAGATTGCGTGGGGCGTGGCGCGCTTCATCGAGGACGTTCGCACCGTCTCGCTCGACCCGGTGCTGATGCGCCGCCAATGGCTGCGGGCCTATGATTTCGTGACCGATCGCGGGGCCCAGTTCCTCGGCGACTATGCCCGGCGCGCCGATCCGTTCGCCCATATCGGCGAGCAGACCGCGTCGGTGGAGGTGACCAATGTCGTGCGTGCCTCCGATCGCACCTTCCAGGTGAAATGGGTGGAGACGACCTTCCAACGCGGCGCGCGCGTCGCCGTGGCGCATTGGACCGCCTTCGTGACCCTGCAGCTCAAGCCGCCCGCCACCGCCGACACGCTGCGGCGCAATCCGCTCGGCCTTTATGTCGATGCGATCGACTGGAGCCGCGAACTCGAACTCGCAGCGCCGCCGCCTGCACCCGCTCCCCTTCCTGCACCCCACACCGTCGAGGAGACTGCATCATGACCCCTTTGTCATCATGGTCCGCCTTTGCCGCCGCGGCTTTTGTCGCGCTACCTGCATTCGCCGCCGATCCGGCGAAGCGGCAGCCGATGGCTGCCGCCGCCACGGTCGAGCGCGCCAACCGGACGGCCACGATCGCGCCGACCGGTGCGGCCTTCGTCAATGCCAACCAGGTCTATCCGTTCGCGGACGGTGCGATCTACCAGGTCCTGACCGCGCCCGAGCGCATCACCGATATCGAGCTGCAACCGGGTGAGGCGCTGGGCGCGGTCGCGAGCGGGGATACGGCGCGCTGGCTGATTGGCGATACCACCAGCGGCAGCGGCGAGGGCAAACGCAGCCATGTGCTGGTCAAGCCGTTCGCGCCAAACCTGCGCACCAACCTGATCATCACGACCGATCGGCGTACCTACCATCTGACGCTCGCCAGCACGCGCGGCGCGTCCATGTCGGCCTTGTCCTGGACCTACCCTGCCGAGGGGTTGCTCGCGCTGCACAAGGCGCAAGCCGAGCGTGACCAGGCCCAGCCGATCGCGCCCGGGATCAGCCCCGACCAGCTTAACTTCAACTATGCGGTCACCGGTCCCGCCACCGCATGGCGGCCGCTGCGTGCGTTCGATGACGGCCGGCAGACCTTCATCGAATTCCCACCGGCGCTTGGCGCCGGCGAGGCGCCGCCCTTGTTTCTCCTCGACCATGGCGGGGTGCAACTGGTCAACTACCGCGTCAGCGGCCATTATTACATCGTCGACCGGCTGTTCGAGACCGCCGAGCTGCGCATCGGCGGCAAGGACGCCACGACGGTTCGCATCACGAAGCAAGCGGTCGGCAAGGGCGGACGGCCGTCATGACCGCCGAAGCCTTGGAGCGCGACGAATGGCCCGATGAGCCCGCCGCCAAGCTCGACCCCGCGACGCTCACGTTGCGCGGCCGGCCGCCGCGCCCGGTCCGCTTCCGGCGGCGCATGATCGTCGGGGCAGCCGCGGTCGGGGCGACGGCCCTCGCGGGCACGATCTGGCTTTCACTCAGGGCGCCCGCGCCGGTGCCGCCTGCCGATCAGACCTTTCGTGAAAGCAAGGGGCCGTCCGATCAGGTCAGCCAGCTGCCGGCCGACTATACCGCCGTGCCCAAGCTCGGCCCGCCGCTCCCGGGCGACCTCGGCCGGCCGATCCTCGAGCGGCAGCGCCAGCTTGCGCAAGACCCTGCTCCAGCGGTGACGGTTGATGCGGAAACGCGGCAGCGCCGTCTCGACGACGTGAGGGCCGCCCGCCAGTCGGGCCTGATATTCCCGCGACAGGATGCCGCGAACGGAGTCGCGGCCCTTGCCCCGGTCGCTGCTGCGACGGGCGCGGCGGACTCAAGTCCCTCCACCGTTGACGCCGCGCGCGATCCCAACGCGCAGGCCCGCAAGATCGGCTTTGCTGGTGCCCTCGACGAGCGCGGCGACGTCAATGCGCATCGGCTGACGGCGCCGGCGTCGCCTTATATACTCTCAGCCGGTAGCATCATCCCGGCGAGCCTGATCACGGGGTTGCGCTCCGACCTTCCCGGCCTGGTCGCAGCCCAGGTTACCGAGAATGTCTTCGACAGCGCAAGCGGGCGCTACCTGCTTGTGCCGCAGGGCGCGCGGCTGGTCGGCACCTATGACAGCGTCATCGCTTTCGGCCAGCGGCGGGCTCTGGTCGTATGGCAGCGCATCATCTTCCCCGATGGAGGCTCGGTCAAGCTCGACAACGAGCCCGCGACCGACCCGAGCGGCTATGCCGGCGTCGCCGACCAGGTGGATTTCCACACCTGGACGTTGCTCAGGGGCGTGGCGCTCTCGACCTTGCTCGGCGCGGGGACGAGTTTTTCCCTGACGGGCGAGAGCGACCTGGTTCAGGCGATCCGCGAGTCCGCCCAGCGAAATGCCGCCGATGCCGGCAACCAGCTCACCTCGCGCAATCTGCAGATCCAGCCGAGCATCACCGTCCGACCCGGATTTCGCATCCGGCTGCTTGTCCATCGTGACCTGATACTTGCCCCCTGGCGTTGATAGGAGCCGCCTCATGCCCGATTTGAAACTCGCCAAACTTCCCGATCGCACCCCAGTCAAGCTCACCCTGTCGGTGATGCCGGACCTGCACGACCGACTGATCGATTATGCCGGCCTCTATCGCGAAGCCTATGGCCGCGAAGAAGCTCTCGCGGACCTGATCCCGGCGATGCTGGCCGCATTTATCGACAGCGACCGCACTTTCTCACGCAGGAAGGCGTAGCCATGATCCGCAATTCACACCTTCCCGATCTCGGCGACCCCCCGGCAGACATG
This sequence comes from Sphingomonas crusticola, assembly GCF_003391115.1. Classification (NCBI taxonomy): domain Bacteria; kingdom Pseudomonadati; phylum Pseudomonadota; class Alphaproteobacteria; order Sphingomonadales; family Sphingomonadaceae; genus Sphingomonas; species Sphingomonas crusticola. Next base: position 2,900,930 of record NZ_QTJP01000001.1, read on the forward strand.
GTGGTAGCGAGCGAACCCCTGACGATCCGCGTATCGGCGGCGGTCCGACTGTCCGGTCTCAGCCGTTCGCGGATCTACGAACTGATCCAGTCGGGAGATCTGGCAACGCATAAAGTGGGCCGCACCACCCTGATCCCATATCGAAGTCTGAAACATCTGGTGATCGGGAGCGATTGACGCCGGCCAGGCGGGTGTCGCCACAGGGGGTTCGCCTTCACAGTGCGATGACGGCGACGGCGGCACACGCTCCTCGTGCGACAGGGTGGTTCCAAGCTAAGCTCAATCAGACCGGGATCTCGCGGCGTTCAAAGGAAACGCCGCCATCAAGCGCTGGTCCGCCGCGGTCGACCGCTCGCGGCGTTCAACCGGCGTTGAGGTGAAGCAGCCGCTTCGGCTCGCACCGCACCAGCACCCGCTGCCGGTCATATTTCTGCCAGCGCGTCGCGATGCCGCGCTGAATGGCGAGGCAGGACAGGTCGGCTGCGCCCAACCGACAGGTCGCCACGATGCGCCGGTAGCTCCTGCCCGCCGCGGTGCAATCGAGGGTCCGCCCCTGGATGAGTTTTCGCATCCGGTCTCGCGCCTCGGTCGCGGCGCGGTCGCTGCACACGAATTCGGCACGGCCCTTCCGGCAAGGCTCGGCATCGGCGAAGTCGGGCGCCTGGATGCCCGCCAGCCGAACCGACGCGCCTGAGGCGCAATGAATTGGGCCGTCCCCATCGTGGACCGACACGACCTTGCAGGGGAACTGCTTGCCAGCCGTGACGAGCGCTAGGAGGGGCAGGATCATGCGGGCATATTGCACGTGCGTCGCGCAAAGCGCATCATTGCTCTTCGACTTGGGAGAGAAGCCATGAAGCTGCTGATCGCATTCACTGCCGCCGCCTTGCTGACTGCGCCGGCCATTGCCGTCAACTGCCGCGATGCCAAGGGCAAGTTCGTCAAATGTCCTTCCGCTTCGACGTCAGTGGTGAAGGACGCAAAGGGCAAATGCCACTTCGCCAGCGGGCCGAAGAAGGGCCAGTTCACGAAGTGTCCCTAAGCGGGCCGAAGCCGCCAACTGCGGCCCGGTTGTGTCGGCTCGCGTCCCGGCCATGACGCAAAGGCTCGACGCGCGTCCGAACCATCATCGTGCCAGTGAGATTGCCCCCAGCCTGAGCGCGCCGAGCGGGCCGGCTTGGTCGCCCAGGGCGGCGCTCACGAGCGTTCGATCGAGCGTCGCCTGGTCGACGTAGGGAAGGTAGCCACGGATCTTCTCCCGCACGCCCGCCCGTATCCGGGGGAGGAGATGCAACTGCCCCAGTCCCACCCCACCGCCGACGATGATCGCCCGCGGCGCGAGCGTGAGCAATAGGCTCGCGAATGCTTCCGCGAGCGCATCGGCGACGTAAGTCCAGGCCGGATCGGCGGGTGAAAGGTCGGAACCTGCCACGCCGCTGCGCGCCCTGATCGCTGGGCCCGATGCGAGGCCTTCCAGGCAATCACCGTGAAACGGACAGACGCCGGGGAACGCATCGCCTGATATTCGCCGGACAGCGAGATGGCCGGCTTCGGGATGCATCTGCCCGACGACGGGATTGCCATTGACGACGATGCCCATCCCGATCCCGGTGCCGACCGTCACATAGACGAAATCGGCGAGGCCTTTGCCCGCGCCCCAGCGTCCTTCGGCAAGCGCGGCTGCGGTGACGTCCGTATGCAGCAGGCACGGGCCATCGATCAAGCGGGCAAGCGGCCGGACAATGTCGACGCCGGCCCACTGCGCTTTCGGTGTCGGCAGAAGGTGACCATAGTCCGCGCGATCGGGATGAATGGCAATCGGGCCGAAACTTGCGATCCCGAGCGCCTGCGGCTGCCAGCGGCGGGCCCACACGTCCAGCTGGCTCGCCAATGCGGCGAGCGTTTCCGCCGGCCCCGCTGTCGGAATGCTGATGCTCTCGAAGATGGTGCTGCCTCGGCCGATGACCGCAATCGCCTTGGTTCCTCCCAGTTCGACCCCGGTGACGATCGGCGCCGCCTCGTCAATCGCCAAGCTCATCCGCGAGTCCTCCAGATTCCGCTCCAGCCGGAGGGGCGCCTAAGCCGGGCGATGTTTACGGTTGTGCCTTTTCGGGAGGGCTCCGGGGTCAAAAGACACCGGCTTCCACCGCGCGGCGCAGCGTCTCCCGGGCACCATATTGATAGAGCGAGGCGAGCCACCGGCCGACCTCTCGGTGCAGAACAGGGTGTTCGCCGACCTCGCCGAACAAGCTCGTGATCGAAAGCAGCGGAAGCGGATCCGCCCCGCCTTCGAGGGCCTTCTCACGCAGAAGGGAAGCGAGTGGGTGGCTCACCGCTACCGGACGATGCTGCTCATCCTCGCCTCTGACACGGCGGAGCCAGGCCGCCAGCGCGAGCGCGAGCAATTCGATACCCTCGCCGCGCCGCAGCCGGTCGCGCAGCGGATCCAGCAGCAGATTGAGCGGGGCGTCGGTGTTGACCCGCTCGACCGTGTCCTCGATCGCTATATTCGCGAAGCGTTCGATGATCGTCTGCTTATAGTGGTCGAGGTCGACTCCCGGAACGGGCGCGAGCGTCGGCCCGGTCTCGAGATCCATCAGCGCGCGCATGTATTGGACGATGGCCGCATCGGACATCACATCGCTGATCAGATGGTAGCCGGCCAGCTGCCCAAGGCCGCTGATGGCGAGATGGCTGCAGTTGAGCAGGCGCAGCTTCATCATTTCATAAGGGGTCACGTCGCCGACAAACTGCGCGCCGACCTTTTCCCAGGCGGGCCGGCCGTAGAGGAAGCGATCCTCGATCACCCATTGGCGAAACCGCTCCGCGAAGATCGGGGCGGCGTCCTCCAGCTGGTATCTGTCGCGAAAGGCGGCGATCTGCGCGGGCTGCGCGACCGGGGTGATGCGGTCGACCATGCTATTTGGAAAGCTTGTATTCTGGCTGATCCAGTCGGCCAGGCCCTGGCCGCGCGCCTCGGCAAAAGCGAGCACCGCGGCGCGCAGCACGTCGCCGTTATGCTGGATATTGTCGCAGCAAAGGATCGTGAAGCCGGGCTCGCCGGCGCGCCTGCGCCGGTCCAGCGCTTCAGCGAGTGCCCCGATCGCGGTGTGCGGGACGCGCGGGTTGGCGAGATCGTGCCGGACCTCGGGGCTGGCCAGGTCCAGCCGCTTGGTCGCGCGTTCGAGATGATAGCCATTCTCGGTCACGGTCAGGCTCACGATCCGCACCGCCTTATTGGCCAATGCGGCGAGCGTCAGCGCGGGGCGATCGCCCGCGAAGATCGCTCGAGCGATGGCGCCGATGACAAACGCCTCCTGCCGCTCGCCTTCCTGCTCGACCAGCGTGTAGAGCCCGTCCTGCCGTTGCAGCGCGGCGATCAGGCGCGCGTCCTGCGGCCTGAGGCCGACCCCGGCAATCCCCCATTCCAGCGCGCCCGGATCGAGGTTCATCAACTCGTCGCTATAGCGGGCCATGTGTGCCCGGTGGAAGCCGCCAAGACCGAGATGAACGATGCCGGTGCCGACCGCGGTGGCGTCATAATGGGGGCCCGCGGCGTTCCCGAAGCCGGACCGTCCCGCCCGATCAAGCCTTATCATCTACTACTCACCTTCTCCGACCGCGACCGGCACAAGCCTTTGCTTGGCGCCGCGCGCCACGCGTGGGGATTGCGAAGCCACCGCATCAGACGAGCGCGAGCCCGGCTGAATCGAAACGGTGGACGTGGGCCGGGTCCGGCTCCAGCCGCACGGTCTGACCCGGCACGAGCGATGCGGTCCCACTCTGACGCGCACAGAGCAAAGTGCCGTCCGGCAATTCTCCATAGACATAGGCGTCGCTGCCAAGCTGCTCGACCGACACGACCGCCGCCTGCCAGCGCCCGTCCGGTGTGGGAGCGAGATGTTCCGGGCGGACCCCGATGATCGGCGCGCCGAGGCCGACCGCGCCATCGCCCTTGACCACGTTCATCGGCGGAGAGCCGATGAATTGCGCCACGAACAGGTTCGCGGGGCGATGATAGATGTCGAGCGGCGCGCCGACCTGCTCGATCCGGCCATCGCGGAATACCACGATCTGATCGGCCATCGTCATCGCTTCCGCCTGATCGTGCGTCACGTAGATCGCGGTCGTGCCGAGCTGGCGCTGGAGCCCTTTGATCTCAAGCCGCATGCGGCCGCGCAACGCCGCGTCAAGGTTGGATAAGGGCTCGTCGAACAGGAATGCCCGGGGTTCGCGCACCACCGCGCGCCCGATCGCGACGCGCTGCCTCTGTCCCCCGGAAAGCGCGGCTGGCTTGCGGTCGAGCAATGCCTCCAGGCCGAGCAGTTCGGCGACTGCATCGACGCGGCGTTCGATGTCGCGCGAGGGCATGCCGGCAAGCTTGAGCGCGAAGCCGATATTCGCGCGAACCGACATGTGCGGGTAGAGCGCATAGCTCTGGAAGACCATCGCCACCTCGCGCTGGGCCGGCCGCATGCGCGAGACGTCCTCGCCGTCGAGCAGCAGGCGGCCATGATCGGCATCCTCGAGCCCGGCGACCAACCGCAGCAAGGTGGTCTTGCCGCAACCGGACGGGCCGACGAAGACGGTGAAGCTGCCGTCGGGAATCGTCAGGTCGATGTGATCGACCGCCAGATGATCGCCGAAGCGCTTGGTTACCTGTTCCAGAACGATGGCGCTCACTTCACGGCTCCGAAGGTTAGGCCCTGGACGAGCTGCCGCTGGCAGAACCAGCCGATGACGAGCACCGGCGCGATCGACAGCATCGACGCCGCGGAAAGCTTCGCCCAGAACAATCCCTGCGGCGCGGAGAAACCGGCGATGAATGCCGTGAGCGGCGCTGCCTGCGTGCTTGTGAGGTTGAGGCTCCAGAAGCTCTCATTCCAGGCCAGGGTGAAATTCAGCAGGAAGGTCGAGGCGATCCCCGGCAGGATCAGCGGAAGCAGAACCTGGACGATCTCGTCCAGCAGCCGTGCGCCGTCCATGCGTGCCGCCTCGACGATCGCGGCGGGAACCTCGCGCAGATGCGCATAGAGCATCCAGATCGCGATCGGCAGATTGCCCACGCAGAGCATCGCGATCACGGCGGCGCGCGTGTCCAGGAGGTTCAGATCGCGACAGATGAGGTAGACCGGGACGAGCAGGCCGACCGGCGGCAGCATCTTGGTGGAAAGCATCCACAGGAGCAGGCCGCGCGTCCGGCGCGTCGGCGCGAACGCCATCGCCCAGGCGGCCGGCAAGGCGAGCATGAGCGCAGCGAGCGTGGCGCCGCCTGCGATCAGAACCGAGTTGAGCGCGCAGCGATAATAAGCGCCGTCGGCAAGCACCTCGCGATAATTGTCGAGCGTCCAGTCGACGCCGCGCAGCCGCGGCGGCAGCTGGATCGCGTCGAGCTCGGGCTTGAAGCTGGTGACGAGCGCCCACAGCAGGGGAAAGGCTACCAATAAAGCGGCCAGCCACGCGATGAGCGTCGCCGGCGCGGCCCGGCTCAAGGAGGTGCGTCGCGCCATTAGCTGTCCAACGACCGGCCGACGGCGCGCGCGAACAGGAAGGCGATCACATTGGCGATGACGACCGCCACCACGCCCGCGGCAGAGGCGGCGCCGACGTCATATTGCAGGAGCGCGCGCGTGTAGATCAGATAGGCAACGTTGGTCGTCGCCGTGCCCGGGCCGCCGCCGGTCGTGACGAAGATCTCGGCAAAAATGCTGAGCAGGAAGATTGTCTCCATCATGATCACGATCGTGATCGAGCGGGCAAGATGGGGCAGCGTCAGATAGCGAAACATCGACAGGCCCGACGCCCCGTCGAGTTGCGCCGCCTCTTTCTGCTCGGCGTCGAACGATTGCAGCGCGGTCAGGAAGACCAGTGCCGCAAATGGCAGCCACTCCCAGGCGACGATGATGCTCACCGACAGCAGCGGCTGGCGCGCGAACCAGTCGAACGGCGCCAGTCCGATGAGGCCGCCCAGCCAGCCGAGCAGGCCCGAGATGGGCTGCATCAGGAGGTTCTTCCAAAGCAGGGCGCTCACGCCGGGCATGACGAAGAAGGGCGAGATGATGAGGACGCGCAACAAGCTCCGCCCGATCCGCGCGGCCTCCACCAGCAGGGCGATCAGGATGCCGCCAAAAATCGTGGCGGCGAGCACGAACAGGATCAGCAGCAGGGTGTTGAGGATCGCCCCGGCGAATGCCGGATCGGCGAAGAGCCCGCGATAATTGGCAAGCCCGGCGAAGTGGCGCTGGTCCGCATCGAGAAGACGATAGTCCTGGAAGGACAGCCAGATCGTGATCGCCAGCGGAATGACCATCCACGTTAGCAGCGCGCCGACGCTGGGCACGAGCATCAGCCGTCCGACCGAGTTGAGGCGCGCCGCGCCGGTTTTCCCGATCGTGGGGCTCATTGCCGGCTGGCCGCCGCCATCTGCCGCTTGCTGGACGTTTGCGCCGCATCAAGCGCCTGGTCGACCGTCATCGTGCCTGCGACCGCGCCGGAAAATTGCTGGCCGACTTCGGTGCCGAGACCCTGGAATTCGGGGATCGCGGCATATTGCACCCCGACATAGGGCACCGGCTTCACGGTGGGATGGTGCGTATCGGCTGCACCTATCGCTTCGAGCGTCGCTTCCGCGAACGGTGCCGCCTTGCGATAGGCGGGATTGGCATAAAGCGATGTGCGCGTGCCGGGCGGCGCTGCGGCCCAACCGAAGCGGCCCGCCACCAGCTTGGCATAATCCGGTCCCGTCGCCCAGGCGACGAAGCTCTTGGCCGCCTTGGCCTTGGTCGTGCTTGCCGGGATCGCGAGCGCCCACGTCCAAAGCCAGTTGGCGGTGCGACCCAAGCCGGCGTCCGGTGCGGCGGCGAAGCCTGTCTTGTCGGCGACGACCGACGTCTTGGGATCGGTCACGAACGGCGCTGCTACCGTGCTGTCGAACCAGATGGCGCATTTGCCCGCCGCATAGAGCGCGAGCGACTCATTGAAGCCGTTGGCGATCATGCCGGGCGGACCTGCGTTGCGCGCCAGGTCGACATAGACGGAGAGCGTTCGCTTCCATTCGGGCGTGTCGAATTGCGGGCGCCAATGCTCATCGAACAGGCGCGCGCCGAAGGAGTTCGACATGGCGACGATCGTCGCCATATTCTCGCCCCAGCCGGCCTTGCCGCGCAGGCAGATACCGTAGACGCCATGCGCGGGATCGTTGAGTTTCTTGGCGGCGGTCGCGATGAAGTCCCAGCTGGGATGCTGCGGCATGACTAGCTTCGCCTTCGCGAACAGATCGGTCCGGTACATCGTGAACGAGCCCTCGCCGTTGATCGGTGCGGCATAGAGCACGCCCTTCGCGCTGAGCGCGTCGCGGATAGCGGGCAGCAAATCGTCGGCGCGGTAGGACGGCCCGAGGTCGTCCATCCCCAGCAGCCAGCGGCGTTGCGCCCAGATGGGAACTTCATAGGACCCGATCGTGATCACGTCGAACTGTCCGCCGCGTGTCGCCACGTCGGTCGTGACCCGCTGGCGCAGCACATTCTCTTCGAGCGTGACCCAGTTGAGGCGAATGTTCGGATGCGCTTTGGTGAACGCGCTCGACAGGCCCTTGAGCCGCACCATGTCGCTGTTGTTGACGGTCGCAACGGTCAGCGTCGTGACATCCCGGTTGCCGCCCGAACAGGACGACAGCGCCGCCGCGAGGAGGATCGTCGCAATCCGCTTCATCTATCGCCTCTCCTTGGCGGACGGTCGCTCGCGCCGCCGCTCGTTCGGATATGAAGGCTAGGCGCTCCACCTTTCGCCAACCTGTCATCGCCTCGGCGGTGCGTCTGCCGGTGTGGGCCAATGACGGCGGCCATGCCGCGTCTCGACGATGCAGCCGGCCGCTTGCCTGCGGCGCCGCTTGGTCTCACACTATGCGCAAACAAGGGTAGGCGAGGAAGATGCGAGTTTTGGTTGTGGAGGATACGCACGATGTCGGCGAAGGGGTGGTGGCCTGTCTCGAGGGTCTCGGCCATGCCGTCGATTGGGCACGCGACGGGGCGGACGGCGACGCCATGCTGAGCGAGGCATCCTATGAAATGATGGTGCTGGACCTGACCCTTCCGCGCATGGACGGCATCACGATCCTCAAGCGCATGCGCGCCCGCCAGGATGTGACGCCGGTGCTGATTCTGACGGCAAGATCCGCGGTCGACGACCGGGTCGACGTCCTCGACAGTGGCGCGGATGACTATCTGGTGAAGCCGTTCGACTTCCGCGAGTTGCAGGCGCGCGTCCGCTCGCTGATGCGGCGTAACAGCGGGGGACGCAGCAACCAGCTGACCTGCGGCGACCTGGTCTTCGATCGGGCGACGCGCATCGTACGCGTCGGCGGCGAGCCCGTCAGTCTGACGCGTCGCGAGCTCTCGCTCCTGGAGATCCTGCTGACGCGGCAGACCCTGTTCTTCAGCAAAAGCCAGCTGCTCGACCAGCTGTTCGGCTACGGGTCCGAACCGAACGAAAATGCGATCGAGGTTTTGATCGCGCGGCTGCGCCGAAAGCTCGGTCATGCCTCCATCGAGATCCACACCTATCGCGGCGTCGGCTATCGCATCTCGGCGACGTGAATTTCCGAAGCGGCATTCGGCCCCGGCTTCCCGCATCGATCTTCGAGCGGCTTCGGCTGCTGCTTGCCATCCTCTTCGGCGGGGGCGCGCTGGCGGCGCTTGCAGCCGCTTGGCTGTTCGCGATCTCGGCTGCGTCGGAGGCGTATGACCGGCTGCTGATCAGCGCCGCGGTGCAGATCGCCGAATCGATCGAGGTCGAGGACCGCAACGTCATCGTGACGCCGCCCGATTCCGCCTTCGAGACGCTCGCTTTGTCGGAGAATGACCGCTTCTTCTATTCGGTGCGAGATCCGGCGGGACGTCTGCTCACGGGCGAGGCGGACCTCTTGCCGGAAGGCCGGCCGCGTGGCGGAGCGCTGCCGCGCCTCCATTCGGAACGCTATGCCGGTGCACGTGTCCGGGTCGCGCGCATCGATCATTTCGTGGCGGCGCCGGGTGTCCGCGGCTGGAGTCGGGTGGTGGTCGCCGAGACGCGCGAAGCGCGGCAGCGCATGGCGGTCCACCTGATGGAGAAGATCGGCGGGATCATCCTCTTGGTGAGTGGTCTCGGCCTTGCTGGCGCGCTGATCGCGATCCGGCGCGCCTTCATGCCGCTCCACCGGATCGAACATGCCCTGGCCGACCGGCAGGCGCACGATTTGACCCCGCTCAAGGTCGACAGTCCGCGCGAAACCGTCGGCCTGATCCGCGCGATCAACGATGTCATGGAGAAGCTCAGCCTGCGCATGGCGAGGCTGCAGGCCTTTACCGCGGTCGCCGCCCATCAGATCCGCACACCGCTCGCCGCGCTTGGCGCGCAGGCGGAACTGCTCGCGCAGGACCGTACGTCCGTGGCACGGCGTGAGCGCATCCAGCGCGTCCAGGCCAATGTCGCCAAGCTCAGCCGCGTCACCAACCAGCTGCTCGGGCAAGCCATGATCAGCTACCGGAGCGAAACCGCGCCGCGCATCCGGCTCGACCTGGCCGACCTCGTCCGCTCGGTCGTCAACGAATCTATTCCCCACTCGCTCGACCGCGATCTGGCAGTGGATTGCCATAGCGACGTCGTGCCGACGCAGTTCGTAGGAGACGGCGTCAGCCTGCGCGAGGCGGTGGCCAACCTGATCGACAATGCCGTGGCCCATGGGGCGCCGAGCGAGATCCGGATCGGCGTGGGCGCGAGTGCGGCCGAAACCTGGATCCGCGTCGCCGACGACGGCCCCGGTTTTCCGCCCGAGCATTGGCAAGCGGCGCAGGAGCCGTTCAAGCTGGCGCGTGCCGATCGCGAAGGAGCGGGCATGGGGATATCGATCGTCAGCGAGATTGCGCGTGCCCATAACGGCCGCATCGAATTCGGCTACGCGGCCGACGGCTTCTTCCAGGCGACGTTGATCTTTGCCGACGGGCCGCGCCTCGCATGACCCGGCGGACACTGACCCGGACGCTCTGCGGGCTGACCGTCCTTGCCGTCTGCCTGCTGCTCATCCTCGATCGGGCGCACCATGCAGGCGCGCAAGGATCCTACCTGCCGCCAGAGGGTGTGACAGTGAGCTTCTTCCCCGCGCGTGACGGGCAGGTCCATCAGCCGCTGGTGATCGGCGCGGCCACCGACGTGAGCTTCATGCGCGCCTTCATCGAAGCATTTCAGGCGCATCATCAGACCGTGCCGGTCGCCTATATCGACTCGTTGAGCACGGCGCTGCTGGCGCGCGCCGATCAGGCTTGCCGCACCCGCGCGCGGACCGCCGACCTCTATCTCTCCTCCTCGTCGGATCATTTGGTGCTGCTCGCCAACCGCGGCTGCGCGCTCAAGCTGCGCGGCGGAATTGCCGCACTCGCGCCAGGCGGGGCGCAATGGCGCGACGAGGTTGCCGCCTTTACGGTCGAGCCTGCCGTGTTCGTCTATGGCAGGTCGATCGGGCCGCGCCAGGTGCCGCGCAGCCATGTCATGCTGATCGAATGGTTGCGAAACCGAAGCGACCTTGGCGCGCGGATCGGCACCTACGACATCGAGAGTTCGGGCACAGGCTATAATTTCGTCGCCGAGGATGCCCAGCAGTCGGCGATCTATGGCCGCCTGATCGAGAGCCTCGGTCGGACCCGGGTCCGCCTCTATTGCTGCTCCAACGCGATGGTCGACGCCGTGGATCGCGGCGAGATCCTGTTCGCCTACAATGTCCAGATGTCTTACGCTTACGCCGCGCAGAGGTCCGGCAGCCGCATCGGCGTCATTCTTCCGACCGACTATCAGGCGATCCAGACGCGCTCGATCATGATCCCGACCGGGGCGCGCGACATTCGTGGCGCGGAGGAATTCGCGCGCTTCCTGACATCGGGCGAGGGACGGGCGCTGGCGCGTCGGCAGTTGATGGCGCCCGATCTTCCGGCCGGGCGTGCCGGCGCGCTCGCGGACGCGCTGCTCGACCAGGCGGTCGTGTCGCCCTTGTTGCTGACGCTTCAGGACAGGGCGCGGCGCGAGCGGATGATCCGCGAATGGCGGCAGGCGCTTCGCCCCGCTGATGCGCCGCGCGATCCGGCCGCAGACTTGGCGGAAGCGAAGAAAAACGGCGTCGCGGCGCGATGACAGGTTCAAGACAGGAAGCCCCTCTAGCGAGATCCTAAGGCAGCACCGGGAGACCGGGGGCCGACCCAAGATCGGCGCGACCAAGCGCCGACAGGGAGGAGAGTAAATATGAGGCTCGCTACCAAGCCGTCGCTCGTTGCTATCGCCACGATGCTGGCATTTCCATCTTTCGGCCAGACGCCGATGGGCACCGACCCGTCCAAGCCGCAGGACGCGGCGCAGGCCGCCTCGCCCGCGACCCCAGGCGCCGCGCAGCCGGCGACGGGCGCGACAGGACAGGATGGCGTCGACGGCATCCCCGCGAGCAGCTCCGCCAAGGGACTATCCAACGCGCCGGTGGCGGATACGGCTGACGCCGGGGACGTCGTCGTCACCGGCTCGCGCATCGTGCGCAACGGCTATTCGGCACCGACGCCTGTGACCGTGCTCGGCGCCCAGCAGCTCCAGCAGCAGGCGGTGACCCGCCTCGTCGACTTCTCGCGCAACCTGCCCCAGTTCCGCAACCAAGGCGGTGCCCGCAGCGGCAGCAACGGCAGCGCCAATGGCGGTCAGGGCAGTCTCGACCTGCGCGGGCTCGGCGCAAACCGCGACCTCATCATGCTTGACCGGCGCCGCGTCGTTCCCTCGACCGGCAATGGCATCGTCGACACCAACATTCTTCCCAACATGCTCGTGTCGCGCATCGACGTCGTCACCGGCGGCGCGTCGGCGGCGTGGGGCTCGGATGCGGTCTCCGGCGTCGTCAATTTCGTGCTCGACACCAAGTTCAAGGGCGTGCGTGCCGAAGCGATCGGCGGCATATCCAGCCACGGCGACGATGAAGAGGGCAGCGTCGGACTGGCCGGCGGCACCGACCTTGGCGATCGCACCCACATCATCGGGTCGGTCGAATATTTTCGCGGGGGCAATCAGAAGCTGCTCGACCGCGGCTGGCTCGCCAAAAAGCCCGGCATCATCAATAATCCGACCGCGACCGCCGCCAACGGCCAGGACAAGCGTATCCTCGTGTCCGAAGGGATCGTGACCTCCTACATGACGCATGGCGGCCTGATCGACGGATGCCGCACCTCGACCGGCGCGAACATCGCCAATTGCGCGCTCAAGGGCACCGCCTTCGGTGCCGGAGGTGTTCCGTACAAATTCACGTACGGCACCTACGTCAATCCGACCGGCAACATGATTGCCCCGCCGGGCTCGGATTATGTGAACGACTACACGTCGCTTTACGACAACATCAACATGGTCAACCCGTCGGACCGGGTGAGCCTGTTCTCGCATATCGATCACGAACTGACCGACCGCATCACGATCTTCGCCGAAGGCATGTACACGCGCAGCAAGGTCGGGCCGTCCTATACGGTGCCGCCGTACCGCTTCGGCACGAGCGCGACGACGTGGCTGTCGGTGACCGCCGACAATCCCTATTTGCCTGCGCCGATCAAGGCCCAGATGTCAGGACCTGGCGGCGGAAATCCCGCAGGCCCCTTTGCGCTGAACGTCGGCCGCATCAATGACGATTGGGTCGGAAATTCGGAGATCAACAACACCAACACGACCTACCGGGGCGTCGTCGGTGCCAAGGGCAGTCTCGGCGGCAGCTGGGGCTTTGATGGTTATTATCAATATGGCCGCAACACCTATGCCGGCACGGTCCAGGACAATCTGATCACGTCACGCGGCGGCGTGCCTGCAGCCGGTAACGTCAACCTTGCGGTTGACGCCATCGCGGCGCCGGCGGGCAACGCGGCGGGCATTCCTGCGGGCACCATCATCTGCCGCTCGACGCTCACCAACCCGGGCAATGGCTGCAAGCCGCTCAACATCTTCGGGGTAGGCGCGGCGTCGCAGGACGCGATCGACTATGTCCTGGGGGATCAATATACCCGCCAGACCTATCAGCAGCATGTCGTCGAGGCGTCGGTCCACGGGGATTTGTTCTCCTTGTGGGCAGGGCCGATCTCACTGGCAACCGGGCTGTCCTATCGCACCGAGAAGATCGGCGCGGTCTCCGATCCGCTTTCAATCGAGAGTGCCTTCGGGATCGGCAATCCCAAGCCTTATTCCGGCTCTTACAATGTGAAGGAGGGTTTCGCGGAACTCGCGATCCCCCTCGCCAGAGACATCCCGTTCATCAAGCTACTTGATCTTAGCCTCGCGGGGCGGGTGACCGATTACAGCACCAGCGGCCGCGTCTTCACCTGGAAGATCGGCGGCAGTTACGAGCCGTTCGACGGCCTGCGGCTGCGGGCGACGCGGTCGCGCGACATCCGCGCGCCCAGCCTCCAGGAACTGTACACCGGCGCCTTGCAAAGCCGCGTCAGCGTGACCGATCCGACCAAGAACAGCTCCGCGACGGTCAACGCGCAATTGTACAGCGGCGGCAATGCGGCCCTCAATCCGGAACGCGCCGACACCTTCTCGGCCGGCATCGTCTATCAGCCGCGCTGGCTTCCCAACTTTTCGGTTTCGGTCGACTATTACAACATCAAGATCGCCGACGTGATCAGCACGATTACCCCGCAGCAGATCGTGGACCGGTGCTTCGCCGGCAATGATGCGCTGTGCGGGCAGATTACCCGGCTCAACGGCGACATCATCGAGATACGCTCGCCTTACCTGAACCTCGCCTCGCTCAAGACGCGCGGTCTCGACATCGAGACGAGCTATCACACGCGTCTTTCCGGGCTGTTTCCCAGCTCGGATGCCGAAGTCGGGTTTCGGCTGCTCGCCAACTATGTCGATGAGTTCAGGTCTTCGGACGGCGTGACGGTCCAGGAATTCGCCGCGGACATGTCTTCGCAGCAGCCGAAGTGGACGCTGCAGTCGACCGCTTATGTCAAGGCCGGCAAATGGCAGGTCACGGCGATCAACCGCTTCATCGGCTCGGGCAATGTCAGCAACCTGTATATCGCGCCGCATGAGATCGACGACAACCATGTCGCAAGCCGTCTCTATACCAACCTCAACATCAACTACACGGCGGACTGGCTTGGCTCGGACAGCGAGATATTCTTCAACGTCGACAACGTCTTCAATGTGAAGCCGCCGAAGGGTTTTGGCTGGGGCTATGGCCTGAACGCTTCCCCCATGTACGATGTAATCGGGCCGATGTTCAAAGTGGGCATCCGTGTGAAATATTGATCCGGCGGGATCGGAGCGGAGAGCGGGACATGGGCAGCAGGCAATGGTCGCGTCGGCAATTGCTGGCGACGGGAGCTGCGGTGGGCGGCTGTGTCGGCCTCGCTTTGCCGGCATCGGGCGCGACCGAACGCAACGACGTCGTGCTTCAGTCGAATGTCATGGTCGCCATGCGCGACGGCATCTTGCTCGCGACCGATATCTACCGGCCGGCGCAGGGCGATGCGCCGCTGCCGGGGCGGTTCCCGGTCGTGCTGATGCGCACGCCTTATGATAAAACCGCCGACAAGGACGGCCGTTTCTTCGCCGCGCGCGGATATGTCGTCGTCTATCAGGACTGCCGCGGCACATCCCGTTCGCAGGGGCGGCTCGTCAAATATCTCGACGACGGCAAGGACGGCTTTGACACCTGTAGCTGGATCGTCGCTCAGCCGTGGTGCAACGGCAAGATCGGGACGATGGGCTCGTCCTACATGGCGCACACGCAAGGCGCGATGGCGAGCGCGGGTGCGCCCGGCCTGGCGGCGATGGTGTTCGATTGCGGCGGCTTCTCGAACGCTTACCAGGACGGCATCCGGCAGGGCGGTGCGTTCGAACTGAAGCAGGTGACGTGGGCGCTGTCGGCAATGGTCGACAGCCCCGAACTGGCCAAGGATCCGGCGCGCCGCGCCGCGGCCAAGGCGATCGATGCAAAGGCCTGGTTCGAGAGCATGCCGTGGAAGCGCGGCCAGAGCCCGATGAGCTTGGTGCCATCGATCGAGGATTTCGTCTACGCGCAATGGGAGCATGGCCGCTTCGACGATTATTGGAAGCAGATCGGCATCTACGCAGCCGGCTATTATGACCGGTTTCCCGACATTCCGACGCTGCACATCTCCTCCTGGTACGACCCTTATCCCCGGGCCGCGACCGAGAATTACATGGCGCTGTCGCGCGCCAAGAAGGGACCGACGCGACTGATCCTGGGGCCATGGACCCATACGGCGAAGACGGTCAGCCACTCGGGCGATGTCGAATTCGGCCCGAATGCGCTTTTCGAAGGCGCGGCCGGCGAGGATTATCTGACGCTGCGGCTGCAATGGTTTGATCACTATCTGCGCGGCCTTGCGGCGCCGGTGGCAAGCGAGCCAGCGGTGCGCGTGTTCGTAATGGGCGGCGGCAGCGGCCGACGCGACAGCCAGGGTCGGCTCGACCACGGCGGGCGCTGGCGGTCGGAAAAGGATTGGCCGCTTCCAACCGCCCGATTGACGCCAATGTATCTCCATCCGCGCGGCGGCTTGTCGGACCAGCCGCCGTCCGACCCTGTGGATCCGGTCAGCTATGATTTCGACCCGGCCAACCCGGTGCCGACCGTCGGCGGCACCGTCACCAATAACCAGCTGATGCTCGCCGGGGCCTATGACCAGCGCGAGGATGCGCGCTTCTTCGGGTCCAAGCCGCCTTACCTGCCGCTCGCGGCAAGGCCCGACGTGCTGGTGTTCCAAACGGACTGGCTCGATCAAGACGTGGAGGTGACGGGCGCGATCGATGCGAAGCTGTGGATCAGCTCGAGCGCCCCCGACACGGACTTCACTATCAAGCTGATCGACGTCTACCCTCCCAACGACGATTATCCCGACGGATTCGCGATGAACGTCACCGACGGGATCATGCGCGTTCGCTATCGTGACTCTTGGGAAAAGCCCAAGCTGCTCAAGGCAGGCGAAGTGGTGCCGATCACGGTTTCGGCATTCCCGACCTCGAACCTGTTCAAGCGGGGTCACCGCATCCGGCTCGATATCTCGTCGAGCAACTTCCCGCATTTCGACGTCAATCCGAATACCGGGGCTCCGGAAGGCGTCGGCCTTACGCGGCAGGTGGCACGCAACAGCATCTATATGGACGCGAAGCGGCCCTCCCACGTGCTGCTGCCCCTCATCCCGGCCCGCACTTGATTGAATAGGATATTAGCGACGATGCGAGCGAGCAGCAGCGCCAAGGCCGGCCGAGCCGGAAGCGACGAAATCGGGGTGGGTGAGGGTGCTCACCCGGCAACGACCCGGCAGACCGCGACCGCCGGTGATGTGTTGAGGGTGGCGAGCGGCAACCTGCTTGAAATGTACGATTTCATGATCTTCGGCTATTTCGCCGAGGCGATCGGCCGGGCCTATTTCCCGGCGGATGATGAGGTCGGAGCGCTGCTCAAGAGCCTTGCGACATTCGGCGTGGGCTTCCTGATGCGGCCGCTCGGCGCGGTCGTTCTGGGCAGTTACACCGATCGACACGGGCGCAGGGCGGGCCTGCTTCTCACTCTGTCGCTCATGAGCGTCGGCATCATCATCCTGACGCTGACGCCTGGCTACGTGGCGATCGGCCTCGCTGCGCCATTCCTGGTGCTGGTTGGACGGCTGGTGCAGGGCTTTTCGGCCGGTGCCGAACTCGGCAATGTGTCGGTTTATCTGGCGGAAATGGCGCCTCCCGATGCCAAGGGTTTTTTCGTGTCCTGGCAGTCTGCGTCGCAGCAGGTTGCCGTGATGCTTGCGGCCGCCATCGGCTTCGCGCTCGCCTCCCTGCTGACGCCGGAGCAGATTTTGGATTGGGGCTGGCGCGTGCCGCTCGGGATCGGTTGCTTGATCGTTCCTGTCATATTCCTGCTCCGCCGGGGCTTGCGCGAGGTCCATGGCTTTGCGACGCAGGTGCGACCGCAACGTACAACCGGCGCGATCCTGCGCGATTTGTGGGGAAGCAGCGGCCGCGTCATGATCGGCATGGCGCTGGTGCTGATGACCACCGTCAGCTTCTATATGATCACCGCCTACACGCCCACCTTCGGCAAGGCGCTTCATCTCACGTCCCGCGACAGCCTGATCGTCACCGCCTGCGTTGGCCTGTCGAACCTGTTGTGGCTGCCTTTGATGGGGGCCTTCTCCGATCGCATCGGGCGCAAGCCGATCTTGGTCACGTGCACGCTTCTCGCCATCGCCACTGCCTACCCAGCAATGTCCTGGCTCGCCGCGTCCCCCTCCATGACAAAGTTGCTTCTCGTGGAGCTCTGGCTGTCCTTCCTCTACGCCAGCTATAACGGCGCGATGGTGGTCTATCTGACGGAGGTCGTGCCGGCGCATGTCCGCGCGTCGGGTTTCAGCCTAGCCTACAGCCTCGCCACCGCGGTCGGCGGCTTCACACCCTTCATGGCGACATGGCTGATCAAGGAAACCGGCAACGTGGCGATACCTGGCGCATGGCTTTCCGGTGCCGCCGCCATCAGTCTGATCGCGGCGTTGTCGAGCACGCCTGCCGGCGTGCGATCGAATGAGGGTGCGATGGGAGTGCGCGCTCCAATCCCATCCTAGAATTTCGTGCGCACCGTCAGGCCCCATGTACGGGGTTCGCCTAGGAAAGCACCATAGAGCTGGGTCGAGGACGCGCCGAATGCGGTCACTTGCCCGACGGTGCCGCCACCCTGCAAAGGTTCGCTGAAGGCGATCTGCTTGTAGTTGCGGTCGAACAGATTTTGCGCCCACAATTCGATCGCCCAACGCGCATCGTCGCGGCTGAGCCCGAGCCGCGCGTTGAAGAGCGCGAAGCCGCCCTGCGCTTTCTCCACGAACAGGTCGGACCCGGTGTTGATCCCACTCTGGTGGCGGATATCGGCATGGAGAAGCGCCCTGAGCCGTCCACTGACGGCGGGCGTCCAGCTCGCCGATCCCGTCCAGGTATAGGCCGGCGCGTTCGACAGGCGATGGCCCGGCAGCAGGAAGAGATTGGGCTGGAGTGAATTGTTGCCGGACACCGGATCCGGCGAACCGACCAGATCGTGACGGTAGCGCGTGTCGGCATAGGTGAAGCCGGCGTCGAGGCGGACGTCACTCACGGGGTGGGCGCTCGCCTCGATCTCGACGCCGCGGGAGGCCACCCCGCTGCGCGTCTCGGAACAGGCCGAATTGCCGGCGACGGCGTCGCTGTCGGCATTGCGGAGATCGTCTTTGCAGCCGCGGATATTGCTGACGAAGAAATTGAGCCCGTTGAAGGTGTTGAGCTGGAAGTCGCGGAACTGCTCGTGGAACAAGGCGACGTTCACCGCGACGGCGCGCCCGTCATATTTGGCGCCCAATTCCCAGGCGTCGACGCGCTCCGGCTTGAACCCGAGGGAGCCGAAACTGGTGCTGCCCAGCGTCGCCGAATTGAACAGTGCCGCGCGGTCGAGGTTGAACCCGCCCGCCTTGTAGCCGCGGGCATAGCTTGCATAGGTCAGCATGTTTCCTGCCGGCTTGTAGCTCAGCACGGCGGTCCCCGACCATTCGCCCTCGTGGCGGCGCGCGGCAAAGCTGCCATTGGCATTGTTGACCACGCAGGCAAGCCCCGTGAAGGGCGCCAGCACCGAATTGGCGAGGGTTGCGGCGAGGCCGGCGATCGCCGGATTGAGCCCGCCATTGCCGGCCGGATTGGCCGCCGCAGCCGCCGCCAGTGCGCGCAGGCGGGTGAGGTTGGCCGCATAGACCCCGCAGCCGCTGTTCGAAGTCAGATCAGCACCGAGATGCTTGCGATCGTCGGTGTAGCGCGCGCCCAGCGTGACTGAGAGGCTGTCGGTCAGCCCGACGATATTGTGGGTGAAGAGCGCAAGATTACGGTCGCGCTGGCGGTAATGATCCAGCTCGCCGGTGCCGTTGAGCACCACATTCTGGACCTGGCTGGCGACGGCGTTGGCCACTGCCGGCCGCGATCCGACGGGAACGGCAGGCGTTGCCGCCAGCTGCGCGGCTGCGAACGCTTGCGCGAAACCGTTGAGGTCGGCGAAGCCAAAGGCGGGGAAGGTGGCGAAGTTCGGGCCAGCGGTGCCGATGCGCGCTGCGGCAAACCCCTCGAAGTCGAGCCCGTAGCTCTGATTGTCGGCATAGGTCAGCCGCTCATGGGCGTAATATGCGCCGACCAGCCAATCGAGCCGGTCGTCGAATGCCTTGCCCTGCAGCCGCACTTCGTGGGTGAAGGTGCGGAAGCGGGTGAAGCCGCTGCCGTCACTCGACCGCACGAGCAGGTCGAGATTGCCGAAATCAGCGTCCTGGCCCTTGATGAACTTGTTGCCGCGATAGGCGGTGATGAAGGTCAGTTGGGCAGTTCCGATATTGCCGTGAAGCTCGGCGGAGACGCCGCCATCGGTCACGTCCTGCCGGAAGCTGCGGCCCGGCGTAAGCGCCACCTTGCGGGCGAACGTATCGTCCAGAACCCGGCCCGCGCCAGCGCTCGGCACCGCCGAGAGCGTGCGGCCGAGGATCGCCTCGATCGAGGAGGGGCCATAGAGCGGCTGGCCGCCTGGCCGACCCGGCGTCGAGCTGGTGACGTCGGCTGCGGGCAGATAGGGGCCGACGCAGCATTCCTCGTTGCGCCTGGAAAAATCGGCCGAGACGAGCAGCGAGAGACTGTCGGTCGGCTTGTAGAGCAATTTACCGCGGACCAGCCAGCGATCGCGATTCTGCAGGTGGCGGCCGGAGATGACGTCCTCGATGAAGCCGCGGCGCTTCTGCCAGACACCGTCGAGGCGATAAGCGAGGCTGGATGAAAGCGGCCCGGTCAAGCCTGCACCAAGGCGGCGATAGGCATGGTTGCCGACGCTCACCTCGCCATATTCCGACTGAGCGAAGTCGGGGCGGGCAGTGACGATGTTGATCAGCCCGGCGGAAGCGTTGCGGCCGAACAGCGTGCCCTGCGGCCCGCGCAACACCTCGATGCGCTGAAGCGGGCCGAGCTCGGTCAGCGCCACGCCGACGCGGCTGCGGTAGACGCCATCGACGAAGGTCGCGACCGAGCTTTCCAGACCAGCATTGTCGCCGACCGTGCCGATGCCACGGATGCGCGCGCCGCCGCCGCCCGCCTCCGACGAAGTCGACGATACCAGCAGCGATGGAACGAGTTGGTTGAGCTGCCGGATGTCGGTAGCGCCGGTCTCGGCCAGCCGTTTCGCCGTCACGGCGGAGACCGCGATCGGCACATCCGCCAGGAGACTGGCGCGCCGCGTGGCGGTGACCACCACGTCGCGCGCATCCGGTGCCGCAGTGGGAGCTATCCTTGTCTGTGGCCATGCGGCTGTCGCGCCGGCGACGATGGCGAACAAGATCGGGGGTTGCAGACGCATCTTAAGTCCCAAGTAATTGCATCCCCACCCTCCCCCGGGGACGATGGGGCGCCCCCACGGCGGCCGTTGTCGCGAAGGATCTTCTCCCAGCGGAGCTTCGGAACACACATTGATGCTCTTACGAGCATGGCATCATGGCCGAGATTGAGCTGCCGCCTTCAGCCGCTGGCAAGATAGCTGAGCTTGAGCCATTCCACCGCGAGCGCAGGCTTGGGCTCTCCTTCGATCTCCATGATCACGGCCCAGCGTGTCACTACTTGATCGATCCCGCGCGAATTCACCTCGAGGAGCGTGAACACACCTCGCACACGCGCGCCCGATTTCACTGGCGTGATGAAACGCAGCCGGTCGAGCCCGTAATTCAGCGACATGTCGGACCCGGCCAATGCCGGCACGACATCCTCGGCCATGCGCGACAACATCGACATTGTCAGGAAGCCATGCGCGATCGTGCTCCCGAGCGGGGTCTGTGCAGCCCGTTCGAGGTCGACATGAATGAATTCGTGATCTTCGGTGAGATCGGCAAACCCGTCTATCCGCTGCTGATCAAGCGTGAGCCACGCTGATTGCCCGATCACCTGCCCAATGCGCGCCTGCAGATCTTGCAAGGTGACAGCGGTCATCGGAAGCTTCGCCGGTTGGTCATTTTCCGCATCCTAAATCAGCCCTTCATAGGAACCGCCGTCGAGTTGAAGATTCTGACCCGAGATGAAGCTGGCCTGTGCGCTGCACAGGAAAGCGCAGGCCGCGCCAAATTCGGCCGGACGACCCAGCCGCTTGGCGGAGATATTTGCCGCCATCTGCTCGCGCGCCTCGTCGCGTGTAATTCCCTGCTCGCGGATCATTCGCTGCGCCATGAATTCCTGGCGCGGCGTGTCCATGCGTTCGGGCAGCAGGTTGTTGATCGTGACATTGTCCGCGGCAGCTTCATGCGAGATCGACTTGCAGACCGCGGTCAGACCCGCCCGGCCCGCGCTCGATAATCCCATGATCGGGTGCGGCGCCTTCACCATCGCGGACGTGATGTTGATGATGCGTCCGAATTTGCGGGCGCGCATGTGCGGCAGGAGTTCGCGAATGATCAGGATCGGCGCGAGCAGGCTCGCCTCGAGGGCGGAAATCCACACGTCGCGGTCCCAATCGCCAATGCGCCCCGGCGGTGGGCCGGCATTGTTGGTCACGAGGATATCGGCATCGGGGCAGGCACCAACCAAGGCGCCACGCCCTTCGTCCGTCATCAGATCGGCGACGATGATCGCGACGTCACCGCCGGTGCGTTCGCGCAAATCGCCGGCCGCGCGCTCCAGTTTCGCCGCATCACGTCCATTGATGGTCACGCCGCAACCCTCGGCGAGGAGCGCTTCGGCACATGCGAAGCCGAGGCCTTGTGACGATGCGCAGACGAGCGCCTTTTTGCCCTTTATGCCGAGATCCATATCTGGTCCTTTCCGGTGCGTCAGGCGTTCCAGCCCACCATCTGGTTGCGCAATATGCCCAGCGTCTCGATCTCGACTTCCACGACATCGCCCACCTTCAGCGCTTCGCGCGGCTCGCGTGAGAAGCCGACGCCGGCCGGCGTCCCGGTTGCGATCACATCACCGGGATGGAGCGTCAGCGCCTCGCTCAGATAAGCGACAATTTCGGCAACAGAGCGGATCATCGCGGAGGTACTGCTCTGCTGCACAAGCCGGCCATTCACCCGTGTGGTCAGGTCGAGCCCGGCGACCGGATCACCGGCCTCGTCGCGGGTGACGAGCGTCCCAAGCGGCCCGGTCGCATCTGAATTCTTGCCCAAGGTCCATTGTGGCGAATGAAGCTGATAGGTGCGTGCGCTGATATCGTTGAAGCATGCATATCCCAGCACCGCGTCCAGCGCCCGCTCGGGCGTCACGCGGGCGGCGGAGCGGCCGATCACCGCGGCAAGTTCTCCTTCCCAATCCATCCAGTCCTCAACCGCTGGAACAGGCGTGCCGTGGGCGGCAAGCGAAGCGGGCCAGCGGCCGATTACCGCAGGCCGCTCGGGAACCGCCATCGCCGCCTCTTCGGCATGCGCCTTATAATTGAGCCCGATGCACACGACGCGCGCGCTCGGCGGCGCGAGTGGGAGCAGCGTCAGATCCAGCGTCTTGAGCGGGAAATCGGTAACGGAGCGCGCGCGCTCCACCCACCCGTCAACATCGCCCCAGAATTCGCCGCGCGAGGCAAGCTCGGCGCAGCCGTTATCCCGATCGAGCACCCCGACTTGGGCCTCATTGCCGCGCTGATAGGCGATAAGCCGCATTCAATCTCTCCCTTTGCTCCCGCCTTCAAGCAGAACCAAAAACTTTCTGCAAACGTATTCTGCTTTTCGACTTGTTGCGGCGAAATTGGCGAACGCTGCCGAGTAGGTAGTGCGTGCAAACGGCTGCAGAATTGAGCTGTTGGAACTCGCTCGGGTCCAGTTTAAGACAAGGTTTGCAAGCAGGCCGACAGCCGCGGGGGATTGGTGAGCGAGAACGAGCCGGGACGTAAAGCGATGGCCACCATCAAGGACGTCGCGAACGCCCTGGGAATCGCTTACTCTACGGTTTCACGGGCGCTGAACGATCATCCTCACACCAGTGAGGCGATGAAGAAGCGTGTGCGCGACGCAGCCATAGCGATGGGCTATGTTCCCAATACCGCTGCGCGCCTGATGCGCGGATCACCGGGCATGCAGATCGGCCTGATCGTGCCCGATATCCAGAATTACTCGCTGTTCGCCACGTGCGCGAAGGTGCTCGCTGATCATTGCAGCAAGCTTGGTTATCAGCTCGTCCTCTCCATCTCGGACGACAACCCCGAAACCGAATTGCGTCATGTCCAGGCCATGCGCGAAGCGCAGGTCGCCGGCCTCGTCATAGCAGCAAGCGCCGGCACCTTGCCGGAAACCAAGCGGCTGCTGGCGGCCGTCCCGGCAGTGCAGCTCGCGCTGCGCAATAACGACCTCAATATTCCGTCCGTGACGACCGAGGACCATGAAGGTTTCCACAGCGCGGCGCGCTATCTTATCCAGCTCGGCCACCGCCGGATTGCCTTCCTCGGCGGGCCCGGCGCGCTGACCACGTCCGCTAACCGCGTCGCCGGCGTGAAAGCTGCGATGGTGGAGGAGGCAATCCCGATCGATGAAAGCTTGCTGGTAAGCGTACCGTTGCGCGCCGATGCGGCCCGCACGGCCACGAGTGCGCTATTACAGCTGCGCCAGCCGCCGACGGCTATCATCGCGGGCAACTCGGTGCTCGCGGTGGGAGCGCTCGACGCCATCTCCAGAGCGGGCGCTAAAGTGCCCAAGGCGCTTTCGTTCATTGGGTGTGGCGATGGCGATCTGTTCCGGTTGTGGGGCCCGGGCGTAACCACCCTAAACGCACCGCTCGAGTGGGTGAGCGAAACCGCCTTCTCGCTACTCCAGGCCCAGATCGCCGACCCGCTGAACAAGGCCGATGGCAAGACCCGGCTGGCCATGGGGTATGATCTGATCCTCCGGGGCACCACCGCTCCCGCCTCTTGAGGCCCGCCGGGCGCTTTCCCGGCCGCTGGCCGCTCCCCTAAAAAAACTAGACCGCCCCGTTTACATCATCGCGGCGCTTCTATAATGCTTCGACAAACGTTTGCAGTTCGCTGCGTGAAATCGGGGCTTTCATGCGAATTTCGCTCACCTTTGACAACGGTCCTACCCCGCAAATCACGCCTGCGGTTCTGGATACGCTTGCTCGAAGAGGCGTGCGCGCGACCTTTTTCCTGGTCGGCAGCAATCTCGCTGGTCGTGAAGCGCGCAGCATCGCCGAGCGCGCCCACGATGAGGGGCATCAGCTCGGCAATCACTCCTACACGCACACCACGCCGCTCGGGCTGATGCCCGACCCCCTCGACGCGGTGGCAGAAGTCATCCGGGCGGAAGGCGCGCTCGGATGCCTGGCCGGCGACCAGCGATTGTTCCGGCCGTTCGGCCGCGCGACCATCGGCCACCACCTGCTCAATCGGCAGGTGTGGGAATATCTCGAGCGGCATAATTATACCTGCGTGGTCTGGAACGTCATCTGCCGCGAATGGGAGCGGCCGGATGCGTGGATGGCGCCGGCGCTTGAGCTGTGCCGGCAACATGAATGGGCCGTGCCGGTGCTGCATGATCTGCCGACCGGCGCCATGCAGCAGCTCGACACATTTCTGGGCATGCTGATTGATGAAGGGGTCACCTTCTCGCAGGATTTTCCGGTGGATTGCACGCCGATCCGGGCGGGTCGCGCCACGCGTCCGGTGGCCGACCTGGTGCCAATCGATGCATGACCGGTGCCGCCGCCGGCATCGCTGCCACGCGCCTCGCGCGAATGGCGGTTAGCCATGTATCCACTCGCCGAAGGCCTCTTCGCCGCGGAAAATTGCTGGTATGTCGCGGCCTGGTCGAATGAGATCACACGCGCACCGATGGAGCGCTGGTTCCTAGATCGACCGGTCGTTCTGTATCGCGATGCGAAAGGGAGCCCGGTCGCGCTGTCCGGCCACTGTCCCCACCGCCACTTCCCGCTCGCGCGCGGCATCGTCGAAGGCGACAATATTCGTTGCGGTTATCACGGACAGACATTCGCCCCGGACGGCACATGCGTGAGCGTCCCCGGGCAGAAAACAGTGCCTGCTGCCTGCCATATCAATCGCTATCCGGTCGCGGAGCGCTGGCAGTGGGTCTGGATCTGGATGGGGGATCCGGAACTGGCCGACGCGAGCCTGATCCCTGACCACATGCTGCTCGGGCTGGGCGATCCTCAGAGCGAGATGGTTTGCGGCATTCACCACCTCGTACGCTGCCGGTACATGGCGTTGCACGACAATCTCGCTGACCTGACCCATCTCAGTTTTCTGCACCAAAGCAGCATCGGATCGGACGATATCGGATCCGCCGAAGAAGTGAGGCATCGCGGCGCCGACTGGATCGGCAGTCACCGCACCCTTAAGCGCCAACCTTGCCCGCCCTTTTTTGGTGACATGTTGGGCTATGACGGGCGGGTCGACCGTGCGTTCGGCCTGACACTGATCTGTCCTTCGTTGCACGTGGGCTATGATCGCTTCGACCGCACCGCGGCGCCGGGCGCGCCCGACACCGAGCGCCATCTCGCGACATTCCGTATCTATCACGCGATCACCCCAGCCACGCGCAACACGACCCATTATTTCTTCGCCAGCGGACGCGACTTCGCCTTGGGAAATGCCGATTTCTCGGCAGCGCTCAGGCAGGCTGGGCAGGCGGTCCTGGCTGAAGACATCATCGCAGTCGAGGCGCTCGAGCAGATGGTCGCAGCGCTGCCGGCGGAACCGCAGGACTACCACGTCCAGACCGACACGACCGCTCTGTTCGCGCGCCGCATCTTCGAGGATTTCATAAGGCACGATCGCGCTGCGGCACCGCATCGGCAGAGCGCGACCCGCGACGGGCTCGTGCAGCTGTTCGCCGACCCCAGCAGGGATCGCGCCGAACTGCCGGAACCAACCACCTCCTTGCCATGACCGGGGAACGAGACGCATGACCGATCTGACTGGCGCGGCCGAGCCGCCCGGCGCGACCTACCTTAAATGGCTGACCGAGGGCGAGCTGCGGCTGCAATGGTGCACGTCGTGCGATCGCCAGATCTTTTATCCGCGCACGCTTTGCCCGCATTGCGGTGACATCTCGCTGGAATGGCGCCGCGCGAGCGGTGCCGGGCGGGTCTATTCGACCACCACCGTTCGCCAGCGACCGGATCGCGGCGGCGACTATAACGTAGCGATCGTCGAACTGACCGAGGGCGCGCGCATGTTGTCGCGGGTGGAAGGGGTGCCTCCGGCGGATGTCCACATTGGCATGGCTGTCGATGCCGCGATCATCCGCGAGAATGACGTGCCGCTCATCATCTTCAAGGCGGCCGAACTATGAGCGCGAACATCCGCGGCACGACCGCCGTGATCGGGGCCGGCCTGGCTGGCCTTGGCGACGCTTCCGGCTTCACGCATCTCGATCTGATCGGGATCGCTGCACACAAGGCGGTGACCGACGCCGGCCTGCGCATGACCGACATCGACGGGCTGTTCACGGCCAACATGGCCAACATCCTGCCGACATTGGCGGTAGGCGAGTATCTCGGCGTGTCGCCGAGCGTCGCCGTCGGCACCAACACCGGCGGCAATTCCTTCGTCGACCATCTCCTCTGGGCGGCGCTGGCGCTGCAGGCTGGCTTATGCACCTATGCACTCATCTGCTACGGCAGCACCCAGCGCAGCCGACCCGGACCGCCGCCCGATGCGCCGCCCTACGAGACGCCCTATCGGCCGCGCGAGCCGATCTCGTCCTATGCGCTTGCCTGCGCCCGCCACATGCACGAGTTCGGCACAACCCGCGCGCAACTGGCGTTGGTAGCGGTCTCGGCGCGCAAGTGGGCTCAACTCAATCCGGCCGCCTTCGCGCGCGATCCATTGACGATCGAGGATGTGCTGGCGAGCCGGATGATCTCGGATCCGCTGAGCCTGCTGGACTGCTGCCTCGTCACCGATGGGGCAGGCGCGGTCGTGCTCACCCGGGCGGATCGCGCGGCCGACCACCATGCTGCGCCGGTCTATCTGCTCGGCTGCGCCAGCGCGCAGACCCATCGGCAGATCAGCCAGATGCCGGACCTCACCGTGACCGCCGCCGCCCAGTCGGGGCCTCGCGCATTCGCGATGGCGGGGCTCAAACCGACCGATGTCGACGTGCTGCAACTCTACGATGCCTTCACGATCAACGTCCTCCTGTTCCTCGAGGACCTTGGCTTTTGTCGGAAGGGCGAGGCCGGGGCGCTGGTCGCCAGTGGCGCCATCGCTCCCGGTGGAGCGCTTCCGGTCAACACCAATGGCGGCGGCCTCGCCTGTGTCCATCCCGGCATGTACGGCATCTTCGCCATCATCGAGGCGGTCGAGCAGTTGCGTGGTGGCACAGGCCAGCGCCAGATCGAGGGCGCTCAGATCGCGCTGGCGCACGGCAATGGCGGCCTGCTTTCCGCCCAGACCACCGCTCTCTTCGGCACTCGGGCCACGCTCTAACCAGGAAGGAATGTCCGTGCGCGAGTTCAAGGTCGTCAATGAGTGTCAGGGGGTCGTGATCGCCGTCGAGGCCTCCCCGGGCACGCAGGTGGAGGAGGGCGACACGCTCATCCTGCTTGAATCGATGAAGATGGAGATCCCGGTTGCCGCCCCGCGAGCCGGTCGCGTCGGCACGATATCGGTCGCGATCGGCGACGTCGTTGCCGAGGATCAGCTGCTCGCGGTGCTCGAGTTAGACTGATGCGAAGGCTCGGCAAGATTCTGGTCGCCAACCGCGGCGAAATTGCGTGCCGGATCATGCGGTCCTGCCGCCTTCTGGGAAAACAGACGGTCGCAGTCTATTCGGAAGCCGACGTCGATGCACTGCATGTCACCATGGCCGATGAGGCGATCTGCATCGGGCCGGCCGCCGCGCGCGAAAGCTATCTACGCATCGATCATATAATCGAAGCCGCCCGATCCACCGGCGCCGACGCGATCCACCCGGGCTACGGTTTCTTATCCGAGAACGCGGATTTCGCCGACGCCTGCGCGGCCGCCGGCATCGCGTTCATCGGTCCGCCGGCGGACGCGATCCGGGCGATGGGGATGAAGGATCGCGCCAAGGATCTGGCATCCGCCGCCGGGCTTCCGATCCTGCCCAGCTACCAGGGGGAGGATCAAACGCCTGAGACATTGCAAGCGGCGGCAGAGAAGATCGGATGGCCGGTCTTCATCAAGGCGATAGCCGGCGGCGGCGGGCGCGGCATGCGGCGAGTGGACGGAGCCGACGCCTTTGCCGCGGCTTTGGCCTCAGCCCAGCGCGAGGCGACCAGCAGCTTCGGGGATCAGCGCGTGCTGCTCGAGAAATATCTTGAAAATCCGCGGCATGTCGAAGTCCAGGTGTTGGCTGACGGGCATGGCCATGTCGTCCATCTGTTCGACCGCGATTGTTCGATCCAACGGCGCCATCAGAAGATCGTCGAGGAGGCTCCCGCACCCTGGCTCGGGTCCGAAACGCGCGAGCGCATGCGCGAGGCAGCGATCGCGATCACGCGGGCGATCGACTATCGGGGCGTCGGCACGATCGAGTTCATCGTCGACGCGGGGGCGACCGGCGCCTTCTACTTCATGGAGATGAACACGCGGCTGCAGGTCGAGCATCCGGTGTCCGAGATGACGACCGGGCTCGATCTGGTCGAATGGCAAGTCCGCGTCGCCGAGGGCGAGGCCCTGCCGTTCGTTCAAGTCGACATTGCCGGACACGGCCATGCGATCGAGGTCCGGCTGTGCGCCGAGAATGTCGCGCGCAACTTCATGCCATCGCCAGGTCGGCTCGATGCGCTGGCCTTTCCATCCGCCGTCGATGGGGTGCGTATCGATTGCGGCGTGCGGGCGGGTGATACGATCTCCCCCTGGTACGACCCGATGATCGGCAAGCTGATCGTGTGGGGGGAGGATCGGCCGCACGCCGTCGAGCGCCTCGGCGCTGCGCTCGCGCAGTGCAGGATCGATGGCATCCCCAACAATCTCGATTTTCTCGGCAAGATCGTCGGCCACGCCGCATTCCGCGACGGGCCGATCGATACAGGTTTCGTCGAACGTCACCGCCACGAATTGATCTGAGCAGGGAGACCCGCGGTGAGCACCGACACGTACGCCGTTTACGCGATCCGCTACGGCCACCATGACCGCATGGCGGCCGAGAATCTGATCTATTCCGACGATCATACGACGCCGATGCCGATCGATTATTTCATCTGGGCGATCGTGGGCGAGACCCGCACCTTCATTCTCGACACGGGCTTCGACCCCGCCGTCGCCGCCCGACGCGGGCGGACGATGGTGCGGCCGATCGAGCAGAGCCTCCCTTTGCTCGGCATCCAGCCGGATACGGTGTCCAACGTGATCATCTCCCACATGCATTACGACCATGCCGGCAATCTCGGCGCCTTTCCCCGCGCCCGGTTCCACCTGCAGGAAGCCGAGATGCATTACTGCACCGGCCGCTGCATGTGCCACGCGGTCATGCGCATGCCGTTCGAGCCGCAGGACGTCTCGGCGATGGTCCACAACGTTTTTGACGGCCGCGTCCAATATCATGCCGGCACCAGCCAATTGGCGCCGGGCGTCACTCTTCACCTGGTCGGCGGCCATTCGGGCGGGTTGCAGATTGTCGAGGTCGCGACCAGCCGTGGCACGGTCGTGCTCGCGTCGGACGCCGCGCATCTCCACGCCAATATTGATCTGCGCCGGCCATTCCCGGTCCTGGTCGACATGGCCGATTATATGGATGGGCTCGAGATGCTCGATCGTCTCGCCACGTCGCGCGACCACATCATTCCCGGTCATGAGCCGCGTGTGCTCACCGACTATCCACGGATGTTCGCGGACTTGCCGGATATCGTCCGGCTCGACCTTGTCGGCCCCAAAAATGCGCGAGGGACAATCATATGACCGAGACGATCGGCTTCATCGGCCTTGGCAGGATGGGCGGGCCGATGGCCTCCCGCCTGATCGAGGCCGGTCACAAGCTTTACATCATGGATCCAAGCGATGCCGCCGCCGAGGCGCTGGTTGCGCGCGGCGCGGTCCGTGCCTTCACGCCGAGCGAGATCGCCGATGCGGCCGAGCTGGTTTTCTCCAGCCTCCCCAGTCCGGCGATCGTGCGCGATATTGCCACCGGCGAGCATGGTCTTATTCATGGCAGTCGGATCCGCCGCTTCGTCGATCTTTCGACGATCGGACAGGCGGCCTGCAAGATCATCGCCGAGCAGCTTTCGGCCAAGTCGATCGCCTTCCTCGATGCGCCCGTCTCGGGTGGCATCAAGGGCGCGCGCGAAGGAACGCTCGCGATCATGGTCGGCGGCGGCCGCGCGCATTTCGAGGAGCTCCGGCCGATCCTATCGCTGCTCGGCAAATTGTTCTTCATGGGGGAGACGCCCGGCTCCGGCCAGACGATGAAGCTCGCCAACAACATCATGGCGGCCTGCGCGATCGCGATCACGTCGGAAGCGATGGCGATGGGGATCAAGGGCGGTCTCGATCCGGCGACGATGATCGAAGTCCTCAACGTCTCGTCCGGCCGTAATAGCGCCACCCAGGATAAGTGGCCGCGCTCGGTACTGCCGCGCAGCTTCGACTTCGGCTTCGCCACCGGCCTGTCCTTCAAGGATGTGCGGCTGGGCGTCGAGGAGGCCGAGGCGCTGGGCGTGCCGATGATCGTCGGTTCCGCCGTCCGCCAGATGCTGTCGATCACCAACCAGATCTATGGCGCCGATTCCGATTTCACGGCGATGGCCAAGGTCGTCGAGCGCTGGGCCGGGATCCAACCCGAAGCACAATCCATCAACTGAAGATCCGGAGATCATCGATGAGTAAGGAAATCTACGATCGCGGCCTTGAAATCCGCAAGTCGGTGCTCGGCGCCGAGTTCGTCGAAAACGCGATCCGCAACGCCGACGATTTCAATCGCCCGCTGCAGGAACTGGTGACCGAATATTGCTGGGGGTGGGTGTGGGGCCGCGATGGGCTTTCCAAACGCGACCGCAGCCTGATCAATCTGGCGATGATCGGTACGCTCAATCGCGCACACGAGCTGAAGATGCACGTCAAGGGCGCGATCCGGAACGGCGTCACCCGTGAGGAAATTCGCGAGGTACTGCTGCAGGTTGCGATCTATGCCGGTGTCCCGGCCGGGGTGGATTCTTTCCGGTTGGCGCGCGAGGCGCTGGCCGAGCTGGACGCAGCATGAGCATGCCCGCAGCAGCCGATCTGCCGCGCCATCAGATGCTGATCGAAGGCAAATGGGTCGACGCGAACGGGGGCGAATGGTTTCCGACCGACAATCCCTTCCTCGGCAAGCCTTGGGCGATGATCGCGCGTGGCGACAACGCGGATGTCGATCGCGCGAT
Source organism: Sphingomonas crusticola (assembly GCF_003391115.1). Taxonomy (NCBI): domain Bacteria; kingdom Pseudomonadati; phylum Pseudomonadota; class Alphaproteobacteria; order Sphingomonadales; family Sphingomonadaceae; genus Sphingomonas; species Sphingomonas crusticola. The sequence continues at coordinate 2,932,286 of NZ_QTJP01000001.1, forward strand.
CGCGGCGGCGGCGGCCGCGTTTCGCGGGCCTTGGCGCAAAATGTCGGCATCCGAACGTGGTGCGATCCTGCGGCGCTTCGGCGACCTGGTCGCCCAGAATGCTGATCGCCTCGGAGAGATCGAGACGCGCGACAACGGCAAGCTGATCACCGAGATGCGCGGCCAGCTGCGCTACATCCCGCAATGGTTCTATTATTTTGGGGGCTTGGCCGACAAGATCGAAGGCCGGGTCATCCCGATCGACAAGCCGGGCGTCTTCAATTTCACGCGCGAGGAGCCGATCGGCGTCGTCGCGGCGATCACACCGTGGAATTCGCCGCTGATGCTCGCCACGTGGAAGCTCGCGCCGGCGCTTGCCGCCGGCAACACCATCGTGTGGAAGCCGAGCGAATTCTCCTCGGCTTCCGCACTCGCCTTCGGCGAATTGTTCGAGCAAGCTGGTTTCCCGCCCGGCGTGGTCAACATCGTCACCGGCTTCGGTTCGGAAATCGGCGAAGCCCTCGTGACCGATCCGCGCGTCGCAAAGGTCGCGTTCACCGGCGGGGATGCGACAGGCGAGCAGGTTTATGGTCTGGCGGCCCGCGGTATCAAGCCGGTCACGCTGGAGTTGGGCGGCAAGTCGGCCAACATCGTGTTCGACGATGCCGATATTCCAAACGCCATTCGCGGTGTGGTTTCGGGCATTTTCGCCGCCACCGGCCAGACCTGCATCGCCGGATCGCGGTTGCTCGTTCAGCGCTCAATTCATGATCAGGTCGTGGACGGACTGCTTGCGCTCGCGCGCACCGCGCAGATGGGCGATCCGCTCAGCGACGCCACCCAGATCGGACCCGTCACCACGCCCGGCCAATATCGCAAGGTGCTCGACTATATCGACATCGCGCGTGGGGAAGGGGCGTCCTGCGTGATTGGCGGCGCGGCGGCGACGCGGCCGGAATGCGGCAGCGGCTGGTTCGTCGAACCGACGATATTCACGGACGTGAAGCAATCGATGCGGATCGCGCAGGAAGAGGTGTTCGGGCCGGTGCTGGCGGTGATCCCGTTCGAGGACGAAGAAGAGGCGATCGGGATCGCCAATGACACGCAATTCGGCCTCGCCGCCGGCGTCTGGACCCAGTCGATCCGACGCGCGCTTACTGCGTCCGAACGGCTCGAAGCTGGCACCGTCTGGGTCAACACCTATCGTGCGGTTAGCTACATGTCGCCCTTTGGCGGCTATAAAAGATCGGGCGTGGGCCGCGAAAACGGCATGTCCGCAATCCGCGGCTACCTGCAAGAGAAGAGCGTTTGGATAGACCTCAATGGCGAGGCTCCCAACCCGTTCGTGATGCGCTGATAGCACAGCGTTCGCAGATCGCGCGCTGGGGATGGCCGGCGCCCCTAATTTGCGAGCTCAGGGAGATGATCATGAGCAAGGTTCTGGTTCTCTATTATTCGAGTTACGGGCATATCGAGCAGATGGCGCAGGCTGTCGCGGACGGCGCGCGCGAGACCGGCGCCACCGTCGACATCAAGCGCGTGCCGGAAACAGCGACGGAGGAGGTCGCCAAGGCGGCTCACTTCAAGCTCGATCAGCCAGCGCCGATCGCAAGCGTCAACGAGCTCGCCGACTATGACGCGATCATTCTCGGCCTGCCGACCCGTTTTGGGCGGATGCCGTCCCAGATCGCGGCTTTCCTTGATCAGGCCGGCGGGCTGTGGGCGAGCGGAAAACTGAACGGCAAGGTCGGCTCGGCCTTCGCGTCGACCGCAACCCAGCATGGCGGGCAGGAGACGACCTTGTTCTCCGCCATCACCAATCTCATGCATTTCGGCATGGTGATCGTCGGCTTGCCCTACAGCTACGAGGCGCAGATGGGCCTGAGCGAAGTACATGGCGGCACCCCCTATGGCGCCACCACCATAGCCGCGGGCGACGGCAGCCGTCAGCCGAGCCAGATCGAGCTCGACGGTGCCCGCTTCCAGGGCCGGCACGTCGCGGAGATCGCTAATAAGCTGTTCGCATGACCGGCTGGTTCCGCTTGGCCGCCGCGACCCGATCGCTCTCCCGCACAGCGGGGCGAGAAGGACCGCGCGATCAGCCGACCTTCTTGTCGAACTCACGCACGCTAAGCACGCGCCAGATTCCTCCCTTGGTGTAGGGATCTTCCTCGCAAAAGCGCCGCGCGGTCGCCCAGTCCGGCGCTTCGAAGACATATAGGCCGCCGTTGACAGTGCCGGCGTCGCCCACCGTGGGGCCGGCCATCACGATCCTGACCAGCCCCGTCGCCGCATGGGCAAAATGGGCGGGCCGTTCGCGCGCCTGCGCTTCGGCCTGGCCTTCGTTCAGATCATACATCGCCGCAAAGTACATCCCAATCTCCTTTAACCTGTTTCCGATTGCCTCGTTGCGTCACCCAGCCCGAACCCGCTCCCCATAGATCTGGCGTAAATCTTCCTTGCTGACCTTGCCGGTGGAATTGTGCGGCAATGCGTCCATGAGGATCACGTCATCGGGAACCCAGAGCTTGGGCACGCGCGGCTTGAGATAGGCGATCACATCGGCCGGACTGAGCCTGGCACCGTCGCGCGATACTATGAACAGCACCGGCCTTTCCTGCCAGCGCGGATGCGGCACACCGATGACGGCAGCTTCGAGTACGTCATCATGCTCTCTGGCGGCATGCTCGAGGTCGATCGAACTCACCCACTCGCCGCCACTCTTGATCACGTCCTTGATCCGATCGGTGATGCGCAGCCCTTCGCGAGCGCTGACGGTGGCAAGATCGCCGGTGTTCATCCAGCCTTCCTCGTCGCAAAGCTGGATATCGTCCCGACCGAGATACTCGGTAGCGCACCAGGGCCCTTTAACCTGCAGCTGTCCGGGCGTGGTGCCGTCGTTAGGAAGCTGCGCGCCGCCGGGTCCGATGACGCGCAACCTCGTCCCGAAGACAGGCTTCCCCTGAGGAGCCAAGGCCTCGGTCGCCCCCGTGAGCACGTCGGGCCTCGTGGAAAGCATGGTAGCGGCATGCGTGGTTTCGGTCATGCCCCACACCTGGATGGTGCGCACACCAAAGCGGGTGAAGAAATCACTCATCATCGCTGGCGGCGGTGCGGCGCCGCCGCACACAATCCGGTTCAGTGTCCCGGGAGCACGGCCGGTGCGAATGCATTGATCAAGCAAGCCCATCCAAACGGTCGGGACACCCGATCCCACCGTTACGCCTTCCTCGCTGATGATCTTCAGCATGGTTTCGCCATCGACGGCCCGCCCCGGCAACACCAGCCTCGCGCCCACCATGGGAGCGAGATAGGGGGCGCCCCAGCCGTTACAGTGGAAAAAGGCCGCTGCCGGCATGATCGTGTCCGATGCGCTGACGTCCCAGCCATCAGCAGGTGCAATCGCCATCGCCGAGAGCAGGCTCCCGCGATTGCTGTAAAGCACCCCCTTCGGATCGCCGGTCGTGCCCGAGGTGAAGCAGAGCGTGGATGCCGTCCGCTCGTCGAAGCTGGGCCATGCGAAATCGGCATCGCCTGCAGCGAGGATGTCGTCGAAATAGCCTAGGGTCAGGCCGGACGGATCGGATTCGCGGGGCGGTCCCATGATGATGAAGCGCTCCACTGTGGTCAGCAGCGGTGCCAGTTCGGCTGCGAGCGTGATGCAATCAGGGTCCACGAATAGGAAGCGGTCGGCCGCGTGATTGATCGTGAAGGCGATCTGGCGCGCGGAGAGCCGCGGGTTGGCGGTGTGAAGCACCGCGCCAATACCTGGCACCGCATACATGAGTTCGAAATGCCGGTGGGTTGTCCACGCCAGCGAGCCAACCGTTTCCCCGGGATGTAGGCCGAGCTTCAGCAGGCCGCTGGCGAGCTTGCGCGCGCGCTGACCCGCTTGCGCATAGGTGTAGCTGAACCGCTCCGGCTCCCAGGCCACGATTTCAACATCACCGAAATTCTCCTCGGCGTGCACGAGAAGCGCGCTCAACAGCAGCGGCTCGACCTGCATCAATCCCTTCATCTCATTCTCCTCCCCAGCTGGCCTCGGACCTGGCCGCCGCTCTCCGATGAGAATCGCGGTTAGCATGTTCTGACAACGTGTGCAGTCATTTCTATATCGCTGCTGGAGCGCGCGTGCGCGCCAGCCCCTCCCACGATGCGGGAAGACTGCGTGTCCTTCGAAGGCTCTCTGGTGATTTGCATTTCGCGCGGGTTTGACTCGTTGCAGTTGACTCGCTCAATCTCTGCTGGCAACGTGTGCAGAATAACAGGCTCACGATGGCCGATAAGAGGGAGGTGGTAATGTCGATCAAAGGGGCAAAGCGGTCGCTGTTGACGGCCGGCGCATCAATGCTGGCGATGGGCTCGGCCTGCGCTGGAAGCGCGCAAACGACCGACAGCGTGTCGGCCGCGCCGCCGGCATCTTCGCTCCATGATAATTCCACCGGGCCGACTACCAATCCCGCGACCAACGATCTCGGTGAGATCGTGGTAACCGCGCAGCGCCGGGCCGAGCGTCTGCAGGATGTCCCGATCACAGTGACCGCGGTCACCCCGGCGGCACTCAAGACCTTTGCCCTTAGCTCAACCCAGGATTTGTCGTCGGTTGTGCCGGGCCTCGTGTTCACGCAGGGACTGACCAACGCCAATCCTTACATGCGTGGTATCGGGCAGCAGCTGGACGGTATCAACATCGAGCAGCCGGTCGCAATTTACATTGACGGCGTATATCTGTTCCAGCCCGCCTCTGCGATCTTCTCGTTCAATAACATCGCCCAGATCGAGGTGCTCAAAGGCCCTCAGGGCACCTTGTTCGGGCGCAACGCGCTCGGCGGTGTCATCAACATCAAGACCGAAGATCCCAGTCACACGCCGCTGGTCAAGGTCGATGCCTCGTACGGCAACTACGACACGATCACCGGCCACTTCTACGCGAACACCCCGCTGACCGACAATCTCACCTTCAACGTCGCGGCTTACGGCGTCGATCGCATGCATGGCTACGGTTACAATGTGACGCTGAAGAAGCACATCTATCAGTCGGAAGAATGGGGCGGTCAGAGCAAGCTGCGCTGGCAGTCCGACACCGGCACCGATGTGTCGCTGAACCTGCTTTACACCCACGTCGCCAACTATATCGGTGGGACCACCGGCGTCATCCCTGGTTCGCTCGCCGAGGATGGCAAGACACGCTTCATCGACACGTACACGGTCGCCGATCCGGTCGACACGAAGAGCCCCACCAACACCTTTATGGCTTCGTTGCATGTCCGCCAGGATCTAGGCTGGGCGACGTTCATCAACACCGCCGCATACCACACGCTTTGGGCAAAGCTTACCTACGGGGTGAACGCAATCCCGTTCGGCAGCGGCAAGGCGCTCACGATCGATCCGTTTCACCTGAAGGCGCACACGTTCTCGGACGAAGCGCAGCTCCAGGGCGGCACCGTCGACACCTTCAACTGGATAGTCGGGCTTTATTATCTGCACGACGTCAGCAAGAACACCTTCAGCCCCGCGCTCGACGGCTCGGAATTCTTCCATATCACCGCCAGCCTGCCGACCGATTCCTACGCGGCATACGGACAGGCGACCGTCACCGTATTGCCCGACACGCGCCTGACCGGTGGGTTCCGCTACACGCTCGACAAGAAATCAATCAGCGGCACTGCCAATCTGTTCGGCACGATCAGTACGCCCGAAAGCAGCGGCATCCCGACGCACAAATCGTGGGGCAGCCCGTCCTGGCGCCTGTCGCTCGATCATAAATTCTCGCCCGACATGATGGGCTTCGTTTCCTATAATCGCGGCTTTGCCAGCGGCACGTTCAACAGCACCGACTTCACCAATACGCCGGCGTCTCCCGAAACGATCGACGCTTTCGAGGCGGGCCTGAAAAACGAGCTTTTCGATCGCCACCTCTCGCTGAACGTCGCAGCTTTCTATTATTCAGTGAAAAACCTTCAGCTGGAAAGCCTAACGCCCGGGGTAGGACGAACCGGCACGGTGGCGCTGTTCAATGCGGCATCGTCCCACATGTACGGCACCGATGTCGACTTCACGATACGTCCGGCGCGCGGCCTGAGCTTGAGCGGCGGGTTCGAGCTGCTTCATGCCAAATATGTCGACTTTCCAAGGGGCGCCTGTCCCCAGCCTTCGCCCGCCGGCGGCAATCCGACCACCGAGATTTGTGACCTGTCCGGCCATCATATGTCGCGTGCGCCCAAGTTCATGGCGACGCTCGGCGCGCAATATACGGCGGGACCGGTCCTGTTCGCGATCAACGATGAGCATAATAGCGGATTTACCTGGGAGCCGGGCGGGCTCGTCCGCCAGAAGAAATATGACTCGCTCAGCGGCTCGATCACCTATTCCCTGCCCAACACCAAATGGCAGTTCCAGCTGTATGGGTCGAACCTGCTCAACAAGGCGATCTGGGCTTACGCAGCGGCGGCCAGCACATCGATCTACTCCCCCGGCGTGCCACGCGTGTTCGGGCTCAAGGTGAGCACCGAATTCTGATGGAACTGCGGTTCGCCTCCCTGGCTGCGAGGACGTAGATGTATTCGTCCCGCCAGACGATGGTCCAAGCGCCGGACGGGGTGAGGCTGTCGGTGCGTGAATGGGGGCGCACCGACGGGGCCGCCATTGTGTTCGTCCATGGCTGGTCGCATTCCCAGCTCGCTTTCTTGCGCCAGTTTCGAGGCGAGCTGGCCGAAAGCTTCCGTCTCGTCAGCTACGACCTGCGCGGGCACGGGGAATCGGATCATCCCGACACGCTCGACGCCTACAATCAGGGCACGATCTGGGGTGATGATCTGCGGGCGGTGATCGAAGCGCTGCAGCTCGAACAGGTAATATTAGTCGGCTGGTCGTTCGGAGGGCGCGTCATCGCGCAATATGTCCACCAGTTCGCCGCCGATCGCGTCGCCGGGTTGAGCTTCGTGGCGGTCGCTGCCTTCGCCGATCCGGATCAGCCGGTGCGGGGGCCGGATGCGTGCGGTGAGCTATTGCTGAGCTCCAACCTGGAAGACACGATCGCCGGCGCCGAACTGTTCGTTCGCAGATGCGCGCGCATCCCGCTCAGCGATGCCGACTTCGCGCTCATGCTGGGGGTGGTCATGAGCGCGGGCATGAAGGCGCGCCAGGGCTCCAGCCAATGGCGGGTCGATTATACCGAAACCTTTCGATCTCTCCGCATACCAACATTGGTCGTGCACGGCCGGCAGGACGGCATGACCCTGCCGCACGCGGCCGAGGCGATTGCAGCCAAGGTGGCCGGCGCCCGCGTCGCCTGGTTCGAGGCCTGCGGCCATATGCCTTTTTGGGAGGAACCCGAGCGCTTCAACGCCGAACTGAGTAGCTTCGCCCGTGACTGTTATGCTGATGGCGCACCCGTCGAGCGGCTTCGACGGACCAATTGACCGGAGGATGAGATGAATATGGCGCACCCTGCCAACGTCCCGAATGGTATTCCCAACCGGCTCCACCACCACGCCTGGGTCGTGGAAGATCAGGAGCGTACGCGCCACTTTTACGAGGATATTATCGGCATGCCCCTCCTCGCGACGTGGGTGGAGCGGACCGAGTTCCAGGGTACCGACCTGATCTACAGCCACACTTTCTATGGCATGAAGGACGGGGGCGCCCTCGCATTCTTCAGTTTCGCCGATCCGGAGGTGTACAAGCGCTTCGCCGCCAAGAAGCAGGAGATGTTCATCCACATTTCACTCGAGGTCGATCAGGAAACGCAGGACGCGATCCAGAAGCGTTGCGCTGATGCCGGCCTCGGCGGCTGGTCCTATGACCATGGCTATTGCAAGTCGGTCTACGTGACCGACCCGGACGGGCTGCTGGTCGAATTCACCGTCGATCCGCCCAACCTCGACGAGATTAACCGGGTGCAAGCGGATACCGCCCATGCCTCGCTCGCCGCCTGGATGGCAGGCGACTACACGCCCACCAACTTTTTGCGCCACGAAACCCACTATTCATGACCCCAGGCGAGGTAGGCGGCCTGCCGCGTGCAGATCGACCGGATCGGGCTTTGCCGGGGCTGTTCCCGACGACCGTCGTCGGGAGCTATCCCCAGCCCGGCTGGCTGATCGACCGCAGCGTGCTCACTGGCGGCAACGTGCCGCGCGTGAGCGCGCGCGGTTTCTGGCGTGTCGATCCCGACATGCTGGAAGAGGCCCAGGATGATGCCACCCGCCTCGCCATCCGCGACATGGAGCGCGCCGGCATCGACATCATCAGCGATGGTGAGATCCGGCGCGACAGCTATTCGAACCATTTCCTGCTCTCGCTCGAGGGCATCGATGAAAGCGATCCCGCGATCATCCGGCGCGAGACGGGTCAGATCAGCCGCCTGCCGCGCGTGGTCGGCCCGATCAAATGGCGCACGCCGGTCGAGGTGGCATCTGCACGCTTCCTCCAGCGCAATACCGATCGCCGGATCAAGGTCACCTTGCCCGGTCCGTTTACGATGTCGCAGCTCACTCACGATCAATATTACAAAGACCCCGAGGCGCTGGCCTCCGCCTTCGCCGATGCCGTTAACGCCGAAGCGCGCCTGCTGCAGGCCGAGGGGGTGGACGTCATCCAGTTGGACGAGCCCTATCTGCGCAACGCGCCGGACGAGGCAAGCGCGTTCGGCGTGCGCGTGATCGATCGGGCACTCGCTGAACTCACCGTCACCACCGCCATCCATCTCTGCTTCGGCTACGGCTTCCTCGCGCGAGAGGGGAAGCCCAAGCATTATACCTTCCTCGGCCAATTGGCGGACTGCCGCGCGCAGCAAATCTCGATCGAGGCCGCCCAGCCGGGCATCGATCTGGGCGCACTGACCGAGCTTGCGCCGAAGACCATCCTGTTAGGCCTACTCGCCCTGGATCCTAATGCTCCGGTCGAGACTGGCGAGCAGGTGGCGGCGCGCATTCGCGCGGCGCTGGCGCACGTCCCGCCCGAGCGGCTCATCCCCGCGCCCGATTGCGGCATGAAATATCTCGATCGGGCGACCGCCTTCACCAAGCTCAAGGCTCTTTCGGACGGCGCGGCCATGGTCCGCGCTGAACTGACCGGATCGGCATGACACATATTCTGGAGACATTATGACCATCTCGCTCAAGGACCGTGTTGCAGTTGTTACAGGTGCGGGCGGCGGACTCGGCCGGTCGCATGCATTGATGCTCGCAAGCCGCGGGGCGAAGGTTGTCGTCAACGATCTCGGCGGCGGCCTGGACGGCACCGGCAGTTCCAGTGCAGCCGCCGACCGGGTGGTTGCCGAGATCGAGGCTGCCGGCGGCACCGCCGTGCCCAATTACGACAGCATCTCGGAAGAGAGCGGCGCGGCCGCGCTCATCGACACCGCCATCAAGCAATTTGGCCGGATCGACATCCTCGTCAACAATGCCGGCTTCCTGCGCGACAAGACCTTCGCCAAGGCCGACATGGCCGACTTTCGCGCGGTCGTCGGCGTTCATTTCCTGGGCGCGGTCTACTGCACCTCGGCGGCGTTCGGACATATGCGTCAGCAAAAGCACGGACGCATCGTCATGACCTCGTCCGGCGCCGGCCTGTACGGCAATTTCGGCCAATCGAATTACGGCGCCGCCAAGATGGCGCTCGTAGGCCTGATGAACGTGCTCAAGCAGGAAGGCGCGCGCGACAATGTGCTGATCAATACGATCGCGCCGATCGCCGCGACCCGTATGACCGAGGCGATGATGCCTCCTGCGGCACTGCCGCATCTGAAGGCAGAGGCGGTTTCGTCGGCGGTGACTTACCTCAGCAGCGACGAATGCACGGTCAGCGGGCACGTGATCAGCGCGGGTGCGGGCTATTTCGCCCGGGCGGCGATGATGGAGGGGGCAGGCGTCTTCATGGACGACGCCGACGCCGCCGATCCGGACGCGGTGGCGGCTGCCTATGAGCGGATCGCCGATCTCTCGCATGCCGAGCCGTTCGCGTCCGCGCCGGACTATATCACCAAGGCGCTCGCCCGCTTCGAACCGGCGGAGACGCACTGATGGCCGATTTCGAGGGATCGGTCGCCGACGGCATTGCACGCGCGGTCCTGAACCGGCCGGAATCCCTCAACGCCTTTTCGGACGGCATGCGCGACCAATTCATCGCTTTCCTGCTGCGTGTCGAGCGTGATCCGGCCGTGCGCTGCCTGGTGCTGTCGGGTGCAGGCGGCAATTTCATGGCGGGCGGCGACGTGAAGAGTTTCGTTGAAAGCTTCGCGCTTCCGCCGGAGGACCGCAGCGCCTTTTTCGAGGCGACCTGCCAGAAGATGAACCCGATCATCATGTTGCTGCGGCGCCTGCCCAAGCCGGTCATCGCCAGCGTAAGCGGGGCTTGCGCCGGACTCGGCGTGAGCTTCGTCCTCGCATCCGATCTCGCAATTGCGGCCGACGACGCCTTCTTTTCACTGGCTTATTCGCGGATCGGGACGACGCCCGACGGCGGCGCCACCTATTTCCTACCGCACGCGGTCGGCATGAAGCGCGCGGCCGAGCTCGCTTTCCTAAGCGAACGGATCGATGCCTCGGCAGCGCGCGAATACGGCCTGATCAACCGGGTTGTCCCTGCAGGGGCTTTGGCAGAGGAAACCGAAAAGCTCGCGCGCAAGCTGGCCGACGGCGCCACCGCCGCCATCGCGCGTACCAAGGCCTTGCTGATCCAGGCTTCAGGCGAGGATCTCGAACGGCAGCTACAAGCTGAAGCGGTGAATTTCGCCGCCTCCACCCTTTCCCCCGACATGAGCGAGGGCATCACGGCATTCGTCGAAAAGCGCCGGCCCGTATTCGGCGGCCGCTGACGCAGACTGGCCTGCCTCCTTCGTTTTATTTTGGAGTGATTTAGATGAGCTGGGAGCCGGAGATTGCGGAGCTTCGCCGACGCGAAGCGCTCGCCCAGCGTATGGGCGGCGAAGAGAAGGTCGAGCGCCAGCATAGCAATGGCAAGCTGACTGTCCGCGAGCGGATTGACCGGCTGCTCGATGCCGGCAGCTTTCACGAGATCGGCGCGATCGCGGGCAAGGCAACCTATGATGACGTCGGCAATCTGATCGATCTGCTGCCCGCCAACTTCGTGATGGGCCGCGGCCGTATCGATGAGCGGCCCGTGGTCGTCGGCGGCGACGATTTCACGGTGCGCGGTGGCGCGATGGATGCCGCGATCGGCAGCAAGCAGGTCTTCGCCGAGCAGATGGCGAACGAACTCGAGATTCCGCTTGTGCGGCTGGTTGACGGTACGGGGGGCGGCGGGTCGGTCAAGACGATCGAAATCGATGGCCGCACTTACGTTCCTTACAACCAGGGCTGGGACTGGGTGGTCGACAACCTCGCCAAGGTCCCCGTCGTAAGTCTCGGTCTCGGCTCTGTCGCGGGCCTCGGATCCACCCGACTGGTCTCCAGCCATTATTCGATCATGGTGCGCGAAACGTCGCAGATGTTCATCGCCGGTCCCGCCTTGGTTGCACGCTTGGGGCAAACCTTCACCAAGGAAGAGCTGGGCGGCAGCGAAGTCCATGCCAAGGCCGGCGCCATCGACGACGTCGTCGACAGCGAAGACGAAGCGTTCGCCCGCGCGCGCCGGTTTCTTTCGTATCTCCCGCCGAACGTATTCCAACTCCCGCCGCGGAGCGAACCCACCGACCCGTCGGATCGCGCCGACGATTGGCTGATCGGGGCGATCCCACGCGATCGTCGCAAGGTCTATGACATGCGCGCGATCCTGCGGTCGGTGCTGGATGGCGACAGCTTTTTCGAGATGGGGCGGCGCTATGGCGGTTCGACCATTACCGGGCTGGCGCGGCTGGATGGTTGGCCGGTCGCCATCGTCGCCAGCGATCCGCGTGTCTATGGCGGTGGCTGGACAACTGACTCGGCGATCAAGCTGACCCGCTTCATCGATTTTGCGGCGACGTTCCATCTGCCGGTCGTAAATTTCACCGACGTCCCCGGCTTCGTCATCGGCCAGCAAGCCGAACAAGCAGGAACGATCCGGCATGGTTCACGCGCGCTGGCGGCTCTTTACCAAGCCGATGTGCCATGGTGTACCGTCATCGTCCGTCGGGCTTTCGGCGTGGCAGGCGCGGCTCATGCGAACCACGTGCGAATGCATTACCGCTACGCATGGCCATCCGCCGACTGGGGCTCGCTGCCGGTTGAGGGCGGGATCGAGGCCGCCTATCGGGCGGAACTTAGCGAAGCTCAGGATCCCGCCGCCAAGCTCGCCGAAATCGAGGCGCGGCTGAACGTCTATCGCTCGCCGTTCCGCACTGCAGATGCCTTTCTTGCAGAGGAAATCATCGACCCGCGTCACACGCGCAAGCTGATTTGCGAGTTCGCGAATTTGGCCGCGCCACTCCGGCGGCCGGGTAGAAACAAGAACGCATTCCGCCCGTGACAAGTCTCCCAGCTGCCCGCCCGCCCCGTTGAGCGGGATATATAAAGCGTTCTCCCGTCCGCTCAGAGGGCGAGCTTGGCCAAAGCATCCGCCGCTATCGACTGGATCAAGTGACCGTAGTGCCGTTCGATCATCTCGGCGCTGGTGTCGCTGATCTGGCCAACGGTCAATAGTGACAGTCCGCCAATCACCAGGTCGGTGATAGTACTGTGCCTGAGCGTGTAGGCGGTGGTGTTCGGCGGGAGCCCAGCACGTCGCGCTGCCTCAGCGATCGGGCCTTTCCACGAATTTTTGTCCCAGGCCTGCCCGTTTCGACGAATGAAAAGTGGCTCCTCTACGGGGCGGCCCTTTGCGTGCGACCCCAGAAGCGTCGAAACTCCTTGGGGCGTTACAATGCGACGAGGCTTGCCGCTTTTATCCTTTCCGATCGTCAGCTCGGCAGTGCGCAGGTCGAAATCCGATACTCTCAGCTTTGCGACCGCGCCCGGTCGCAGCGGCAAAAGGCACAGCGTTCTGACGAACGGTTCCGCTTCCTCATCAACCTCGGCCAACAGCGAGCGTCGCTGCTCGCGGTCCAGATAAAGCGTTCTTTGCCGATCGGCATTTCTGATCGGTCTGATCGCTTCCTGCCAAGCAGCCTCCGTATCGGGAATGCCGTGGGGGAGGACCCGATTAAGCGCCGCCCGTAACATTGCCATGTCACGGTTAACGGACGCCGGTGCCCGAGGCCGCATGGTCATCCGACCATCTTTGCGCCGACTAATCTGCGATGGCTTGTCCTCCAGCCGTTGCCGCCAGGCCGCCAGATGATGCCGGCGCAGCTTCCTTAACTTAACTTTGGCGATTGGATCGCTGTAAATATGCCGCTTGAAGCGGCTCACAATTTCAACATTCGCCAAAGCGTAGCGTTGGCACGCCTCGGCAACCGTCTCTATCGTCTGCTCGGCGATACCACCAGTTTCCACCAGATCGGCAAATGCTTCGGCCTCTTTCTTGGCGAGCGCGAACTGATCGCGCGCAGGAATCGCGCCAAAGTCGCCCAGTGCCTTGAGACGATAGCTGCGGTCGTCCTCGGAATAAGCGCGCGCGATCCAGGTGCCACTGCCCTCGCGCGCGGAAGGCCGATATCCGATGAAACAGCCCGGACGCAGACGCTGCCAATGCGGCTCACGCCGGGCAGGAAGAGCCTCCCGCTCCTTCACCTTGCTCAAGTCCCGCGCCATGATGGCCCACTCGCCGTTCCGTACGGAAAAGTACGGAAACATAGTCGGAAAAACGTGGTTCCCCTCGTGCAAAAAGTCAAGGAATCCGCCGTTTTGATGTCCGTTGTCGTCTGGCATCCCCTGATTTCCCGTGCGCCTGCGGGCAGAGGCCAAGGGTTCGGATCCCTTCGGCTGCGCCACGTCTCAACGCCTAGCCACCGACCTGCGGTTCGCAATGCGGGCTCGGTAAGTTCTGTGCCAGTAACGGCCGGATTGGTCTCGTGTTACCAGCGCGCAGTGCTCTCGCGAATCCTCGCAACCGCCAGGCGGCGCGCCTTCGTGCTGCTGCTCCAATTGCGAGCGTAGACGCCTGGCGAAGCCGAAGTCCCGCGCGGTGAACACCTTCAAGCTTCAGCACGGTGCTGTGTCGCCGAGCGGCGGCTCGCGCCGGGAAAGCATGTGGTCCTGATGCTAGCACTTCGTGCTCCGCAAAGCACTCGACGGATGCCGCGCCCATTCATCGCCTTGAATAGCAGTACCGACACTTGAATGGCTCGGCCGTGCCGCGGCAGCCGCAACCCGTCGGCGCGCACCCATCGTTTTATAGGAGACTTGTAGGATTTCGTGATGTTCATGATATGTTCCTTAGCTGTGGTAGGCACGGGGCCAGCCATTCGAGCTTAAGGACCGAGGATGAACGATGGCCAACATTGCCAATTTTTATGCAAATTCCAGCAGTACGGATAGCGACGCTATTCAGGCGTTCTTCACTGCGGTTGGTGTGGGGCAGACCGACAGCATTCTATACTTTGAGCCTGGCCAGGGCCGCGGCCCCAGCGGGCGATATATTATTGATCGAAAGCTGGAATTTGTCGGCTCAGCGGTGATCGGCTTCGATCTGCAGCAGAGCACAATGAGGTTTACGACGCCTCAAAGCCAGATTGTATATACGGCTATCAAAGGGCCGGCGACTACTACGATCGGCCCTGAACACTTTTTCGTTCGGAATGGCCGTGTTCAGTATTCGGCTGTTATCGATAATCTCTTTAAATGGAACTTCCCCTATCGTGATAGCCGCGCCAGCGGGACCGGCTTCGTTGAGAAGCTCAGAATAACGCCACAAGACACGGCCCAGGCACATCAGTGCCAAGCGCCGCTGCACATCAAGAATACGTGGAACTTCGTGATCCGGGACGTGGATTATATCGGTAAGCCGCTGCAGCAGTCCGCACTCGTGACAGACAGCTGCTTTTTGCGTCAGGAAGGGTTGTCCGTCGTCACTGTGCTGGATAATTGCCACTCCTCCTACACCGACAAAGCTGTGGTTCCGGTCTTTAGCCCGCTGACCGCCGTCAATGGGACCTTCACGAGTGGCGGGTATGCGCGTGACAAAACTGTCCGCCAAGGGTCGGTCATCGGCTTCTTTGGCCGTGGCACGAGTTTACCCAACCCCACCGGCCTGACCTACGCTCTATATGACGTGGCCGGTGGCGCCTTCGTCAATGGCCCGGCTGACCTGATCGATAGCGCCGGCAACGTGATCGGGAGCTTCAACATTACCGCTACGCAGGTCTACACTGATCCTCCACAGGCGCTGCAGATCTGCAACGGCAGCACCTTCATCACCACCAACCATCTGTTATCTTTCACCACTCCGGCCAACGCTCTTGGCGTAAAATATCTCGATATCACGATGACGGATACGCATTGCGCTCCATATAATAGTATTCTTACTATCGACGGTGTGGCGGCGCTTACGGTAGGCAGCGGGTGCTTTCTCACTCCGCTGGGCACGAACAATACTTCTATTAGTGTCACAAACGGCGACATAATTAGTATCAACAATGCCCAGGTTACCGCCGATAACGCCAACCCTAACAACGCCAACGGGAAAACTTGGGTTAAGCTCCGTAACGTTAACGGGGCGACCGTCTCAAATAATCAGATATTCTTTCATCAACACCCTGTCGACATCGATAATTCGGTTCATGACGCCGTCTTCGCCATGAATGCCAACTTCGGCACCGGCGGCATCGTTAGCGCCGCTACGCCTTTCAGCACCGGTAATCCCCATGGTCCGCGTTTTTACGGTAACGGCGCCATGGGCATAGGAGTGGACATTATCTGACCTTGGGCGCCGCCCCGTGCGGGCGGCGCTTTTTCCTCTCCGGTGTGCTTCAACTCGGTTCCTTCCACCGTAAGCCGCTCTAGCGAACGGGCGGGAAAAGCGGCTATTAATGTCTCCTATGGACCTTGAGCTCGCTACCCCCCAGAATTTCGACGAGGAAGGCTACCTGCTGGCCAATCCCGACGTTGCCCGGCATGTTGCCGCCGGCGGCAACGCGCTCGCCCATTTTGAGGAGCACGGCCTGTGCGAGGGAAGGCGACAGGCGATCGTCAATCGCGAGAGGCGTCATATCCGCAGGAGGCAACGCTACGACCGCTTTGTGCACTTGCTTAGCGCAACTGCCGGGGCGGGAGGCGAGTTCAATTACTTGGAGCAGCCGGAGACTTTTCCAGTCCGCTATGGATGTACGCTGTATGACCTTGAGGAATATCAGGCGGAGTCTGCCAATGCAGGATTCGGCCCGTTTATCGATGAAATTCGCGCCAATCCCCAAAAGCTTTATCTGGACGTCGGCTGTGGAAAAAGGACGAGGGTCGAGCCAAATTGCTTGTACCTAGAAGTCTATCGGTCGCAATCGGCCGATATCGTGATGGAGCCAGCGTGCCGATATCCAATAGCTTCTGAATCACTCGATGGTATCGGGTGTTTCGCCGTGCTTGAGCATGTGGAACGCCCTTGGGAGGCTGCGCTTGAGTTTCGTAGGATGCTGAAGCCCGGCGGGAAAGTTTTTATCGATTGGCCCTTCCTGCAGCCCGTTCATGGCTTTCCCAATCACTATTACAATGCTACCCGTGAAGGGCTCAGGCAGATGTTTGCGGACGGGTTTACCGTAGAGCAGCTTGATACATTTCCGAATCAAACTCCTGACCATACGGTCAATTGGCTGCTACAGGATCTGACCCAGAGCATGGCTCCGGCCGCTCGAGAGCGGTTGCTGTCTATGTCTGTGGAGGCTCTCCTACGAGAGACACCGGGCAGCCCTTTTTGGGAGGAGGTCTTGGCCTCGCTTTCCCCTAAAGCCATCGAAACACTGGCTTGCGGAAATACGCTGATAGCTACGAGACGCTAACTGCAACTTCGCCCTCATTGCACCGAGCGCTACTCGTCTCGGCCGGACTCAGCCCGGATCATTTGAGAGCTGCTGCACAAGTAAGGACCCGGCTTCCCGTATGCGCTAACGCTGCGCCTTGCTCAAGTCCCGCGCCATGATGGCCACTCGCCGTTCCGTACGGAAAAAGTACGGAAAACATAGTCGGAAGAACGTGGCCCGCCTCGGACAAAAAGTGGAAGAAAACTGCCGTTTTTCGGTCCCTCGTCGTCCAGCTTTATCCTTGTTTCCCGCGCTCCGAAGGCAGAGGCCAGGGGTTCGAATCCCTTCGGGTGCGCCACGTTTTCATGTCTCAGCGATATTCGTTGGGGCGGCCCGCTCCTGGCGCGATCAGCATCGTGGTCAAGCGGTGTCCGTCGTCTGGATGGAATCGTATCCGCGCTTTTCGCCTCGTGCAGCGCCTGTTATGGGCTAAGTCCGTGGCCTTATACATGTTCATGTAATCGGAAGTTGAGAATATGCAGATCATCGTTCGTGACAACAACGTTGACCAGGCGCTCCGCGCGCTCAAGAAGAAGCTGCAGCGCGAGGGTGTCTACCGCGAGATGAAGCTTCGTCGGCACTATGAAAAACCCTCCGAAAAGCGCGCGCGCGAGCATGCGGCCGCGGTGAGCCGTGCGCGGAAGGCCGATCGCAAGCGAGCCGAGCGGGATCGCTAAAGGCTAGGTAATAAGAGCCATTGCGCGACTTCGCCGCTGCGCCTTCCAATCGCTTGGGTAAGATCCGCAGCGGGCCGCATACAGAAGCGGTGGCGCCTCACGACCGTTCACCCAGTGGATGCCTGATTTTGGCGGTCGGCTTCCTGACCGAGCAGGCGAAGTTCATCGCCTGATCCCGTGAGCCGGCACCGCGATACCAGGCCGCCATCGGGTAGGCGCAAAGCGGCCTTTGCCGTGTGACGGTCTTCCCGGTGTCATTGTCATAGCGGGTTGCAATCACCTGGGACGGCGCGGTTCCGTCCTCGACCCAATGCGTCAGCGCGGCGAACAGGTCGTCACGCGGCGTCTCCGAAGCGGGCGGTGGGGCTGCGCCGTTGGCAGAGTTGAAGCCGTCCGGCCCGGGCCCGGCACCGCAGTGCATCACGCCCGGAGCCATGAACAGCCTGGCAGAGGCCTGCGCCTTCTTGAGGCCTCCGGAACCGCGCGCGATACGGTCGTAAAACGCGATCGTCTGCTCCGGCGCCACCAGCGTGTCCGACCAGCCATGGTAGATGATCAGCTTGCCGCCACGGGCCCGGAAGGCCCGGATATCTCCCCGCGTCGCGTCGTTAACGACGGCGCCAAGCGCGGCATCGACTTGCGGCATATCCCGATCGAAGTCGAAGGCGCGCCAGTCCCACTCTGCGCCGAACACCCATTTGAACAGACCGTCGAAGGCCGGCTCGCCGTTGATCGGCGCCTGAAGGAAGTTCCAGCCGAAGCGACCGGGCAGCTCGCTGCCGAGCGGCCATCCATAATATAATGGGCGCCCGGCACGATTGGTCGGTCCCGAATAGAAGGCGCGGGCAGTCGCAATTTCTGCCGGGCTCAGGCAGTTCGGGTTAACCGCGCTGCGACACGCAAGCACCGCCGGATCGAAGCGGCACGCCCGCGGATCGGCGAGGTAGGGATCGCCGGGCAGGCCATTTGCGCGCCCGGCGCAGGCCGCCAGAACGGCCGTGTTGAGCAGCGTCAATTTTTCGTCGGATAGGCGCCCGCCCGCTTGCAGGTTCGCGGCCCGATAGTCCCACAGCACGGCTGCATGGCCCCACGTGCGGTTGATCACCGGCGCACCAACCAGGATGCCGTCATAATCCTTGGGATAATAAAGCGCTTCGATCAGCCCCTGCTGCCCGCCGGTGGAGCAGCCCGTATAATAAGCGCGCGAGGCCGGCCGGCCGTAGAAGCTCTCCGCGATCGCCTTGCCGGTCACCGTCATGACGTGGGTCGAAAGCCGCCCCCAATCCCTCCATTTGCGGGGATGGCCGATAAGGGCGTCCCCTTCGAGCGGATTGGCAGGCGCGGTCCCCGTGTCGGTAACGGCGGTGGCATAGCCGCGACGCAATCCGGTGATCATGCCGGCATAACCTGATGCGAGAATTCCGCCGAAGCCGCCGTTGCCGTTGCCGTGAAACACGCCGGCCCAACGGCTTTGCGGCAGCCAAACCTCCACCTGCACATTGGAATCCGGTGCCGCCCTGACCGACGCGACGACGCGGCAGAAAGCAGGCAGGTCCGCCCGCCGGAGCGCGCCCAGCGCCGCGAAACCGCCGGCCGGGACAGCTTCCGCACGCTCGATCACGGTCGCGGGAAGCTGCAGGCTGGCAAGATCCTCACAGCGGGCTCCCCAGCTCGGTGCAGCCAGCGTCAGCATCACAAGAGCCGCGGCCAAGGCGAACAGGCCACGCGGTCGAGCCGCGTTGGGGAAACGGACAATCCCACCCTTGGCGCGGCGATATTGGGTAAAATGGATGATCATTCTATTTCTCATCACGATCGATTTCGTCAGTTGCGGGGCTCAACGCCGGACGCCTTGTCCGACCGACGCAGCATGCGGGCGAGCAGAAAGAATAGCAGCGCGCCGATGACGTACATTGGTGCCAGCGCGTAAAATGCGGGTTGCAAGGAGCTGACGGCGCCGCCGGCGCGGAAATGGTCGCTCGCCCAGCCGACATAGGTGGGTCCAAGGCCCACGCCGATGAAGTTCATCACGAGCAGGAGCAAGGCGCCCGAGATCACCCGCCTGTGCGGGTGCACTCTCTCCTGGACCAGCGTGACGGTCGCCGGAAGAAAGAAGGAGTTGAGGAACGTAGGGACCGCCAGAAAGCACATCGCGACCCGCCAGTCCGCTGCCCAGGCAAAACCGAGGAAGAAGGGAAGCGCCAGCAGGAGCGAGTAAGCGGGGACCATTGCGTAGGCAGCCCGGGATCGGCTGCCGAACTTGTCGATCAATCGTCCAGACACGAAGATGCCGCCGCCCATGCCGAGGCCGAGAACGAGGGAGTAATAAAGGGCGACATCCTCGAGCGTCATGCCTTTTTCGCGCATGAGAAACAGCGTCGCGAAGTTGCTCAGCCCATAGGTGATGAAGTTTGCCGAACCGCTTGCGACCGACGCCAAGGCGAGCACCGGATCGGAGAAGAAGCCAGCGATCATCTTCAGAAAGCCGGCCGGCTCCTGCATCTCGCTCGTCCGGCCGTCAGCCGCGCCTACCACTTCCCGCGGCGGTTCCTGCACGAACAGGTGGACGGCGAGGGCGGTTACGATCCCGACGGCGCCGACGACGTAGAAAGGAAGTCGCCAGTCGAACGCCGCCGCCAGCGATGCCCCGAACGCGACCCCGATCGCCGATCCCAACGGCGGCCCGAGGTTGAAGATCCCCAGCGCGGTTCCGCGCTTTCCTCGCGGGTAATAGTCGGAGATAATCGCGTAGGACGGGGGCACACCGCCCGCTTCGCCGACGCCGACGAGCATCCTTGCGGCAACCAACTGGCCATAATTACTGGCAAGGCCGCATGCCGCAGTCGCCCCGCTCCACAAACCGCATGCGACGGCGAGCACCTTGATGCGGCTGGTACGGTCCGCCAGCCAGCCGACGGGGATCGCAATGAAGCAATAGAATAGCGCGAAATATAAGCCGGTTATCTTGCCGAGCTGGCCGTCGGTGACGTGAAGGCTATCCTGGATCGGCTTTGCGAGGATCGAAACCAGCTGCCTGTCCAGGAAGTTGATGACATAGACAAAGCACAGCATGCCGAGGGCGAAGCCTGCGTGTCCGCGGGTCGTCGCAATCGGTCGTGCAGGGCGC
This sequence comes from Sphingomonas crusticola, assembly GCF_003391115.1. Lineage (NCBI taxonomy): Bacteria > Pseudomonadati > Pseudomonadota > Alphaproteobacteria > Sphingomonadales > Sphingomonadaceae > Sphingomonas > Sphingomonas crusticola. Next base: position 2,952,900 of record NZ_QTJP01000001.1, read on the forward strand.
GGGGTTTCGCTCATTTGACCTCTCCCGACACTGGCGCAGGGTCAGGCCCGGGCAGCCATCCGGGCTTGCCCCGCCCACCTTCATATCCCGCGCGGACGCGCTGCTTGAGCAATGCCGGCGGGCGGAACCGCTCGCCATAGGCCTCCTGAAGGATTTCCTGGACCTGCAGGCACAAGCCGGAACTGACGAGGTCCATCAGCTGGAATGGGCCCAGCGGATGGCCGAGCCCGAGGCGGCATGCCAGATCCAGGTCATCCGGGGCGACGACGCCCTCCTCGACGAGCTTGACCGCCTCGATCAGCATCGCGTGCAGGAGCCGGTTCACAGCGAAGCCCGGGACGTCCTTCACCCGGATCGGTCTTTTCCCGATCTTATCGAGACAATCGATGACGAACGAGACCGTGTCGCCACCCGTGTCGAAGCCCGGCACGACTTCGACCAGCGCCATGCGCGACACGGGCGAGAAGAAATGGGTCCCGATCACCTTGCCGCGCCGCTCCACGGGAATGAAGGCGGCGAGCGTCGAGATCGGGATGGTCGACGTATTTGACGCGATCACGCAATCGTCCCGGCACGTCCGCGCGAGTTGCTCAAGAACGGCGCGCTTCACCTCGACCGCTTCGAAGACCGCTTCGATCACGAGATCGCGATCTGCGAACCGCTCGATAGTCGTGCTGGTGCTGATATTACGAAGGCCCGCCTCCGCCTCGTCCGCGCGATACAATCCGCGTGCCACGCCGCGATCGAGGAGCGAACCCAGCCGCCGCATCGCGATATCGAGCCGCCCCTGATCGCGGTCGTTCAACAGAACGTCCATTCCCGCGATCGCGAACACGAGCGCGATTTCCGCCCCCATCAGGCCGGCGCCAACCACTCCAATCTTCATACGGGTGTCCTCGAGCGGGCGGTGCGGAACAGGTAGGGCGCGAGCTGACCGCTCTCGAAATCGTCACGCAGCCGCAGCTTGTCGATCTTGCCGGTCGCCGCCAGCGGCATCCGCGGCAGCCGCACGACTTCCTCTGGGATCCACCAGTCCGCCACTTTTCCCCGCAGCGTTTCGATCAGGTTCGTCGGATCGACCCCGTCGTCCTGCAGCAGCTCGACGACGAGGACCGGCCGTTCGCCCCATTTCGGATGCGGGCCGCCGATGACGGCGACCTGCCCGACGCGAGGATCGCGCCCGACGATGGCCTCGATCTCGGCAGGGTTGATCCATTCGCCGCCAGACTTGATGAGATCCTTGGTCCGGCCGCAGATCGTCAGATTGCCCTCGTCATCGAGCATCGCGAGGTCACCCGTGTCGAAATAGCCTTCCTCGTCCAGCGCATCCTGCTCCGCATCCAAGTAGCGATCGATAATCGCTGCACCCTTCACCTTGAGGTGGCCGATTGCCCCGCGTTGTTCGGCGAGCGTCGCCCCCGTTTCGTCGGTCAATTTCAGATCGACGCCGATCGGCGGCCGGCCGGACGAACGATGTTCGGCGGCCGGCGCCAGGACGGATTCGACCGTGCCGAGCGGCGACATCTCGGTCATTCCCCACGTATTCTGAACCCGGACGCCAAGCCGGTCTTCCATGCGGCGGATCAAGGAATCGGGGCATTTGGATCCGCCGATCGTCACCCGCTTCAGCGTGGGAACATCCGTGCCGGTCGCGTCGAGATGATCGATGAGGCTCAGCCAGACGGTTTGAACCCCGCAGGCGATGGTGACCTTCTCGTCGCGGATCAGCCGCGCCAGGCTCTCGCCATCCAGATGCCGGTTGGGAAGAACGAGACGGGCGCCCACGGCCGGCGCCGAGAATGGAAGACCCCAGGCATTGGCGTGAAACATCGGGATCGCGACAAGGATCGTGTCGTCGGCCGTGAGGCAATAGGCATCCGGCCCGATCGACATCAGCGTGTGAAGGTAATTGGATCGATGCGTGAACACGACCCCCTTGGGCCGACCCGTCGTGCCGGAAGTGAAGCACAGGCCGGCTGGCGACCATTCGTCGAACGCACCCCAAACGACCTCAGCACCGCGCCGCGACACGAACGCGTCGAGCGGCTCGATCGGCACCGACCCGAGATCCGTGCCGCTGGTTTCGGACACCTCATCCAGGACCAGGATGTGCTCGATCGTGGGGCATAAGGGCAGCAAAGGCTCGAGCAAGGCGGTGAGCGTCGAGGCTATTGCGAGCACGCGATCAGCCGCCTCGTTGACCATCATCGCCAGTTGGGCGACGGTCAGTCGTGGATTGAGCGTATGGCAGACGAGGCCGGCGTTCGTCGTGCCGTAGTACATCTCGAGGTGATGCTGGGTGTTCCAGGCGAGGGTCGCGACGCGGTCCCCGACATCCAGCCCAAGGCTCAACAACGCGCCGGACAGGCGGTTGCTGCGCGCGCGAAGATCGCGATAGGAGATATGGCCGACACTGCCGTCGCGCGTCACCGAGGCGACCGACCGTTCGCCGTGCCATTTGGCACCATGATCGATGAACTTGTCGAGGGTGAGCGCGTAACGCTGCATGAAAATGACGCTTTCGGCTAGGAATTGTGAGGTACGCGGTAGGCGGGCAATCAAAGCACCTCGAAGAGACCGGCGGCGCCCATGCCGCCGCCCACGCACATCGTCGTCACGATATGGCTTGCCCCCCGGCGCCTGCCCTCCAGCAGGGCATGGCCGACCATCCGCGCACCCGACATGCCGTAGGGATGGCCGATCGAGATCGCGCCGCCGTTCACGTTCAGCCTGTCTTCGGGGATGCCGAGACGGTCCTGACAGAAGAGAACTTGCACGGCGAAGGCTTCGTTGAGCTCCCACAGGCCGATGTCGGCGACGGTAAGCCCGAACCGGTTCAGCAATTTCGGGACGGCGTAGATGGGGCCGATTCCCATTTCGTCAGGCTGCGTGCCGGCGACCGCCATGCCGAGGTAGCGTCCCAGCGGCTTCAGGCCGCGGTCGGCGGCGACCTGCGCTTCCATAACGATGCAGGCCGAAGCGCCGTCCGACAGTTGCGACGCATTGCCGGCGGTAATCACGCCGCCCTCGATGACCGGTTTCAGCGCCGCCAGCGCCTCGATCGTCGTTTGCGGCCGGTTGCCTTCGTCGCGATCGAGCGTGACGGGTATGAGGGAGGTGGCGCCGCTCTGCTTGTCGGCGACCTTCATCATCGCCGCGACGGGCACGATCTCCCCATCGAACAGGCCTGCCGCCTGCGCCGCCGCGGTCAATTGCTGCGAGCGAAAGGCGTAGGCATCCTGCCGTTCGCGCGAGATGCCGTACCGGCTGGCGACGATCTCGGCCGTGCGGATCATCGGCATGTAGGTGTCGGGCACCATCGCGATCAGTTCGGGATCCTCGGTCACCCGCAGATCGGCGGTCTGTACTTCCGAGATCGACTCCACGCCGCCGGCGACGATGATGTCGGCACGGTCGACGATGATCTGCTTGGCGGCCGTGGCGATCGCCATCAGGCCGGACGAGCATTGGCGATCGATCGTCATGCCCGCCACGGTGACCGGCAGGCCGGCACGAAGCGCCGCCGTACGGCCGATCGTGTGCTGGCTCGCCTGCGGCATGGCTGCGCCGATGATGACGTCGTCGACGTCGGCCCCGTCGACGCCGGCGCGTTCCAGCGCGGCCCTGATGGCATGCGCGGCAAGCGTCGGTGCGAGCGTCGCGTTATAGGCGCCGCGATACGCGCGTCCAATCGGCGTTCGGGCGGTAGAAACAATGACGGCGTCACGCATTCTGCATTCCTTGGGACAAAGCGGAGGTCATGCCGGGATGCGCTCGTCGCGCAGCGCCGAACGGCGTACTTTGCCGGCGTCGTCGCGCAGCGGTTCGGCGGTGAACTCAATCTCTTTCGGCAGCTTGTAGCGGGCCAGGCGCTCGGCCAGGAACGCGAGCAGCTCCTCCTGGTCGAGCTTCACTCCGGAAAGCGGTTGGACGATCGCATGGACGCGCGCGCCCCATTCCTCATCGGGCAGGCCGATCACGGCACTGGTGCGGACGGCCGGGTGCGCATCCAGCACGGCTTCGACCTCGGCCGGATAGATGTTGGCGCCACCGGATATGATGAGATCGTTGCGCCGATCGGCAAGATAGAGATATCCGTCTTGGTCGAGTGAGCCCAAGTCGCCGTTGGACTCCCAGTCGCCGTTGAGCTTGGCCTGGCTGCCCATGTAATAATAGGTCGAGCCGACCCCCTGTTCCGGGAGGAAATGAACCTCCCCGATGTGGCCGGGGGGGCAGTGCCTCCCATGCTCGTCGAGGATGGCGATCTCGGCGCCCGGGCGAACCTTGCCCACCGACCCCCGATGCTCGAGCCAGTCGGCGCCCGAGATCATGGTCGATCCGGTTCCCTCGGTGGTGCCGTAATATTCCCAGACCCGCTCCGCGCCGAGCCAGCAAATCCAGGCCTCCTTGAGCCATGCCGGGCAGGGCGCAGCCATGTGCAGGATCATGCGCAGGCTGGACAGATCGTAGCGGGAGCGCACGTCCGGCCCCAATTGCCAGATGCGGTGCATCATGGTCGGGACGAGATTGACCCAGTTGACCCGATGCAGATCGATCAGATCGAGCGCGCGCCGCGCATCGAACCTGTTCATCTCCACGACCGTGCCACCCACGAACAGGCATGCATGAGCAACGTAGAACGGCGCGTTGTGATAGAGCGGGCCGGGGTTCAACACCGTGTCCCCCGGCTGCTGGCAAAGGAAGCCCTCGGCCGGATTCCACTGCGCTGCCATGCGATCGACGATCACCTTGGGCCGGCCGGTAGAACCGCCGCTGGTCATCGCCTTCCAATGCGGTGAAATCACGGGGTCCAGCGGCGCGTCCGAAAGGTCGGCGGACGGCAATTCGCCCGCCGCGATGCGTTCGACGCCGATGTCCGGATCGAAGTCGCCGACCAGGAGCCGAGGCCGCACGATGTCCAGAATGCTCCGCAATTCCGGCACCGGCGATTTGGCTGCGACGATATTGGGGATAGCCCCCAGCTTCCAGATCGCGAAGCTGGTCTCGTAGAAAGCGAGCCCGTTCGGAAGCGCGACGGTTACGAAGTCGCCGAAACCCACGCCCCGGGACGCAAACATGCGGGCGCGACGGTTGGATCGCGCATCGAGCTCGCAATAGCTTATCGCGCGATCCTCAATGACGAGCGCAGCCCGGGTGGGCGATCGGGCGGCATGATGACCCAGGATCATGCTCAGCGGCACAGTGCCGCCGTCTTCAGCGCTCAACGGGATGGACATTCAGCAACATTCTGCGGATCAGAAGCGGCGGAGGCGATCTCGCGCTCGGATTGAACGAGCGCGTGCGCCGGGACGGACTCCCCGCGACGATCCGCGATTTCCGCCCAGCGGTCGATGACCTGCGCATCCGCATCGGCCGCGGCACCAATGAAGAGACCGTCGGTAAGCGTGATGTTGGCACAGGCGAAATGGCTGGCGCCTGCGCACAGGATCGCACGCGTCGGTGCCTGCTCGCCGACCAAGGCGAGCAAGCCGGGGCTGACGCGTTCGGGCGCGAGTTTATCGCCGTCGCTGCCGAAGAGGACGCCCTTGGTCATCTGTGTCGCTGCCGTCGGCGCGAGGCAGTTGACGCGGATATTATATTTCTCGCCCTCGATCGCGAGCGTCTGCATCAAGCCGACCAGCGCCAGCTTGGCCGCGCCATAATTTGCCTGCCCAAAATTGCCGTACAGCCCGGAGGACGAAGTCGTCATGACGATGCGGCCGTAATTCCGGTCACGCATCGCGCCCCACACGGCCTTGGTGCAGATCACCGCACCCATGACGTGCACGTCGAATACGAGACGGAAATCGTCCAGGCTCATCTTTGCGAAGCTTTTGTCGCGGACGATGCCGGCATTGTTGATCACTATGTCGATGCGTCCCCAGCGCCGCAGGGCCTCATCCACCATCGCGACCACTTGCGCCTCGTCGGACACCGATGCCGGGACGGCGATCGCATCGCCGCCGGCGGCGATGATTTCCGATGCAACAGACGCGGCCGCTGCTCGATCAAGATCGTTCACGACGATCTTCGCACCCCTGCTGGCCAGAAACTGGGCGTGCGCTCGGCCCAGCCCGCCGCCCGCGCCGGTAATGAGCGCCACCCGATCCCGCAGCGGCAATGCGCGACCATCCTCGGCGGGCGCGATCACCACCGTCCCTCGCCAGGCTTTGCCCCCAGGGCGAGACCGGCTCCGGCTTTGCCCGGCAACGGCGCAGCGAAGAAAGCCTCGTCCCCTCTTCCCGCCGGGGAAGAGGGGCCCGGCGAGCCGTCACGCGCTCGCGCAGCAGGGTGGGTATGCACAGCAAATGTCACGATCCTGCGCTCCGGTCAGAAGGATTTTCGCAGGTTGAGCGCAACGAAGCGCCCGATCGGGTTGTAGGTGCCGCCGATGCCATCGGTGCCGGGGAAGAATGGCGGCCTCTTGTTGAACAGATCGTTGATCTCGAGGGACAACAGAACGCCCTTGGCGAGGCCGACATTGGGCAGCGCCACCGTCGCCCGCAGGTCCACGGTCGTGTAGGAATTGGCCTTATAGACGCTCGTCCCGGTCGGTGTGGCGTACAATCCGGTGACGCCGGCGCGGTAATTGACGAAGCCGACGACGCTCAGTGGGCCGGCCTGCGTTCCCAACGTTCCCCGCAAGGTCGTTTTGGCGAGGCCAAGATCGAGCTGGTTCGAGACCGGGGCCGTCGGCGAAAGCTGCGTGTCGAACTTGAGAATATGGTTGCCGGCGAGACCGGCGAATATCGCGCCGAAACTGGTCGGCAGGCGATAATTCACGTCGAAATCCAGCCCGTTGGTATCGCGGACGCCGAAATTGCCTTGACGGAAGTCGAGCGCATTCCCAATCGCCGGCAGCGAAGCGGCGACGAAATTGACCGGTACGGCGAGCGCCAGCAGGTTGGCGAGCTGCGCCGCCGACGGGCTGCGATAGATTACGCCCGCGAAGGTCGGATCGGTGAACGCGACGCTGCCCGCGGGAGTCCCGATCACATTGGTGTAGTGAATGTCATAGAAGGTCACGCTCGCGCGCAAGTTGCGCAGGAAGGCAGGATGCAGATCCGCCCCAATCGAATAGGTCCGGGCCTTTTCCGGCTGAAGACCCCGGTTGCCGCCATAGAGAACGATCGTATCGACCTGGGTTGCGCGCGTCGGATCGTACAAGCCGAGCGCCGGCAAGTTGGCGGCACTGAAATAATAAGCGCCGACCGTCGCACCGACATCACGCAGGCCGGGTGCGCGGAAGGAGCGGCCGTAAGTGCCGCGGATCGTGAGGCCGCCCACGGGATCCCAATTGATCCCGATCTTCGGGTTCGTCGTGGACCCGAAGTCGCTATAATGGTCGTAGCGGCCGGACAGCGACAGCTCGAGCTTCTGCAGGAACGGCACCGCATTGGCGGCACCGAAAACCGGCACGAATAGCTCGCCATAGAGCGAGGCGATGTTGCGGCCGAGATTTTCGGGCACGGCGGCGCCGCCGTAAATCCCGCGCTGCTTGAACGTTTCCCGCCGATACTCGCCCCCCACCGCGATCTTGAGCTGACCACCCGGGAGATCGAGGAGCGATCCATCGATCTTGGCCGCGCCCAGATAGATGCGCTGATCGACGGTGAGATCGCCGGCATAGTCGGTAATCGCCGCCGCAACCGCCGGGGAAGTACCGTTTCCGAAGGGATCGAGCGCTGTGGCAGTGGTGGTACCGCTGGCGGCGGCAGCAAGCGCCGCCGGATTGACGGCGGGCAGGTACGACTCGTTCTTGGCCCAGTCGTAGATGCCGTAGACGCTGAGTTTCAGGTCCCCGACCAGTTTGGCGTCGACGCCGGCAGACGAATTACCCGCGCGGATACGGAAGAAATTATTGATATGGTCGGCACCATAGAGATTGTCGGTGCGATAAAGGACGTATTCCGCGGTTGCGCCGCTTCCCGGCGGCGTCCGAAAGAACGGATTCACCGAAAAGCCGGGAATATTGTAAAGTAATACGCCGGAGGCGGCGGGCGGTGGCGGCGCCTGGACCCAATCTTTTCGATCCGAATACAGAATGTCGCCCCACAATGTGACGCGATCGCCCAGATCCTGATGTGCGGTCAGGAACGCGCTGTGCAGGTGGGTTTTCGGGACGAGGTCGGTCACCGCGCCCGCATCGCAATAATTCTTCGTATTCGGCGCGAGACCGGGAGCCGCATAATTGACGAGATAGGCGGTCGTGTTGACGAGAACGTTGGGCGAGGGGCACGTCGTCGAACGGGTGTCGACGCCGCCATAAGGCCGGAAATCCTGCACGCGATGGGTGCGGTCGCCGCCTGTGATATTGCCGTTCTCGGCATATTGGTACGAGGCGACGATCGACCCGCTTCCCCAATCCTTGCCGGCCAACGCGCTGGCGCTGAACGTATGGTAATCGTCCGCCATGCCGTAACGGACCGAGGTCTCGACGCCGTTCGCGCGTTTCTTGGTTATGAAGTTCACCACACCGGCGACCGCATCCGAGCCATAGATTGCCGAGGCACCGTCCGCGACAATCTCGACCCGCTCGATTGCGAGTTCGGGGAGCAACGGAAAGTCAGGGGCCGTTCCGTTGGTGCCGCTGGCGACCAGACGATGGCCGTTGAGCAGGGGGAGGGTCGCGGTGGCGGGCAAGGCACGCAGACCGGGCGCGAACGCCCCGGCACCGCCTCCCTCGCGCTTGGGGGCGGTGTTGAAGCTGTTGAGCTGCGGCACGGTTGCGAGCAAATCGGGCGTGGTATTCGCGCCGATGGTGCGGATAGTGTCGCTCGTGACGCTGATGAGATTGGACCCGACCGGGGGCGTGCCGCGAATGCTCGTGCCGGTCACCACGATCTCCGCCGGCGTATCGGTCGGGGCGGAGCCATCGGCGCCGGATTGCGGAACGGGTGCGTTCGAGGTCGAGCCGCTGCCATCGCCGGCCGCGCTCGACGCCTGCGCCCAGGCTGGGCCGGCTGACAGGAGCATGATGGCCACAGCCGACGTGCCGGTTAATAGGACGCGCTTACCTGCTTTCCAAGACATTGCCGTACATCCCTCTCTTTGATAAATTGTCTGCTATTGCGCTGAACAGCAGATCATTTTTATTATCTTTACTTTGAGTAAATCGATTTAATAACGTCGCTATAGAGCGGCCATTTTCGCGCTGGAAAATAGTTCACCATCACGGTAACTCTGGTTTTATTTTTCGGATCTATGAAAGCGACTGTGCCGGCCGCGCCGAACCAGCCGAAGGTTCCGGCACCCACGCCGTCAGGAACGTCGTTGAGATAGAGCGATCCGCCCGCGCCGAACCCTTCGGCGACGAGGGGAGCCGGCGTGACATTGTTGACCACATGCACGCCCGGCGGCAGCAAGTTCGACAGCGCGAGCTTGACGGTCTCGGGTTTCAGGACGCGCACGCCGTCGAGCGAACCGCCTTCGGCAAGCATCCGAAGAAAGCGGTCATAGTCCCGCGCCGACGACACCAATCCCGCGCCGCCATAGGGAACCAGCGGCGGGTGGAGCCAGTCCGTACCAGCACCGGTTTCGAGCGGAACACGGTGATCGCCCTGCCAGAAGTAGAGCGTCGACATCCGGCCGACGTCGGCGCGCGGCACGGTCCAATATGTCGAATTCATGCCGAGCGGCTTGAGCAGCCGCGTGTCGACGAAGCGATCAAACGGGACGCCCGAGGCGACTTCGATGACGCGGCCGAGGACGTCGAGGCTGATCGAATAATTCCACTCGGTTCCCGGCTCGGCCAATAAAGGCACGGTCGCCACGCGATTGGCGAACGCCTCGAGCGTCTTGGGCTGGGCCTTGCTCGCCTCGGCGTCCGCACGGCCGCCAAGCAGGCCGAGGCGCTGATACTCCCGAGGCAGGGGGCCGGTGCCGATGATCTGATAGCCGAGACCGCTCGTGTGGGTCAGAAGATGGCGGATCGTAATGGGGTGCGTTGCAGGATGGCTGGCGAGGGAAGTCGCGGGCGCGTCCAGCACGCGCATCGTCTTGAAGGCGGGAATGAAGTCGCTGATCGGCTGGTCAAGCTTCAGCTTGCCTTCCTGGACCAGGATCATGGCCGCCGCAGCCGTGATCGGCTTGGTCATCGAGTAGATGCGCCACAGGCTGTCCGGACCGGCCGCGGGCGCGGCAGGATCATCGCTGAGGCGGCCGGCCGATACGAAAGTCGGAGGGGCGTCGTCCTGGCCGATCGCGGCGACGATCCCGGCCGCTTTGCCGGCCGCGACATAGGAATCGAGCAATGCCTGCAGTGCCTGCAGCTGCGCATTTTTGCCGGCGGCCGAGGGGCCCGTCATAGCCCTGGCCGGCGCCTGGTTGGCGCCAAATGCCAATAGGAAAACGACCAAAGTCGTCAACATCGGTCTTTTCGACACCCGGACCTTCTCCTGAACGCCGGCGCCCATTCCTCAGCGTCGAGTCGGACGCCGGGCAGGTGCTCTTTTGTGGCTGAGTAGGTAGCGGGGCCTGTCCGGGTGCGTCAAGTTCATTAATGTATTAATAAAGATCTTTTTCGGGCAGCATTGCTTGACCGCGAAGCGGGGCCGCCCCACCGTTGGGAGGCGGGTCGCGGTCGCTGCACGGTGCGGGCGTCGCACCAGGACGGGACGAGCTCATGCCTCCATCGCCAAAGGTTTCCACGAGCCGTAAAACCAAGGCCGAGCAGCGCGCCGCGGCGGTCGAGCAAATATTGGACGCGGGCGAAGAGCTGTTTTCGAAATTGGGCTTCTTTGGCCCGACGATCGCCGACATAGCGGATCGTGCCGGCGTGCATCCCGCCCTGATACATTATTATTTCGACGGTAAGCGCGAGCTGTTCGACAAGGTTTTCGAACGTCGCGTCCGGGACGCGGTGGCTACGCGAACGAAGGCGCTGGACGATTATGAGCGCGAGGTTGGCGACAAGCCGACTGCGGAAGGCGCGCTGGATGCTTTCTATACGGGCGCGTTCGACGCCTACAGCAACGGCGGTGAGGGCTGGCGGAATTTTGGTCGCTTGTTCGCGCAGGTCAATAACGCGCCTGGCTACGGGGCGGAGAATATGGATCTGTCCTTCGATCCGCTGGTGATCCGCCTGATAGGCCTCCTTCAGAAAGCCCTGCCGCATGCGCGGCGCGAGGACCTTCTTTGGGGGTTTCATTTTACCTCCGGCGCCTACACCTTAAGCCTGTCGCGGACGGGGCGTATCGATCGCCTCTCCGAGGGGTTGTGCTCATCGGAGGACTTTCAGGCGATCAAGCGCAGATTCGCCAAATTCATGGCTGCCGGGCTCCACGCGATATGCGGGCAGGATTCGTAGATATCTCGCCGGGCGTGAGCCCAGCATGTCGTCGCCTCGGCGATCGCCCGGTCCGCGAGTTTTGGCGCACGCTTGTTCAGGCCGGGACGATGATGCTCCGCTCCACCGCATGGGCATCGACCGCCGCCTTGCTGAACCATAGAGGATGAGTGCGGGCGGCAAGCCAGTCCTGGTAAAAATCCCGATAATGCGGCGAGCGCGGATCGGCCGACTGGCCGGGGAGCAGCAGGACGCGTGAATTGTCCCACGCGCCGACATCGGCCACGAGCAGGTAGCTCGCGCCGTGCATGACGTCGAAGCTGCGTTTGGGGTTCACGCCGCGCGCCATGACGGTGGTTCCGTCTCCGCCCGAACGCCCGCCTTCTATCTTTGGAAAGGCGGCCGCGATCGGCGGGAGGACGGATAGCGGGTGCGCGATCGTCACGTGGTGGAGATCGCCCCATTTCCACTGGGCCGGATCCGGACCACGCAGCTGGACTGCCTTGGCCCAGCCTGCGGCGAGGGCTGCGTCGATCAGCGCATCGCGCCCGGCGACCGGATTGCTGCCAAGGCGTGCATCCGGATCAGCGAGCAGTTTCAACATCTGGGAGAGGCTGACCGACTTGATCAGGTCCTGCGCGGCTGGAGGGATCACCAGCGCGCGGAAGGACGAGGACAGTTCCGGCATGACCAGCTCGTAGAGCAGGGCGGCGGCGCTATCGGCCTCGATGCCGCAATCCCACCGCCTCAGCAGAGCGGCGGCAGGCGCGGCCGCAGGCGAGGGGCTCGCCGGCAGCAGTTTCACGAGCGCGCGCGCCGGCAAGGATTGCACGTCGTGCTGGAGCGCGACGCTGTCCTCCAGCCGGTGGCGGGGCTGGGCGCGCAGCACCTCGGCGATGCGGTCGTAGCGATAGGAATCGCTCCAGCTGAAGCTGATGATGCGCTCCCTGTACGGATAGTCCGGGGGCAGGTTCATCTGGTTGGCGGACGCGAACCAGCCTTCCCGAGGATTGAGAATGTTGGGCATCTCCTCGACCTTGAGAATGCCGGTCCAGTCGTAGCTGCCGTCGCCGGGGGCGGGAAACAGCCCGTCGTGGCGCGGGCGTTTGGGCGTGAAGCCGACCGCGTGCCAGCCGGTATTGCCGTGGACGTCGGCATAATGGATGTTGGTGGGCGAGACGTGCAGCTTGAACGCCTGGCGCAGCGACGCCCAGTCGTGCGCCAGATTGATGGCGATCATGGCGAAGCGCATGTTGGCGCCGGGCAGCATCGAAACCGTGGCGAAGGCGACCGCGCGGTGGCGCGCCGGATCCTGCGAGACGATCGGGCGTCCTTGCGAATAACGCAGGGTCACGCGCTCGGGCGGGGCGCCCTTGACCGCAATCTCCTCCTCGAACGTCTCGAACCGCTTCCATCGACCGTCGTGCCAATATTGGTCGGGATCGTCGTCGCGGGTGCGCAGAATGAAGAGATCGGTCTGATCGATGTGGAAATTGGTGCGGCCGAAGGCGAAGTGATCGGTATGGCCCTGCATGATGCCGGGCAGGCCGGGCTCCCCGCCGCCGATCACGTCGAGACCGGGCGCGGTCAGGTGCGCGATATGGCGCGGGCTGGCGCCGCCGATCGAGAGATGGGGATCGTTCGCCAGGATCGGGCGGCCGGTGGCGGTGCGCGATCCGGCGATCGTCCAGGCATTGCTGCCCTGGGCGGCGAGCGCGATCCGGTCGAGCTCGCGATCATAGGCGCCAAGCTTGATCTCGCCGAACGGGAGCGGTCGCGCGTCGTCGAGCAGCAGACCGAGATCGGCTTCCGTGACCGCGGTGCAGTCCAGGCCCTCGGGCACGGTGAACTTCCACGCCGGGCGCAGCGGATCCATCAGCTGGTCATATTCGAGCAGTCCGCGCGCCTGCAGCACAGCGTGGCGCACCTCGTCGTCGGCGTCGCCCATGCCGCCGCCACGCACGCGCGCCAGGTCGCGTACATCCCACCGCAGCGGCATGACACCCAAAATGCCATATTCGAGCGGCAGCAAAGCAGGGTCGGCTTCAACCTCCGCGATGCGGGCATTTATGCCGGCGACATAGCCGCGCGCGCATTCCAGCACCTCCGCCGGCAATGCGGCGAGCTCGGCATCGACGTCACCGCGATAATGGAACAGGCGGGAGGCACGGTCAGCAGCGACGAAGCGAGGGCCGAACGCTTCCGCCATGCGCCCCTGCTCGCGGCGATTGGACAGATCGAGCTGGAACAGCCGGTCGCAGGCGACGCGATAACCCTGACCGAAAAAGGCATCATGCTTGGATTGCGCGCGGATGTGGGGGATGCCCATGGCATCCTCCAAGATCTCGATCGGGGCATAAGCGCCGGGGAGGCGGATCGTGCCCCCCCGGCCGAGAGGGGCTTTGCGGATCAGCCGTGCGACACCGGTGCCTTCCAGCGACAGCAGCGCTGCCGACGCCAACAGGAACGCACGACGCTGAATCATCCGGAGCCTCAAACGATGGTGACGATGAAATCGAGGTCTATCGGAGTGCGTTGGTCGACGGCGCATAGCAAGCCGGCCATATTCCATAACCCCGAGTTATCGGCCGGACGATTTTCCCACGAAGCGGGACGGATATATCTGCCATTCCCTCAGGCTATACCCGAGAAAAATTAAAGTCGCTTCAGGCTATTGACCGCCTGCCGCCGCCCTGTAGCCTCGCTGTCTTGGAACTGACACGATCGGGTGGGTCGCGTCCAAAAAACAGGGATGACGGGAATAAGGGCCACCAACGGCTTACCCGGACAATTCCGTAAGTTATCAGGTGGGACATCAGGTGCTGCACATTTTTCGCAGCGGGCTTTGCCGGTCTCATGACCGCACGCCGGGCATAGCTCCGGAGGTGGCCCGATGCGAGCCAAAGGGGGTCTTTCAAGATGCGTATTTTCCGGCGAATTCATCCGCGGTTTGGCAGCCATTACACGGCCGGCCTGGCAATGACGGCTTTGGCCCTCGTTCACAGCGCGCCAGCGTTCGCGCAGAGCGCGACAACATCCACGCAAGCGCCGGCGACCGCGACCGCCAGCGAGGATTCGCAGGGCGAGGTCATCGTCACCGGCACCCGCGTGGCGCGTAGCGGCTTCCAGTCGCCGACGCCGCTCGCCGTGCTGACGAGGGACGAAATCCAGAACCAGTCGCCGACCAACAATATCGCCGATTTCATCAACCAGCAGCCGGCGCTCGCAGGATCGACCCGGCCGGCCAATTCGCGCCTCAATCTGAGCAGCGGCCAGGCCGGCATCAACGCGCTCAACCTGCGCAATTTGGGCGAGATCCGCACATTGGTCCTGATCGACGGCCGCCGCTCGGTCGGCTCGACCATCACCGGGCTGGTCGACATCAACACCATTCCGCAGGCGCTGGTGAAGAGCGTCGAGATCGTCACGGGTGGTGCGTCGGCGGCTTATGGTTCGGACGCCGTCGCCGGTGTCGTCAACTTCATCCTCGACAAGAAGTATGAAGGTCTGCGGGTCACCGGGGACAGCGGCGTCACCACCTATGGCGACGGCGGCAATTATTCCTTCAGCGCCACTGCCGGAAAGTCGTTCGCCGGCGGGCGTGCCCATATCCTGCTCAATGCCGAGCTCGCCCACCAGGACGGCATCTTCGAGGTGGATCGCGCCTGGAACGCGACCGGTTATGTGCGCATCCAGGACCCCAATTGGACCGCGACCAGCACCACGCCCAAATTCCTGATCCGGCGTCAGGTCGGTGCGGCCAACTCCACCCCGGGCGGCTTGATCACCGGCTCGACCGGCGGCACCGCCAACCGCCTGCGCGGCATCTATTTCGGCGCGAACGGTTCTATCAACCAGTTCCAATATGGCGCGCTGACCTATCCGTCACCGACCGGGGCTTCGGCACCGTCGCTGACGCAGGGGGGCGACTGGCAGGTCAACGATTCCGGCCGCCGTATCGGCCTTCTGCCGCAGGACCATCGCTACGGCTTCTATGGCCGGCTGAGCTACGAGCTCGCCGAGCATGTCGAATTGTTCGGTGAGGCCTCGTTCAACCGGCAGGAAGTCAAGTTCAATGCCGGTCCGAACCTGTCGACGGGCATCACGCTCCAGCGCGACAACGCCTTCCTGATCAACACGCTGGGTGCGGCGCGCCTGGCCGGCATCAACACGGTGACGCTGGCCACCACGGCGGCGGATCTCCCTTATCGCGGTGTGGACAACCGCCGGAAGGTGCAACGCTATGTCGTCGGCGCCCAGGGTGATTTCCAGGCATTCGGCAATTCGTCCCACTGGGACATCTACGCCCAATATGGCCGCGCCGAGCTGCGCGAGCAGCTGACCAACGTGATGAACACGCAGAAGATGCTGAACGCGACCGACGCGGTGTTCGCGGCGGCGGGCAATACGGGCGGCTATGCCGCCGGATCGATCGTGTGCCGCATCAATGTCGACGCGAGCACAACCAACGACGACAAGAGCTGCGTGCCGCTCAACCGCCTGGGTCTGGGCGTCGCCAACCCTGCGGCGTTCGGTTATGTGCTCGGCAACCCCTATCGCGACGAGATCGCGGAACAGAAGGTCGCCGGTGCCAATCTGTCGGTGACGCCATTCGCCACCTGGGCCGGCGACGTCAGCGTCGCAGTTGGCGGCGAATATCGCGAAGAGAAGATCAGGGGCTCCGTCCCCGACGCGTTCCGGCCGACCGTCGGCCCGAACTCGACCACCAATTTGTGGTCGGTCGGAAACTATCTGCCGACCAACGGCAAGTATAACGTCAAGGAAGCCTATTTCGAGACGGTGGTGCCGCTCGGCCTTGGCATCGAGTTCAACGGCGCGGTGCGTGCGACCGACTATTCGACCTCTGGCTACGTCACGACGTGGAAGGCGGGTGCGACCTGGCAGCCGATCGAGGACATCCGCTTCCGCGTGACGCGCTCGCGCGACATCCGGGCGCCCAACCTCAACGAACTGTACCAAGCGGGTGCGTCGAACAGCGACTCGGTACGCAATCCGTTCGCGCCCGGAGCCGGACCGAACGGCGTCGTCTATCCGTCGAGCATTTCCTATTCGGCGACAGTTTTGGGTAACCGGGACCTCAAGCCTGAAAAGGCGAATTCGTGGAATATCGGGGCGGTCTTCTCGCCCCGCTTCCTGCGCCGGTTCAACGCCTCGGTCGATTATTTCCGCATCGACATGCGCGACGTGATCGGCAGCCTCAGCGCGCAGGAGATCATCAATCGCTGCGCCGACGGACGTGCGGAATATTGCGCAGCAATTACGCAGGATCCGAGCAACGCGACGCGCATCCTGTTCCGCAGCCAGCCGTTCAACTTCACGCGCCAGCTGGTCCGCGGCATCGATTTCGAGGCTTCCTATCGGCAGCCGCTGGGTAACGTGGACAGCGTGACGTTGCGCGGCCAGGCGACCCGCTACATCGACAACATCATCGATCAGGGCATTGTCGGTACGGTGGCGCTCAACAGCGTCGGCGTGAATGGCGGCCAGACGAGCACGCCGAAGTGGATCTTCCACTTCAGCGCGACCTACGACACGCCCAATACCACGATCACCGCGGTGGCGCGTGGCGTGAGCTCCGGCAAATATGATGCGGGTGGCATCGTCTGCCAGACGAACTGTCCCATTCTTACGGGCACGCAGTTCAACACCTATGACAACAATCATGTGAAGGGGCTGTTCTACGTCGACCTCAACCTCACGCGTAAGATCCCCTTCGGCGGCTCGTCGGACGCGCAAGTCTTCCTCAACGTGACCAACATCTTCAACAAGGGGCCGTTGCTGGTGCCGGAAACCGGCCTTGCCGCGAACAGCACCTATTCCGATCTGCTGGGGCGTACGTTCCGGGTCGGGGTACGCTTCCAGCTGCGTTGATATCGCTCATCGGCGCGGCTTGATAAGGGCGTCGTGCGGCGAAATGCCGTACGGCGCCCTTATTCTGTCGGGTGCGCATGATCAGGAAGGCCGCGAATGAACCTGCGCCAGATCGAAGTTTTCCACGCGGTCTACCTGCACGGCACGGTAAGCGCCGCGGCGCGCTCGCTCAACGTGTCGCAACCCTCGGTGACCAAAGTGCTGCGCCATGCCGAAAGCTCGATCGGCCTGTCGCTGTTCGAACGCACGCGCGGCCGGCTGATCCCGACCGAGGATGCGCGCGCCTTGTTCGCCGAGGTTTCCGACATCCAGGATCGCGTGCGCTCGCTGCGGCAGGCCTGTCACAATATGCGGCTTGGCCGCGGCAGCCTGCTGCGGGTCTCGGCGCTGCCCTCGTTGGGACTGCGCGCCATTCCAGAGGCGGTCGCGGCCTTCATGCAGGCGCATGAGGACGTCTTGTTCGATCTGCAGACGCTCCACCATGACGAGATGGTCCGGAAATTATACGAGCGAGAGACGGACATCGCGATCAGCTACGAAGTGCCGGCGACGGCGCCGGTCAGCCATCAGGTGATCGGCGAGGGCGAACTGGTCGTGCTCTATCGCGAGCAGGATTTTCCCGATGCACCTCCCCGCATTCATCTGGCCGAGCTGCGCGAGCGCAAGTTCATCAGCCCGATGCAGGGCGGCCCGATCGGGCGGATGCTATCGAGCGAGCTGGATGGTCTGGACGTCGTGCTCGACGAGGTCGTGTCGGCGCGTACCTATTATGTCGCCGCGGCACTGGTCCGTGCCGGCGTGGGCATGGCGATCGTCGATAATTTCACGGCGCAGGCGTCGCTCACCCACGGCCTTTCCTCGCGTCCGCTTCAACCGGCGATCACATTCGATATCAACGCGGTCTATCTTACGGATCGCCCGCCGACGCGAACGGCATCGGAATTTCTGGATCTGCTCGCAAGCGTCATCGATGAGCTATAGCCCCGTGCTATAGGGGCGATGGCGCTAAGAATTGGGGCTCGCCCCGACCCGGCGATAAGGCTTCGCGCTCTTACCAATGCAGGCTCTCCCATGATCGCCACGCCTTACCTTCTCTATCTTGGCCATTCTAACGACGAGGCCGGCATCAAGACGTCGCGCGGGCTGGCCGTGTTCCGGCCGGAAATCTGCGTCGGCGAGTTCCGCCACGACGATTGCGGTCTCACCCTCGGCCTGCCGCGTATGGATTTCGCGGGGGCTTTCGCCGCTGGAGCGCGCACACTGATCCTGGGTGTGGCCAATGCCGGCGGCAAGCTCGGCGATGATCTGGTCACCGATGCCGTCGCGGCGATGGAGGCAGGCCTCGACATTGCCTCCGGCCTGCACCAGCGACTGAAGGACGAACCGCGCCTCGTCGAGACCGCGCGGCGCCTTGGCCGCACGCTGCACGACGTGCGCGACCCGCAGCCGGGCATTCCCGTGGGCAATGGCAAGCCCCGTGCCGGCAAGCGCCTGCTGGCAGTCGGGACGGATTGTTCAGTCGGCAAGATGTACACGACATTATGCCTGGCGCACGCGCTGGCCCGCCGCGGCATCAAGGCGGACTTTCGCGCGACCGGCCAGACCGGCATCCTGGTCGCAGGAAGCGGCGTGCCGCTCGACGCGGTGGTCGCGGACTTCATTTCCGGCGCGATCGAGCAGCTTTCACCAGCGCGGGACGACGGCGGCTGGGACCTGATCGAGGGCCAAGGGTCGCTATTCCATCCCTCCTTTGCGGGGGTCTCGACGGGATTGCTCCATGGCGCGCAGCCCGATGCGCTGGTGCTATGTCACGATCCTGCCCGGCGCCACATGCGGGGCCTGCCGCATTTCGGCCTTCCGGGTCTGGTGGAATGTCTCGAGGCCAATCTTCAGGTGGCGAGACTGACCAACCCGCAGGTGAGGGCGGTGGGCGTCGCGCTCAACACGTCGAGCCTCTCGGAGGGTGAGGCCCTTGCGCTTTGCGCCCGAACGGCAGACGACCTGTGCTTGCCCTGTTCCGATCCATACCGCTTTGGCGTCGAGACCATCCTCGACATGCTGCTGGACGAGCGGGCTATCCCTGCCGCCAAAGCAATGGCCTGACCTGACATGCACCGCACGCTTTCGACGCTGCCTGAGATTTTTCCGCTAAGCACACCATTCCGTATCTCGCGCGGTACGAAGACCGCCGCCGAGGTGGTGACCGTGCAGATCGAGCAAGACGGTTCGATCGGGCGTGGCGAGTGCGTGCCTTACCCGCGCTATGGCGAAACGGTGGAAACCACGATCGGGGCGATCGATGCCGTGCGCTCGGCGATCGAACGCGGCGCCGGACGCGAGGAATTGCTGCAGTTGATGCCGGCGGGTGCCGCGCGCAACGCGGTCGACTGCGCGCTGTGGGATCTGGAGGCGCGGCTCGCCGGCAGCGATGTCGCGACCATGCTGGGTTTGCAGCGTCCGCTGCCCGAGATTGCGACGGCGATGACCGTCGGCCTCGATACGCCCGAACATATGGGCGCGGCTGCCGCCGCGCTCGTCGATGTGCCGCTCCTCAAGGTCAAGGTGGACCGCAGCGACCCGGCGGCGCAGCTACGGGCCGTCCGTGCCGCCGCGCCCCGGCCGCGCATGATCGTCGACCCCAATGAAAGCTGGACGATCGAAGAGGTCAGCGGGTTGCAGCAGCTGCTGGTGGAGCTGAAGGTCGACCTGCTGGAGCAGCCTTTGCCGGTGGGGGACGATTCAGCGCTTGCCGGGTTCGTCTCGGCGATCCCGATTGCCGCGGATGAATCGGTGCATGTCACGGCCGACCTCGAGGCCCTGCCCGACGGCTATGCTGTGGTGAACATCAAGCTCGACAAGACGGGCGGGCTTACCGCCGCGCTCGAACTGGCCCGAGAGGCGCGGCAGCGCGGGCTGGGTGTAATGACCGGGTGCATGATCTGTTCGTCGCTCTCGATCGCGCCGGCGCTGATGATCGCGGTGGGAAGCCTGTTCACCGATCTCGACGGCCCGCTGTGGCTGAGCCGGGATCGGGAAGGCGGCGTGACGAGCCGCAACGGCTGGCTCAGCGCGCCCCAGCCGGGTTTCTGGGGAGAGGCACGGGCGGCGCAATAAGAGGCGCCCGGCCATCCCTGCCGTCACGCGACGATATCGACCACCGCCGCCGGATCGACCGCGCGTTTATAGCCCCAGTCGGTACTGATCGGCGCACCGCCCCGCGCGAGCGAGTCCGTGATCGCCTTCATCAGCCGCACGTCCTGCAAGCCTTCCTCGCCCGGCGATACGAGTGGCGCCTTGCCGCGCACCACGTCGGCCATCCAGTCCATCTCGCGGGCGAATTGATCGACCTCGGGCGTGTCGATCTCCTTGAGATTGCCGCCGTCGACCATGGCGAAATGGTTGCCGCCGTAGAAAGCGCCGGGGTCGGCACGGATCCGCGCCTTCTCCCCCCACACTTCGAACGACATGGTCGCGTTATAATTGAAGGAGGTCGATCCATTGCAGATGGCGCCGGACGGGAAGCGGAATTGCCACGCGATCAGATCGTCGGTGGTGGCGAAGCGCGGGTCGCTTTTGTCCGTATTGCCCCAGGCGCGAACCTCGACCGGTTCCTCGTTCAGCAGGTAACGGGAGGCGTTGACGCCGTAGATGCCCATATCGCCGAGCGCGCCGTCGCCGGCCAGCTTGCGGTCGAGGCGCCATGCGTCGGATGGGTCGCTGGGATCGGCCTGACGCCCCATATCGGTCACGACCAGCCGCGGCTTGCCGAGCGCGCCGGAACGGATGCGGCGCATCGCCTCCAGATTCTTGGGTTCGTAATGGCAGCGATAGGCGATCATCAGCTTGCGGTTGGCGGCCTTGGCGGCGGCGATCATGGCCTCGCAATCGGCGACGCTTGTCGCCATCGGCTTCTCGCACAGCACATGCTTGCCGGCCTTGAGCGCGCGGATCGTATATTCGGCGTGCATGGCGTTCGGCAGCACGATGTAGACGACCTGGATGCGCGGATCCTGGGCGATGCGGTCATAATCTTCGTAGGAGTAGATGGCGTCGGTGGGCAGCCCCTCGGCCGCCGCGATCCGCGCCGCTTTGTCGCGATGGCCGCTGACGACCGCCACCAGCTTGGCGCTCCGGGCGCTGCGCAGACCGGGGATGATCTGCCCCTGCGACAATTTGCCGAGTCCGACGACGGCGAAGCCGATCTTCTGATCCTTGGGCAAAGCGGGGCGGCGCTGCGCGCGCGCTTCAGCCGCGGCGAGGGCGGCGGTGCCGGCGACGCTAAGCTCGATCAATGTGCGGCGCGAAATTTCCTGCGGCATCCTCGTCCTCCTTCGCCCCCCGACCTTTGTAGGGCTGGCGGCGCGAGCATAAGCCGGTATGTTTGCGGTAACAACGATCGCAGAAGCGAGCGGCAGAGGAGAGACGATGAAGCGCGCGATGGCTTTGACCCTGGCCCTGCTCGCGACCGGCGCCGCTTCGGCTGCCGCCCCGGTGCGACCGCCGCTGACTTCGGTATCGCATCTGGCGATCTATGCCGCCGATCCGGCCAGGAGCGAGGCCTTCTACGTCCACGATCTGGGCGCCGTTAAGATGGCGGATCCGGAAAATCCGGCAGGCGCGCGTTATTATTTCAGCCCGCTGCAGTTCGTCGAGCTGCTGCCGCTGCCGCCGGGCGCGCCCTCGATCAACCGGCTCGACCATGTCGCCTACAACACCGCCGATGCGGAGGCGATGCGGGCGTATCTCGCGTCACGCAAGGTCAAGGTTCCGGCACATGCGACCAGCGCCGCCGACGGCAGCAAGTGGTTCGACGTGACCGACCCCGAAGGCAATCGCGTCCAGTTCGTGCAGCCGCCCGCGGCACCGCCGGCAATCCCGGCCAATCCGCTGTCGAGCCACATCATCCATGTCGGCTTCATCATTCACAATCGTGCCAACCAGGACGCCTTCTGGCGGGATGTGCTCGGCTTCCGGCCTTACTGGTTTGGCGGCATGCGGGACGATCATCCGAGCTGGATTTCGCTGCAGGTGCCGGACGGGACCGACTGGCTGGAATATATGGTGGTCGGCACGCCCGACACAGTGGGTATCCCGCCCACGATGAAGGCCGCCGATCTTGGCGTGCTCAACCATTTCTCGCTCGGCGTCGCCAATACGCGCGACGCCTATACGATGCTGTGGAACGGCGATCGGCTGAAGGACCAGCAGGGCGTGCCGAAGATCGGGCGCGACGCCAAATGGCAGCTCAACCTGCTCGATCCCGACGGCACCCGCGCCGAGATCATGGAATTCCACGCGATCGGCAAACCCTGCTGCTCGCCCTTCACCGGGCAGGATCCCGAGAAGTAAGCCCGACGCAAGCGAAGGATTTTCGATGAAGACGAAGCTGATCGCGGCGGCATTGCTGGCCGCTCCCGTCATGGCGTCGGCGGCGACCAATTCGGTCTTCACCACGCTGCCGAACGACCCGGCCGCGGTGCTGGTAAAGGGCGTGGGCGACGGGCGCGCGGACGACACCGCCGCGATCCAGGCCGCGATCGATACGGCGGCCGGCGGCGAGCGCGCGCGCGGCGGCATCGTGTTCCTGCCGGCCGGGCGCTATCGCATCACGCGCTCGATCCTCATCCCGCCGGCGGTGCGGATCTTCGGGATCGGCAAGACCCGGCCGGTAATCGTGCTGGGCGCCAATACACCCGGCTTCGACAAGGGCATCGCCACGATGTTCGTGTTCACCGGCAACGATGCCTATGGCAACAAGAAGCCGCCCTTCCCCGTCGCGACCGCGGTGCCGTTCAACCCGGAAACGTTCGATGCCAATTCGGGCACTTTTTATTCCGCGATGACGAATATCGATTTCGAGATCGGCGACGGCAATGCCGGCGCGGTGGTGGCACGTTTCCACGTCGCGCAACATACCTTCCTGAGCCACATGGAGTTCAATCTCGGTTCAGGCCTGGCGGGCGTCTATCTTGCCGGCAACGTGATGGAGGACGTGCACTTCCACGGCGGACGCTATGGCATCATCACCGAGAAGACCTCGCCCGCATGGCAATTCACCCTGCTCGATTCCTCGTTCGACGGGCAGCGCGACGCGGCGATCCGCGAGCATGAGGTCGATCTGAGCATGGCGAACGTGTCGATCCGCAACACGCCGGTCGGGATCGAGATCGACGAAGGCTATTCGGATTCGCTGTGGGGCAAGGATGTTCGCTTCGAGAATATCTCCAAAGCTGCGGTGGTGATCAGCGCCGAGAAGAGCGTGTTCACCCAGATCGGCTTCGAAAATGCGCTGGCCAGCAACGTGCCGACCTTCGCGCGCTTCCGCGAAAGCGGCAGGACGCTAGCGGGGAAGGGCGCGCGCTATCGGGTGAAGGCGTTCAACTATGGTCTGACGCTGGACACGATCAACGCGATGGGGACGATCCGCACCAATTGGCAGGCGGACTCGCTAAGCGCGCTGCCAAAGCCCAAACGTGCGATCGCGCCGTTACCCGCGACGACCACCTGGGCCAATGTCCATGATCTCGGCGCGAAGGGCGACGGCCAGACCGACGATACCGCTGCATTGCAAAAGGCGATCGACGGCCACCGCGTGCTCTACTTCCCGACGGGTCAATATCCGATCAGCGACACGCTGCGGTTGAGGCCGGATACCGTGCTGGTTGGCCTGCACCCGACGCGGACCGCCATCTACCTGCCGGAGAACAGCCCGGCTTATGCCGGGCCCGGCGCGCCCAAGGCCATGATCGAGACCGCCAAGGGCGGCAATGCGATCATGAGTGGGATCGGCATCTATACCGGCGTCACCAATCCGCGCGTCACCGGCCTGCTGTGGAAGGCCGGCGCGGAATCGATGGTCAACGACGTCAAGTTCCAGGGCGGGGGCGGAACGCCGCGCGAATTCACCGAACGCGTGCCCGGCGCGCGCGTCGACGGCCAGAACCCCAGCCTGTGGGTGACGGACGGGGGCGGCGGCACCTTCGCCAATATCTGGCTGCCGCATCCCTATGGGTGGGCGGGGCTGTTCGTCTCCAACACCAAGACGCCGGGGCATGTCTACGAACTCTCCAACGAGCATCATGGCCGCAACGAGATCGTCCTCGACGGCGTCGAGAATTGGGAATTCCTGGCGCCGCAGACCGAAGAGGAAGTGCGCGACAGTTCGGACGCCAATGGGCTCGACGTGCGCAATTCGCGCAACATCCTGTTTGCCAATTATCATGCCTATCGCGTGACGCGCTCGCCCAAGCCGGCGGTGACCGCGGTGCGCCTGCAGAATTCGACCGACATTCGGTTCCGCAACCTCCATACCAATGCCGAGAGCGGCTATGCGATGTGCGACGAGAATGGCTGCGCACCCTATTTGCGCGCCAGCAAATTCCCGTTCGAAAATGCCATCACCGATGTCACCCGCAAGTGGGAGGTGCGCGAGCGCGAATTCGCGGTGCTGGATGTCAAGGACGCGATGCCCGTGGCCGCGCCGCCCGCGCCCTTGCCGGGGATGGGAGCGGTCGAGAAACTGGCGGACGGCTTCTATTCGATCTCGGGCGGGGCGGTGGCGCCGGACGGCACGCTCTATTTCGTCGAACACCGGTTCAACCGCATCTACCGCTGGACGCGCGAGAAGGGGTTGGAGATCGTGCGCGACAATCCGCTCGACCCGGTCAACCTCGCGATCGACAAATCGGGCAATGTCATGGTTCTGTCGCCGCAAGGGCCGGAAGTGACCGTCTACAGCTTCAAGCCGGACGAGCCGGCGGACCGCATCACCTTCATTCCGCCGACGCCGGCCAAGGTGCGCACCAACGTCACCGTCGCGCTGCCGGGCAATGTCTGGAAGAATGACGGCGAGTTCAAGGACCAGCTCGATCCAACGACCTATCTTTACTCTACGCTCGCCGAGCAGTTCGCTCGCGGCATGGCCGAGCCCAAGGCACGCGAATATGTCTCGCCGGACGGCAGCCTGGTATTGCCGGCGTTTCGCGCATTCCGGCAGGGCGACTGGCGCTTCTCCGACACGATGGATGCGATGGGCTTCGTCACCGCCAAGCCGGGCGAACGCGTGTTCCTGACCAACGGCTCGGAGAACCGCACCTATAACGGCCTGGTCGGGCAGGGCGGCACCGTCACCGACCTTCGCGTCTTCGCGGAGCGCGGTGGCGAGAGCGTGGCCGTCGGACCGGACGGCAAGGTGTTCGTCGCGAACGGACAGGTGTTCGTCTACGGCGCCGACGGCAAGGAGCTGACCCAGATCCCGGTGCCGGAGCGGCCGATCCAGCTGGTCGTCGGGGGCAAGGATCGCCGGACGCTCTACATCTTCGCACATCATGCGCTGTATGCGGTGGCGATCTGATCACCGTCGCATCGGCCATCACCCGGGGCGGAACATCCTGACGGCGACGATGGCCGTCGGCAGGCCGACAATGGCGCCGATCGCCCAGGCATAGATGAGAAAGAACACCGCGGCGAAAATCGGCATGCCCTCCGATTGACCGGGGAGATCAGGGCCGCGCGACATGCTGATCAGGGCCACGCAGACCGCCACTACGAACAGCGCGAGCGCGACCAGCGGGAAGCTGAGCGCGGCCAGCATGACCTGCGAGGAAGCAGAGCGTGCGGTAGCATGGAGGGTCAGCCAACGCGCCGAGCCCAGCGTGACCAGAAAGGCCAGCAATATCGATGCGGCTACGAATAGCATGATCGTCCTTTTCCCTCGCGCAAACGGTCTGACGCGGGGATCGATCCGATAGGCTGTGTGCGTGTCAGCTGCGGGGGCGCCGGATCTAGTCGATCCAGTCGTTGGCCAGGCGGGGTGCGGCGATCAGCATCAGCAGGCCGGCGATGACGTAGAAAACCAATGAGCCGAGCAACGCCATCCTCAGCGCCCCATCGCCCAGGCTGGGCGTAAGCAGGTCGGAAAGCTTGCCGATCGTCATTGCGCCGAAGCCGACACCGATCAGATTGTTGATCAGCAGGAAGCTGGCCGAGGCGGTCGCGCGCATCGGGGCGGGGACGAGATGCTGGACGGCGGTCAGCACCGGGCCGAGCCACATATAGGCCAGTCCCTGTGGCACGAGGAATAGCAGGAAGGCGAGGGTGGCCGAATGGCTGAGGATACCCGCCGCGAATAGCGGCACTGCGGCCAGGAAGGCGATGCCCGGCACGCGCGCATAGCCGGACTTGCCGCTACGTCCGGCGCGGTCGGCGAGCCAACCGCCGATCAGCACGCCGGGGATCCCGCCGATCAGCAGCAGCAGCCCGTAGAAATGCGAGACGGCGATCAGCTCCATCCCGAACGAGCGCTTCATCAGCGACGGCAGCCAGAAGCCCATGCCATAGCCGAGCATGGAGCTCGACGCCGCCCCGAACGCCAGCAGCCAAAAGCTCGGCTTGGCGGCGAGGATGCGGAAAACACTGCGATCAATCGGCGCTTTCGCGGCGCGTGCCGCCCGGACGGGTTCGCGTACCGTCAGCGCGAAGATCGGCACGAATGCCAGCCCGGCAATGCCGACCGCAACGAAAGCGGACCGCCAGTTGATCGTCGCCGCGATATAGCCGCCGAACAGCACGCCCAGTGCGGCGCCGAGCGGGATGCCGAGCGAGTAGATCG
Source organism: Sphingomonas crusticola (assembly GCF_003391115.1). Taxonomy (NCBI): domain Bacteria; kingdom Pseudomonadati; phylum Pseudomonadota; class Alphaproteobacteria; order Sphingomonadales; family Sphingomonadaceae; genus Sphingomonas; species Sphingomonas crusticola. The sequence goes on from NZ_QTJP01000001.1 coordinate 2,979,689, forward strand.
ACAGGGCCCGCGCGCGCTGCTGTGGCGGGAAGACTTCGGAGATCAGCGCATAGGACGGCGCCACGCCACCCGCCTCGCCGACACCGACACCGAGCCGGTAGAGGAACAATTGCCCGAAGCCGGTCGCCGCCCCGCACAAGGCGGTAAACCCGCTCCACACCGCGAGCGAGGCGGTGATCACCCACGTCCGCTTGGTGCGGTCCGCCACCCACGCGAACGGGATGGCGAGCGTCGAATAGAGGATGGCGAAGGCAAGCCCGCCGAGCATGCCGAGCTGCGTGTCGGTCAGGTTGAGCTCGACCTTGATCGGGCCGGCGAGGATGCCGAGCACCTGCCGATCGAGGAAGTTGAACGTGTAGACGATCAGCAGCATCGCCAGCACGAACGCCCTGCCTGCCATGGTGTCCGTGCGCATCCGTTTGCCTCCGCAAAGTCGGCCGGGCGGATCACGCCCGGCCGTGGACTTCAGAACTTCGCGGTGAAGGACGCAAGCACCTGGCGCGGATTGCCATAGAAAGCGGTGGCGATCCCTTCCTTGCCGAGCGTTGGCGTATAGCGGCCCTGCGCATTCAGGATCGGCACACCGGCGATGGTCGAGGCGATATATTGGTAGCCCGACGTCTTGTAATGCTCGTTGGTGATGTTCTTGGCGTGGATGCCGAGAGAATATTTCCCGCCGTGGAAGCTGTAGACGAGATTGGCGTCGAACAGCGTGTAGCGCTTCTGGTCGAGGAACGGGCTCGCCGTCTCGAACTGATGCGTCAGGCTGCGGTAGGAGGCGGTGCCCGATCCAGTCAGCGTGCCCGCGCCCATCGGAAGGCCAGCCCCGAGCGTGCCGCTGACAGTCCAGTGTGGCGTGTTCTGGAATACACGGACATCTGACACATCGACGCCGGTAGGGCCGATGAAGCGCTTATATTTCGCGTCGATATAACCCAGCGTCGTGTTGAAATAGGCATTCGACCCGGCCCCGGCGAAATTGCGCGCGAGGATGGCGTTAGCCTCCAGCTCGGCGCCCTTGATCGTTGCCTTGGCGGCGTTGGTCGTGATGCCACAGAAGCTCTGCACGCCACCGATCACGCAACCGACCGAGCCGGGAATCTGCACGTCCGAATAATCGGAATAAAAGCCGTCCGCGGCGAAGGTCAGGCGGCGATCAAACAAGGCGCCCTTCCAGCCGATCTCGTAGCTCTTCACCGTCTCGGGCTTGAACAGGAGATAATTGTAGATTTCCTGATAGCTGATCCCCGGGACGCCGTCGGTGTTGGGCGCGGAGGTGCCCGAGCCACGCGGATCGAAGCCGCCGCCCTTGAAGCCCTGCGAATAGGACGCATACACCATCTGATCGGGCGTGACCTGGAAGCTGAGCGATGCTCGCGGCGTGAATTTCTTGAAGTTCGCGCCACCCTCGAAATTGGTCGAGGGCAGGCCGAACAAAGCCGGGTTGCCGCCGAATTCGGAGGTCAGTCCGATATAATTGGCCTTGAAGACGTGGCTCTGGCGTTGGTCCCAGGTGTAGCGGCCGCCGAGCGACAGGCTCAGCCGATCGGTGAAGCTATAGGTGAAATCGCCATAGACCGAGTGGGTGTGGGTCCGCACGTCGCCGGCGGTATAAGCATTGAGCCCCGGAAGCGTGGTCGACAGCAGCACGCCGAACCCGGTCGAGGCTTCGGCGTCGAGATAATAATAGCCGATGATACCGTTGAGCTTGTCGCTCTTGTAGAGAAGCTGGAATTCCTGGCTGGTCTGGTTGTTGCGATAGATTGCCGGAACGTCGACGTCGGCCGCGGGCAAAGCGTCGAAATCGATCGGCGCGTGCGAGGTATCCTTGCGATAGGCGCTGATGCTGCGGAAGGTTACATTGTCGGTCAGGTCCGCGCTAACCGACATCGACAGGCCGCCGCCCTTGACCCGCTGCTTTGGGATCACGAGGCCCGCGCGCGTGTCATAGACATCGTCCTGCACCGGCGCGCCCGACAACAGGCCGGGGATCAGGCGGTGGCCGTTGCGCGGGTTGGATTTGTCGTCGGTGTAATCGCCGGTGATGCGCACGAACAGGCGCTTGTCGGGCGACTGGAATTCGAGCGTGCCGCGGCCCGCCCAGACGTCCTTGTTATAATTGTCGATATGCAGGTTGGTATTCTCGCCGAAGCCGTCATGCGTCAGCCGCGCGCCCGACACGCCGATCTTGAAACCGCTATCGCCGATGGGCGTCGAGACCCCAATCACGCCGTCCGCCTCGTTGTACGAGCCGTAGGTCCCCTTTACGTTGACCTCGAAATGATCGGGCAGCCGCTTGGTGACATATTTTATCGCGCCGCCGATCGTGTTGCGGCCGTAGAGCGTGCCCTGCGGCCCGCGCAGCACCTCGATCCGGTCGACTTCGTAAACGTCGAGCACGGCCGCCTGCGGACGGTTGAGATAGACATCGTCGAGATAGATGCCGACGCCGGCCTCGAATCCGGGGACTGGATCCTGCTGGCCGACGCCGCGAATGAAGGCGGCCAGGGTCGAATTGGTGCCGCGCGCATCCTTGAGGGTGGTGTTCGGCGTGGTGTTCTGGATATCGGTCAGGTCGACCGCGCCGGACATTTCGAGCTTCTGGGCGGAGAAAGCGGTGACCGCAACCGGCACCCTCAGCAGGCTTTCCTCCCGACGCCGCGCGGTGACGACGATCTCCTGGGTAGCGCCGCCCGCCTCGTCGGCGGTCGTGACGACCGGTGTCGCATCGGCGTTGCTGGCCTGCGCAAGAGCGGGTGCGGACATCGCCGCGAGGCTCGCGCCTCCGATCAACAGCGCGCGAATCGAGATGGCGGTAAAACGCATAATCCTCTCCCCTTCGAGCGCTTGAGCGTGCCGCTTGCGCTTCGTGTGAGTCACGTCATAATGAAACCTGAACCGGGTTTCAAATTAGAAATACACGGGAGGGGGATGCGGGCAGGTGACTAAGGATCAAGGAGATATGCGGGAGCCCGCCGCGCCCCGCGACAAGGTGCCGAAAACAGCACGCGGCCAAAAGACGCTCCGCCAGCTGCTCGACGCGGCGGCCGAGGAGTTTGGCGAAAAGGGGTTCCACGAGGCGTCGATCAGCCAGATCACCCAGCGCGCGGGCGTCGCGATCGGCAGTTTCTACACCTATTTCGACAGCAAGGAGGAGGTGTTCACGGCCCTGGTCCGCGATGTCTCCGGGCAGGTCCGCGACTATGTCGCGCCACGAATCGCAGGCGAGGCGAACCAGCTCGACGCCGAGCGCGTCGGCCAGCAGGCCTTCCTGGAATTCGCCCGCCGGCACAAGGAAATCTACCGCATCATCGACGAGGCCGAGTTCGTCGATCCTGCCATTTACCGCGAACATTATACCAGCACCGCGCGGCGCATCGCCGCGCGTCTCGACGCGGCGCAGGAGCGTGGCGAGATCAGCCCGGGCTCGTCGGAAATCCGCGCCTGGGCACTGATGGGCATGAACGTGTTCCTGGGGCTGCGCTTCGGCGTCTGGGGTGAGGATTGTGATCCCGCAGAGGTGGCGCGCGTCGGCGGCGATCTGATCGCGCGCGGCATGGGGCCGCGCGATCCGGCATGACCATGGTCAAGGACGATGGCTGGCGGCATCGCCGCTGGACGTCGGCGGACGGATTGACGCTGCACGCGCGCGATTACGCGGCGGCGGAAGGGGCCGCCCGGCTGCCGGTCATCTGCCTCCATGGCCTCACCCGCAACGCCCGGGATTTCGATCGGCTGGCCCCCTGGATAGCCGCACGGCAGCGGCGCGTACTGGCGGTCGATATCCGCGGGCGCGGCCTGTCAGACCGCGACCCGGCTGCGGCCTATTGGCTGTCCACTTATGCAGACGACGTTCGCCGTCTGGCCGCTTCGCTCGGCGTGGCGGAGGCTATCTTCGTCGGCACCTCGATGGGCGGATTGATCACGATGGAGCTGGCCGCGGACGCCCCCGCGCTCGTCGCCGGGGCGATCATCAACGATGTCGGGCCGGTGCTTGCCGCCGAAGGGCTGGCACGGATCGGCGCCTATGTGGGGAACGCGCCGGCCTTTGCCGGCTGGGACGAGGCGGCTGAGTATCTCCGCGACCAGAATCAGGCGGCTTTGCCGCATTATGGCGCTGCCGACTGGCGCGCGATGGCGGAGCGGATGTTCCGCGCTGCCGACGGCCGGATCGTCGCGGACTATGATCCGGGCATTGCCGCGGCGTTCAGCACAGGGCCGCTGCCGGCCGACCCGTGGGATCGCTGGCACAATCTCGCCAGCAACCGGCCGTTGCTGCTGCTTCGCGGCGGGCTGTCCGATCTGCTCACGGCGGGCGACGCCACAAGGATGATCACCGCGCACCCCAATGCCTTGTTGCGCGAGGTGCCCAATGTTGGCCACGCCCCCATGCTCGACGAGCCTGAGGCGCTCGCCGCCATCGGCCCGTTCCTCGACGACCTCCCCTAAGCGGCGGATTTCGGAGCGGGCCGTTCCGGGATCAACAGGCCGCGCTGGACCGCAGGTCGCGCCAGGCCGCGCTCCAGCCAGGATGGCACCGCCTTGAGCTTATCGAACTCGACAAGCTCGCCCGCACCATAGAAGCCGACCAGATTTCGCACCCAGCCGAGCAGCGCGATGTCGGCGATCGTATAGTCGTCGCCCATCATCCAGGCGCGGTTCTCCAGGCGGCTTTCCAACACGCCGAGCAGCCGTATCGACTCCTTGGTATAGCGTTCGAGCGGGCGCTTATCCTCGATCTCACGGCCGGCGAATTTGAAGAAATAGCCGACCTGGCCGAAGATCGGCCCGACGCCGCCCATCTGGAAATAGACCCATTGCAGCGTCTCGTAGCGCCGCGCCGGATCGGCCGGCAGCAGGCGGCCGCTTTTCTCGGCGAGATATTGCAGGATCGCGCCGGACTCGAACAACCCCAATGGCGCGCCGCCGGGGCCGTCGGGGTCGACGATCGCGGGTATCTTGCCATTTGGGTTCAGCGACAGGAATTCCGGCGTCCAGCTCTCATTCTGCATGATATCGACGAAGTGGGGCTCGTACGCGATTTCCATTTCCTCGAGCGCGATCGACACCTTGACCCCGTTCGGCGTCGGCGCGGAATAGAGCTGGATGCGGTCCGGATGATCTGCTGGCCAACGCTGCGCAATCGGGAAAGCTGACAGATCGGCCATGACATTTCTCCTGGTAAAGCGAGGCGCATGTGGGGTGCGATGCGCAGCCGACAACCCCGCCCGGCTATCGCTGGAACAGTCTCATTCTGCTTCCCATCGCCCCGCCCGGCGCTAATCTGCGGACAAAAGGCACTAATACGGGGCAAGGATGACGAGGAACCCGCTCAATCAGAAGGTGCGCCGTGTCGTCGTCTGCGGCGGTGGCACGGCGGGTTGGGTGACGGCGACCGCGCTCGTCCGCCATCTCGGGCCGTTGCTCGACATCACATTGATCGAATCCGACGAGATATCGACGGTCGGTGTCGGCGAATCCACCGTTCCGACCTTTCGCAGCTTCCACGACTTCATGGGCATCGACGAACGCAAGTTCATGTCTTCGGCGCTCGCCACCATCAAGCTCGGTATCGAGTTTCGGGATTGGGCGCGCATCGGCGATCGCTACATCCACCCGTTCGGCCTGCTCGGCAAGCGTGCCAGCTGGATGGCCGACTTCCATCATTTCTGGCTGCATGCGCGCGCCAAGGGGTTTGGCGGGGAACTTGGCGAATATTGCCTTGAGTGGGTGGCGGGGGAGGCCAATCGCTTCACCAAGAATGCCAGCAATATCGGCTATGCTTACCATCTGGATGCAGCGCGCTACGTCCGCTTCCTGCGCGGTCTGGCCGAACCCGCGGGCGTGAAGCGGATCGAGGGCAAGATCCGCAATGTCGATCTCGATCCCGCCAGTGGCGACATCGCCGCGGTCACCCTCGAGAACGAAGTTCGGGTCGAGGGCGATCTGTTCATCGACTGCACCGGCTTCCGATCCCTGCTGCTCGGCCAGGCGCTTGGCGTCGAATTCGAGGATTGGGGGCATTGGATCACGACCAACAGCGCGGTTGCGGTCCAGTCGCGCTCGCCCAATCCGCCGGGGCCCTACACGACCTGTTTCGCGCACCAGGCAGGCTGGCGCTGGCGCATCCCGCTGCAACATCGCGAGGGCAATGGGATCGTTTTCTGCAACGAATTCATGTCGGAGGATGAAGCGCGCGCCAAGCTGCTCGCCGACATTGACGGCGAGCCGCTGGTGGAACCCTGGTCGCTGCGTTTCAAGACGGGCATGCGGCGCAAGACCTGGTTCCGCAATTGCGTCGCGCTGGGGCTCGCCAACGGTTTCATCGAGCCGCTGGAATCGACCAGCATCCACTTGATGATGACGGCGGTTACGCGTCTGATCGAGGATTTTCCGTTCGACGGATGCCACGACGCGCTGCTGGAGCGGTTCAACGACAAGTCGCGCCAGGAATTCGAACATATCCGCGACTTCATCATCCTCCATTATCACGTGACCGAGCGCGATGATTCCGGCTTCTGGAAGCGCTGCCGGGCGATGGAGATACCGGAGACGCTGAAGATGCGGATCGCCTTATGGCGCGAGGATGCGCGCGCCTATCAGATGCCGCATGAACTATTCCGCGTCGACAGCTGGGCCATGATTCTCACCGGCCAGCGGGTGATGCCCGAAGGCTATCACCGGCTGGCGGCGATGATGCCGCACGACGAATTGCGCGAGCAACTGGCAACGATGCGCCGCCAGATCGCCGACAAGGTCGCGGCCATGCCGACGCACCCCGACTTTCTGAAACACCATTGCCCGGCGAAGGAGGATCAGCCGGCTTAGCTTGCGGCAGGGCTAGGAGGCGAGCCGCCGCCATCGCTCGAGCGCCGCGCGATGGTCTTCCTCCGCCTTGTCGCGGGCCGCTTCGAGCTTCGTGCGCCGCTCCCCATGCTTTTTCAGCAGCGATCTGCGCGTCCGTTCAAGCGCCTCGATCTGTCGGGTCACCGCGTCCACTTCCTCGGCTTGCGCGCGTTCTTCCGCTGCCAACGCTTCCTCGGCCTTGTCGAGCGCGGCGCGGCTGGGGCGGGGAGGGGGCGGCTTGTGCGGCCTCGCGTCGGGCGGCTGTACCTTGCGGCGTGCGACAGGAGCTTCCGAAGCGGCCGCCATCTGTTCCTCGGTCGAGCCGCGCAACAGCTTGATGACCTTGCCCGGTTCGGCGAGCGGGGCGGCGGTCAGCGCCGGATCGGTCACCACCTCCGCCGCATCGCGTGCGAACAGATTGCGGTCGGTGCCCCACGCCTTGAGCGCGGCCGCCTGGCTCGTCGCCGCGACATAGGCGTCGTGAAAGCCGATCGGCGTGCGGTAAACTTTCAGCGCGCGTGCCATGAAATGGTAACGCGGCGGGCGCGATCGCGCTCCCACCCACACATTCTGTACCGGTCATTCGATAATGGTGGATTTTCTCCGCCATCCTTGTACCGGGAGCCGTTCCGCATCGCCAATGGCGCTGCTAGAATCGATTCTCGGCCAAATGGGGGGCCGCATGATGGCGCGATACTTCATCACATTGGCTTTGCTCGCAGCCTGCGCCGGCTGCGGCAAAAAGGCGCCGCCGGCACCGCCGCCGCCGACCGTATCGGTCGCGCAGCCGTTGCAGCGCGATGTCGTCGACTGGGACGAATATATCGGGCGCTTCCAGGCGCCGCAGTCGGTAACGCTGCGCGCGCGCGTCACCGGCGTCGTGAGCCGCATCCTGTTCCGCGACGGTCAGGACGTGCGGGCGGGCGACGCGCTGTTCGTGATCGATCCCCGTCCTTATCAGGCGCAGCTGGCGCAGGCCGAGGCGCAGATCGCCGCCAGCCAGGCCGCGCTCACCAATGCCGCGTCGGTCCAGGCGCGCTCGGCGCAATTGTTCCGGGCGCAGGCGGTCAGCCGCGAAGAGCTGGAGAATGATCAGGCGCAGGTCCGCACGCAGACCGCCAACCTCAAGGCTGCGCGCGCGACCGCGACCCTTGCGCGGCTGAACCTCGGCTTCACCACCGTGCGCGCGCCGGTTTCCGGGCGCGTTTCGAGCCGGCGTGTATCGCTGGGTGACCAGGTCACGGCGGGCGATACGGTCCTGACCACGATCGTTTCACTCGACCCGATCTGGTTCGCCTTCGACGGAGCGGAGAGCTTCTACCTCAAATATCTGCGCGAAGCGCAGCGCGGCACGCGCGGTTCGTCGCGCACGGCCTCCAATCCGGTCGATATCCAGCTCGCGGACGAGACCGGCTATTCCCACCATGGCCGCATGGCGTTCGTCGACAATGCCCTCGATCCGAATTCCGGCACGATCCAGGCGCATGCCGTCGTTCCAAATCCCGACCACTTCCTGACGCCGGGCATGTTCGGCCGCGCTCGCCTGCTCGGCTCCGGCACTTACCGGGCCATGCTCGTGCCCGATGAGGCGATCGTCACGGATCAGTCGCGCAAGCTTGTGTGGGTGCTTGGGCGTGACGGCAAGCCGGTTCAGCGAGTAGTCGAGCTCGGCCCTGAAGTGATGGGGTTGCGCGCGATCCGCGACGGACTGGCGCCGGCCGATCTGGTCGTGCTCGACGGGATAGGGGCGCTGCAGCCGGGAGCAACGGTTACGGCGCGCCGGACCTCGATCAAGGTTCGTTCGGGCGACGCCGGCCCTCCGCCGACATCCGTGACGGCGCCGCAGTCGACCGCCGCCACATTCACCGATCGCGCGCGCTAAGCGAATGCGCTTTCCGCACTTCTTCATCGACCGGCCGATCTTCGCGGCGGTGCTCTCGATCCTGATCGTGATCATCGGCGCGATCGCCTATCCGACCTTGCCCGTCGGGCAATATCCCGAGATCGCGCCGCCGACCGTGACGGTAACCGCCGCCTATCCGGGGGCGACCGCCGAGACGATGGCGGAAACGGTGGCGGTGCCGCTGGAAGAGCAGATCAACGGCGTCGAGAACATGATCTACATGTCCTCGTCGGCGGTCGGCGACGGCACGTTGACCATCACCATCAGTTTCGCGCCCGGCACCGACGTCAACAGCGCGCAGGTGCTGGTGCAGAACCGCGTCTCCGAGGCCGAGCCGCGCCTGCCTGAAGAGGTCCGCAATATCGGTGTGACGGTGCGCAAGGCCTCGCCCAACTTCCTGATGGCGATCGCTTTCTATTCGCCGGATCATTCGCTCAGCCAGCAATATGTCAGCAATTATGTCACGCTGCAGATTGCCGACCGGATCAAGCGGATCGAGGGTGTCGGCGACACGCGTACGGTCGGCGGCCGCGACTATGCGATGCGGGTGTGGATCGACCCGGATCAGGCGGCCTCGCGCAATCTCACCGTCGACGAGGTGATCAGCGCCATCCGCGCCCAGAATGTTCAGGTGGCGGCCGGATCGATCGGGGCGCCCCCGTTCGGCAAGCAGGGCAACAGCGCCTTCCAGCTCGGTATCCAGACGCTCGGGCGGCTGAGCACGATCGAGCAGTTCGGCGACATCGTGCTCAAGCGCCGCGACGACGGCGGATTGACCCGGCTCCGCGACGTCGCCCGCATCGAGCTTGGCGCCCAGGATTACACCACCAACGCCTATGTGAAGGGCCAACCGGCTTCGGTGTTGGCAGTGACGCAATTGCCCGGCAGCAATGCGCTCGCTGCGGCGGCGGCGGTCGAGAACACGCTCAAGGAAATGGCCAAGAGCTTCCCGCCGGGGATGACCTATTCCATCCCCTATCAGCCGACGACCTACATCTCGGAATCAATCAGCGAGGTGCGCCGCACCTTGTTCGAGGCGCTGGTGCTGGTCGCGCTGGTCGTGGTTCTGTTCCTGCAAAGCTGGCGCGCGGCGATCGTACCGTTGATCGCCATCCCGATCTCCATCATCGGCAGCTTCGCCGCGATGAAGCTGTTCGGCTTCAGCCTCAACAATCTGTCCTTGTTTGGGCTAGTGCTCGCGATCGGCATCGTCGTCGATGATGCGATCGTCGTGATCGAGAATATCGAGCGACTGATGGAGGAGGAGGGGCTGAGCGCGCTCCAGGCCGCGCACAAGACGATGGACGAGGTTTCCGGCGCGTTGATCGCCATCATGCTCGTGCTCTGCGGCGTCTTCGTTCCGACCGCCTTCATTCCGGGGATTTCCGGCCAATTCTATAAGCAGTTCGCGCTAACGATCGTGTCCGCGACCGCGATCTCGGCGTTCGTCTCGCTAACCCTGTCTCCGGCACTGGCGGCCCTGTTGCTCAAGCCCCGGAGCCATGATGATCGCGTGCCTGCCGGTCCGCGTGGCTGGCCGCGGCGCTTCGCCAACGGCTTCAACCGTGGCTTCGGGCGGCTGTCCGACCGTTATGGGCGGCTTACCGCGCGCCTCGTCAGCAAACTGGCCCTCGTCGGCATCGTCTATGTCGGGCTGCTGCTGATCGCGGGCTGGCGCTTTTATGCGACGCCGACCGGCTTCATTCCCGCGCAGGATCAGGGCTATCTCATTGCGGCGGTGCAGATGCCGCCCGGCTCCTCGCTCGAACGGACCAGCGCGTTCATGGAGCGGGCGATGGGCGAAGCGCAGAAGCTGCAGGGTACGCGCACCGACGTCGCCTTTGCCGGCTTTGACGGGGCGACCTTTACCACCGCGCCGAATACGGGCGTGATCTTCGTGCTGCTGAAGGATCGCAAGGAACGCAACAATATCTCCGCCGACGAATTCGCCAATCAGTTGCGCAAGGCGTTCGGCGGCCTGACCGAAGGCAATATCCTGGTGATTCCGCCGCCGCCCGTGCAGGGGATCGGCACCGGCGGCGGCTGGAAGATGAATATCGAGGATCGCGGCGGGCTGGGTTATGCCGCGCTGGAGAAGGCCGCTTTCGCGATGATGGGCGCGGCCAACCAGAGCGAGGGCATCACCTCCAGCTTCACCACCTTCAACACGCGCACGCCGCGGCTGACAGCCGATGTCGATCGGCTGCGCGCGCAGCAACTGGGCCTGCCGGTCTCGAACGTGTTTTCAGCGCTCGGCTCCTACTTGGGATCGACCTATGTCAACGATTTCAACTATCTCGGCCGCACCTGGCGGGTGACCGCGCAGGCGGATGCCCGCTTCCGCCAGTCGCGTTCCGATATCGAGCGGCTGCGCGCGCGCACGACCGCCGGCAACATGGTGCCGCTGGGCGCGGTGCTAACCGTTAAGGACGATACCGGGCCTTACCGCGTGGTGCGCTATAACCTCTATCCGTCGGCCGAGCTGCAGGGCGATTCCGCACGCGGCTATTCGTCAGGCCAGTCGCTGAAGACAATGGCGGCGGTGGCGGCGAAGGTTCTGCCCAAGGGCATGGACTTCGAATGGACCGATCTTGCCTATCAGCAGCAGCAGGCGGGCAATACCGGCATCTACGTCTTCGCGCTGGCGGTATTGTTCGTGTTTTTGCTGCTGGCGGCCCAATATGAAAGCCTGGTGTTGCCGCTGGCGGTGATCCTGATCGTGCCAATGTGCCTGCTCGCTGCCATCCTTGGGGTCGGGGCATTCCGCATGGACAATAATGTCCTCACCCAAGTGGGCCTGGTCGTCCTCGTTGGCCTTGCCGCGAAGAATGCCGTGCTGATCGTGGAATTTGCCCGGCAGGGCGAGGAGGAGGGGCTGACGCCACGCGAGGCGGCGGAGCGCGCGGCGCATCAGCGGCTGCGGCCGATCCTGATGACGTCGATCGCATTCATCCTTGGCGTGCTCCCGCTGGTCATCTCGCGCGGGCCCGGCTTCGAAATGCGCCAGGCCCTGGGCGTGGCGGTGTTCTTCGGCATGATCGGCGTGACCCTGTTCGGCCTGCTGTTCACGCCGAGCTTCTACGTCATCACGCGCAAGCTCGGCGATTGGGCGCGCGCGCAGTCGGCGCGACTGCGCCGCCATCCGAAAACGGAGGAAACGGCGTGATCCGCCGTACTGCGGTGCTGCTTGGCCTGCTGGCGCTCGGCGCCTGCGCGGTCGGGCCCAATTACAGTCCGCCGAAGCTGGCGGAGCCAACCGCGCGGCCCTTCGTGGAGAGCCAGAACAGTGCCTTGCTGTCCGGCCAGCCGCTTGCGGCGCGCTGGTGGGAACTGTTCGCCGATCCCGTGCTCGACCGGCTGATCGCCGACGCATTTGCCTATAATACCGACATCGCTCGGGCCGAGGCGAATTTGCGCCAGGCACGCGGCCTGCTGGCCGAGCAGCGCGCCGGGTTATTGCCCACGACAAACGTATCGGGCGGCTATACGCATGGCCGCGTCGGACTTGAAAATACCGGCGCGGGCGGTGCGGGTACGGTCGCCGGGGGTGGCGCCGCGTCCGGCCCCTCCGGCGTTACCTACGATTATTATCAGATCGGCTTCGATGCGAGTTACGAGCTCGACGTCTTCGGACGGGTCCGCCGTTCGATCGAGGCGGCACGCGGTGACTATCAGGCGCAGGAAGCCGTGCTCGACGGAGCTCGCATCTCGGTCGCGGCGCAGGTCGCACAAAGCTATGCCGACGCGTGCGGGTTCGCGGAGCAGGCGGACGTCGCGCGTGAGACTGCCCGCCTGCAGGGCAACACACTCTCGCTGACGCGCCGCTTGCTCGACGCGGGCCGCGGCACGCGTCGCGACGTCGATCAGGCGGCAGTCATCGTCGAGCAGGCCAATGCGCAGGTCCCTCAACTCGAGGCCAGCCGCCGCGCCGAAATCTATGCGCTGGCGGCGCTCACCGGGCGCCCGCCGGCTGAGATCGATGGCGCGGCGGCCGCATGCCGCGCCGTGCCGCGCGTCAGGACCGCAATCCCGATTGGCGATGGCGCCAGCTTGCTCGCCCGGCGCCCGGATGTCCGCCAGGCGGAACGAACGCTGGCCGCCGACACGGCGCGCATCGGCGTGGCGACCGCCGCGCTCTATCCGCAGGTCAATCTATTGGGGTCGGTCGGGCTGGGCGCGCCCAAGGCCAGCGATCTCGGCAAGTCGGCGTCGTTCAGCTACTCGATCGGTCCTTTCATCTCGTGGAGCTTCCCGAACATCGCGGTTGCCCGTGCGCGCATAAGCCAGGCCCGCGCGGGGGCGGATGCATCGCTCGCCGGTTTCCAGGGGGTGGTGCTCAACGCCTTGCGTGAGACCGAAAGTGCGCTTGCCCGCTATACAGCCGCACTCGAACAGAATGCGGCGCTCGCACGCGCCAACGCCGCCGCCAGTGACGCCGCCGAACTCTCGCGTCTGCGCTTCACCACCGGCCGCGACAATTTTCTCAACCTGCTGGTGGCCGAACAGGATCGCGCCGCCGCTCGCAGTGCGCTCGCCCAATCCGATGCCATCGTCGCCGAACAGGCAGTCAGCCTGTTCAAGGCGCTCGGCGGCGGCTGGGAGGACGCCCCGCCCATCGCCAAGGCCGGCTCGAGCACGGCAGAGCGGCCGACCGGCCAATAAGCCACGGTGGCCCGTCGACGATCAGGCCGCGAGCGACGACGCGACTCTGCGGCCAAATATGTCCGTTATGGACACAATATAGCGGTGCCGCTTTGCTCGTAAAAAGCGTGGAATTCTATCCGTTAGGGTGATAGTCTTATCCACAATGGACAAAAGTCAGCACTCTAATTCCCTGTCTTTCCTGGCTCCTCGGGCGTGAGACGCCGGATCGCTCTCGCGGGAATGTTGGTTTGCGGGCCGGTTCAGTCGAAACCCATCAAGCCATCATCGGTCAAGCTGATGACGCTCGATCAGGCGCAGTCGTGCTCGCCACTTGGAATGATGAGCAAATCACTGACAGCGCTGGAATATGGCAACAAGCACATGCAAGCCGGGAAGGCATCTCTTCTGAAGCGGGCTGAGCGGGCCGGCGCGAACGCTGGCGTGATGCGCACGACCGCGCACATCAATCTCTACACGATGGTACTCAGGCTATATCAGTGTGCCGATCAGCCAGCGGTGCTTCAATCGATCGATTAGCGTGAGCTTTGGCCGCAGCTCTCCAAAACAGGTGCCGAGTGGACCGGCCACCCGTTCTCCAACAGGATTTCCGGACGCGATCCATCCTCGACGAAGGTTAATGGTCGGGGAGAGAGGATTCGAACCTCCGGCCCCTGCCTCCCGAAGGCAGTGCTCTACCAGGCTGAGCTACTCCCCGACGGAGGCGGTTCTCATCAGCCTAAGGGCCGAACCGGCGATGCCAAGCCGGGGCCTGTTAGCGAGGGCAGCATGGGGCTGCAAGCGCTTATCCATTCCGATCGGTGGTGGCGCCAGCGTTCGCTGCCCGCTATCGCTCCCGCCCGTGAATCCGCTCGAAGCTATCGCCACCCTGCTCGGGCTCGCCAACATCGTCCTGCTGGTGCGGCGTAACATCTGGAATTACCCGATCGGGCTGATGATGGTCGCGTTGTATGCGCGCATCTTCTTTGGCGAGAAGCTTTATAGCGATGCCGTCCTCCAGCTCTTCTTTTTCGCGATCCAACTTTATGGATGGTGGGCATGGTGGCGCGCCGGCGGGGTAGAGCATCCGATCGCAGTCGAGCGGCTGACCGCGGGCGCGCGCGTCGCGTGGATAGCCGTTATCGTCGTCCTGACCCTCGCCTGGGGCGCGATGATGAACGCCAGTACCGATGCGGCCTTTCCATGGTGGGACGGCGGTATCGCGGTCGCGAGCATAGCGGCGCAGATCTTGCTCGCCCGGCGGCGGATCGAGAATTGGATTCTCTGGATCCTGATCGATGTCGCGGCGATCCCGCTCTATGTGACCAAGCAGCTCTACCTCACCGCCGTCTTATACGGCCTTTTCCTGTTGCTCTCGGTGATCGGCCTGCGCCAATGGTCACGCGCCGAGCGGGCGGCCCGCATTTGACCCATGGCATCGTTATCGGGCGGTTCATGCCGCTTCACGCCGGGCATATCGCGCTGATCCGCACCGCGTCGGCGCTGGTCGATCGCCTGACGATCATTCTGTGCTGGCACGCCGACGATGAAATTCCCGGAGCCGAGCGGGTTGAGTGGGTGAAGGAAACCTTTCCTGCGCTGCGGGTCGTCGCCTGCGAGACGCCGTCGGCTAGTCTTGCGGCCGGATTGCAAACAGGCGCGGAACGGCTCGCCGCCCAGATCAGCCATCTGCACGCCGACAAGGTCGATCGGCTGATCGCAGCGGAGCGCGAGCAGGAGGCGATTGCCTTTGCGCTGGGCGCGCGGTTCACCCTGATCGATCCCGATCATGAGGCGGTGCCGCTGCGCTCCGCGGATATCGGCGCCGATGCTTTCAGCCATTGGGGTTTCCTGCCGCCCGCGGTGCGCCCCTCCTACGCGTCTACCATCTGCCTGCACGGGCCGGAGAGCACCGGCAAAAGCACGCTCGCGCGCCGGCTCGCGGCTCATTTCGGGACGCTTTATGTCCCCGAATATGGCCGGACCTATTGCGAGCAATTCGGCCTGTCGCTGGCGATGGAGGATCTCGTCACGATTGGCCGTACGCATCAGGCTATGACGAAAGCAATGCTGCGCCAGTGCGAGCGACGGCTGTTCCTGGACACCGATCCGTTGATGACCGCGGTCTGGGCCGACATGTTGTTCCAGCGGCGCGACCGCTGGTTCGATGCCTTTACGGACACTGCCGACCTTTATCTGCTGCTCGACATCGACATGCCGTGGATCGACGATGGCACCCGCTTCTTCGGCGACCTGCACGAGCGCCGGCACTTCTTCGATTTGTCGCGTGCCGAGCTGGAGCGGCGTGGGCTGCCCTATCAAGTCATAAGCGGATCGCCGGAGGAGCGCTTCGCGCAAGCCCTCGCTGCGATCTCGCAAGCCAGGCTTTAACATCGCATCCCCGCTTATTCCCGAACCTATCCACAGTTTTGTCACCACGGCCGGACGCCTTATCTTGCGTCTCAAGCCGGGTGCGCTACCTTCTGCAGGGGCAATTGAGGTGCGACGATGATCGCCGACGAGTTTGAGAACGAGCGCGAAGACGAGGCGCCGGTCGATACGCTCGAAACCTATTTCGAAGCGCATGGCTGGACGCATGACCGCGTCGGCGAGGATGAGATCGTCGCGACCGTGCCCGGAAGCTGGGCGCAATATGAACTGCGGGGCGTCTGGCGCGAGGATGACCGCGTCCTCCAGTTTCTGGCACTGCCGGACATTCGCGTCGCCGCCGACAAGCGCGCTGTCGTTTACGAGACGATCGGGCTGGTCAACGAGCAGCTGTGGATCGGCCATTTCGAGATATGGTCGTCGAATGGCATGCTGCTGTTCCGCCACGCCGCCTTGCTCGACGGCTCAAGCGACAGCCCGCTGACGCTGGAACAGGCATCGACGCTGATCGAGGCCGCCATTGACGAGTGCGAGCGTTTCTATCCGGTTTTCCAGTTCGTCCTGTGGGGGGGCAAGTCGCCGGCCGAGGCAATGGCGGCCGCGCTGATCGAAACGCACGGCGAGGCGTGACGGGCGTTCCGGTTGAGATAAGTAACTGGGCGATCGAGGGGCCGGTCTGGCTCGTCGGCTGCGGCAATATGGCGGGCGCGATGCTGCGCCGCTGGCTCGAATGCGGGCTCGATCCCCGAGAAGTAACCGTGATCCGCAAGTCGGGTGCGCCGGTCGCGGAGGGCGTGACGGTGTTAAGCGCGCCGCCGCCGGACGGCGCGGTGCCCGCGCTGGTCATGCTTGGCGTGAAGCCGCAGATGCTCGATCTGGTCGCGCCCGCTCTGGCGCCTTTGCTGGCACCGGAGACGTTGCTGGTGTCGATCCTGGCGGGCGTCGAGTTGCAGGCGCTGCGGCGGCGCTTCCCCGCACCGCGCGAGATCGTGCGGGCCATGCCGAACACGCCCGTGGCGCTTGGCAAAGGGGTCGTTGCGCTCGCCGGGGACAATAGCGATCAGGCCGGCCGCGACCGGGTGACGGCGCTCATGGCCCCGCTAGGCCTTGTGGAATGGACCGACGAAGCCTTGTTCGACGTCGTGACGGCGCTCGCCGGTTCGGGGCCGGCCTTTCTGTTCCGCTTCATCGATGCATTGGCCGAAGCCGGCGCAGATGCGGGGCTGCCGGCGGATCAGGCAGCGCGCATGGCGCTGGCGACAATAAGTGGGTCGGGAGCGCTGGCGGCCGCCGCTGAGGAAACTCCGCGCATGCTTGCCGATCGCGTCGCGAGCCCGGGCGGGAGCACGCGCCGCGGGCTCGACGTGCTCGATGAGCCGGAAGGATTGGTGCCGCTGTTGCGCAACACGCTCACAGCCGCAATCCTGCGCAACCGCGAGATGGCAGCAGAAGCACGCTGATCAGCGTGGGCGGTTGACCGGATGGCCGCCGGATTCGCGGTGGCGGATCACGCGCAGATAGCCTTCGACCAGCGCCTGATTGACCGCGTCCCAGGAATAACGCTCGCTCACCAGACGGCCGGCCGCGCCTGCTGCCGCGCGCGCCTCCGGATTCTCGCAATAGAGTTGGAGCGCCTGCGCGAACTGCTCATTGGCGCCAGGACGGATCAGGCGGCCGGTGACGCCATCCTCGACCAGGCTGAGGCTACCCGTCGCGCGCGCGGCGACCACCGGCAGGCCGCATGCCATTGCCTCAAGCGTGACGTTGCCGAATGTCTCGGTCACGCTCGGATTGAGCAGCATGTCCGACGAGGCGATGGCACGGCCGAGATCCTCGCCGCGCTGGAAACCGGCGAATATCGTATCGGGTGGCAGGCGGCTCTCGAACCATGGCCGTGCCGGCCCGTCGCCGATGACCAGCACGCGCGCGCGCACATTACGCCGGCGCAGCACGTCGATGGTCTCGGCGAAGACGTCGAGACCCTTTTCCATGACGACGCGGCCGATGAAGCAGATGAGCGGCTCATCGTCGGCTACGCCGAGGCTGCGGCGCCATTCCATATCGCGCCGGCTGATCGAGAAGATGTCGGTGTCCACGCCGCGCGACCAGATGCCGACGTCATAGCTCATCCGCTGTTCGCGCAGCACCTGCGCCATCGACTCGGACGGCGCGAAGATCGCGTCGCAGCGTCGGTAGAATCGCCGCAAGACGCCTTCCACCACGGGTTCGAGGAAGGCGAAGCCGTAATAACGCGGATAGGTTTCGAAGCGGGTGTGGACCGATGCGACAACCGGTATGTCCCAAGCCCGCGCGAGCGTCACCGCGCGGTGGCCGAGGAATTCGGGAATGGCGACGTGAAAGATACTCGCCCCGAACTCCTTGAGGTCGCGCTGGATTTTTGGCGGGATGCCGAGCGGGACGCGATATTCGGTGCGCCCGGGGATAGGGATGGCCGGAATGCCAACGACCTTGCCGGTGGACGGGAAGGCCGGCGTCTTGCTCTTCGGGCTGTAGATGCGGACCTTGGCGCCCTGGTTCTGCAGGTACCCGCTCAGGCGGTTGAGCGCTTGGTTGGCGCCGTCGCGCACATAATTATAATTGCCCGAAAACAGGGCCACGCGAAGATCGGAAACGTCCATGGGGGGCTGTTACCGGCGCCCGACGGAAAAGGCCATCGCGTGGATTTCAGAGCAGCCTAAGCAATTGCGCCGCTGCGAGAAAATCACGCCGCCGCGCCGCCCGCGTCTCCAGCGCGAGTTGATCCTCTCCCCAGCGTGCCGCCTGCCAAATCTCGTCGAGATGGGTGAGATCGAAGGCTGCGTCAGCCTCTACCGCGGCTTCCGACAAAGCGAGCGCCGTTACCAGGGATCCGCCGATCGTAATCAGCGGCGCCATCGCCGCCAAGCCGAAGGCGTCGCGCGCCGCCAGCGCCTCGCTCAGCCTTTGCACGGTCGCGGGCGGCTGGGGAGCATGGATGATGCCGGTAGTGACGACGAAATGCACGTCGTAACGCGCGCGTGCCCAATCCAGCATCGGATCCCACAGCTCCGCCTGACGGGCGACGAGCTCGGGAGGTGCGTCGGCCCGGTAGCAGAGCAGATCGCTTCCGCCATAGGCGGCCAATGTCCGGGCAAAGGCCGTGGGATCTGGCGCGATCCGATCGATCGCGGCATTGCTGAGCCCGGTCAGCGGCATCGAGCGGGGATCGATCTCTTCGCCCTGGGCTCGCCATTCGGCCGCGGCGGCCGCCGCGAGGGTCGGGTAGGGGATGATCAATGCGGCGCGCGCCGGCGTCTTGACCGGACGCCCATCGAGCAGGATCGCACCATCGGCGATCGTCACCTCGGAATAGAAGCGCTTCACGGCAGCACCTCAAGGATGGCGACAAGTGCCGAGGGATGTTCGGCCACCACATCGGCGCCGGCGTCGAGCAATTCCTGTCGGTTGTGATAGCCCCAGGCCACGCCGACCGCGGCGCATCCGGCCGCTTTGGCCATTTGCATGTCGAAACTGGTGTCGCCGATCATGGCGGTGGTGGCCGGCGACGCGCCGGCGTCGGCCATCGCCTGGTGCAGCATTGACGGATCGGGCTTCGATGGGTGGCGATCGGCAGTTTGCAGCGTCACGAACCGAGGATGCAGGCCGTGATGTTCGAGAATGTGCCTGAGCCCGCGATCGGACTTGCCGGTCGCCACGCCGAGCACCCAGCCGCGCGCATCGAGCAGCTCGATGGCGTCTGCGATCCCATCGTAGAGCGGCTCGTCGGCGAGGCCCTTTGCGCGCAGATCGAAAAAGGCGGCCTTGTAGGCGGCCGACAAGGCCTCATGCTCCACGGCATCGCCGCTGGGATGGAGCACCGCCATCGCCTCGGTCAACGACAGGCCGATGATCCCGCGCGTTGCCGCACCGGCGGGTGCGGCAATTCCCCGCGCGGCAAAACCGCGTTCCATCGCGAGACAGATCGTCGCCTGGGAGTCTACCAGCGTGCCGTCACAATCGAATACTGCCAGGCGGTTCATCGTACCGCCGCCATCGCATCTGCGGCGCGATTTTGGCCGAGCGCGCGCAAGGCGGCGATGGCACCGGCCGCTTCGGCATCCAATCGATAATTCCACGTCGGCACCTGATCGGCTGTGCCATACCAATCCGGGCTGACGTAGAAATGGGTGCCGATCACGCTGGCGAGCACCGGTGCCCCGTCAAGAGCAGCAGTCAGCGTGTTGGATCGCGATAGATGAAAACGGGCGGAGCCGCCCGCTCCGAAGGTCAGCGGCGCCTGCGCGCTCGCCAACCGCCCGTCTGCAACAACGACAATTTGGGCGAAGGCGGTTTCGCTGACGAACGCCCGCATTGCCGCTTCGTCGGACCATGCGAATGCCCGATTGGGATGCGTCACCGCGTCCCCCGCGACCGCCGTTCCCCCTTGCGGTCCTTGCGGCGTGCCTTGGCCGCGGCGCTGACCGCCTTCTTCTTGCCTTCGGGCGTCTCGCTATATTTGGGCGGATCGAACGGCAGCGCATCGCCCAATTCCAGGTCGAAGCCGAGATGCGCCAGGCTTTCCACGAAATGGCGCGGCGGATCGGCCGAGACATCGAGCTTGCTGCCGTCGGGATGATCGACCCGCAGGCGCCGCGCGTGAAGGTGCATCTTGCGGCTGATCCCGCCGGTCAGGAACGCTTCCTGATGGCCGTATTTGCCGTCGCCCACAATCGGGTGGCCGATCGCCGCCATGTGGACACGGAGCTGGTGGGTACGGCCCGTATAGGGCTCGAGCTGGACCCAGGCAGTGGTGTTGCCGGCCCGCTCGATCACACGATAGCGAGTACGCGCCGGCTGGCCTTCCTTAAGGCTGACATGCATCTTCTCGCCGCCGGTGCCCGGTTGTTTGGCGATCGGCAGCTCGACCATGCCGTCCTCAATCGACGGGACGCCGACCACAAGCGCCCAATAGAGCTTGCGCGCAGTACGGCTGGAAAAGGCCTTGGAAAAATGCGCTGCCGCCCCGGACGAACGCGCCACCAGCAGCACGCCGGACGTATCCTTGTCGAGCCGGTGGACCAATTTGGGCCGGCCCTCGGCTTCGAACTGGATCCCGTCCAGCAGCCCGTCGACGTGGCGCTCGGTCTTGGTGCCGCCCTGCGTGGCAAGGCCGGGCGGCTTGTTGAGGACGATCGCGGCGCGGTCCTTGTGGATGACCATCGACTGAATCAATTCCTGGTCTTCCGGGCTGAGCGCTACCCGCTCCTTCTTCGGACGCGCTTTGGCCGGGGCAGGCGCTTCAAGCGGGGGTACGCGGATCGTCTGCCCGGCGGCGATATGGTCGCCCGGCGCGACCCGCTTGCCGTCCACGCGCAATTGCCCGGTCCGCGCCCAGCGCGACACGATGTTGAAGCTTGCATCGGGCAGGTGGCGGCGAAACCAGCGGTCGAGCCGGATGCCGTCGTCATCGTCGGCGACGATGAAGTTGCGCGTGTCCTGGATGGGCTCGCTCATGCCAGCGCCCGCGTGGCGAACAGGCCGATAAACAGCATCATGATCGAGCCTGCGACGGAGGAAAGTGCGTAGGCGACGGCGAGTATTATCTGGCCGCGTAACAGCATGTTGGCCGCTTCCAGGCTGAAGGCCGAGAAAGTCGTGAAGCCGCCCAGCACGCCCACACCGAGCAGCAGCCGCAGCGGCTCACCCTCGGCGGGCGAGAATTGCCTGACCAGCAGCCCCGCAAGAATGCCCATGAGCAGCCCGCCCAGCAGATTGACGATCCACGTCCCCCACGGAAAGCCGGGACCGAGGTTGCGCAGCGCGACGGTACCGACCTGATAGCGGAAACCGGCGCCGATCGCGCCGCCGAGCATGACGAGAAGAAGGGGGGGCATGGCGCGCGCTGTAGCCGCTGCGCGCGCGCACGGCTAGCCGATCAGCAGACCCACGATCACCAGCACGAGCCCAACGGTCGCGATACCCCACACGATCGTCCGCACAACCGGCACGCCGGCGACATAGAGCGGCACATAAGCCAGGCGCCCGAAGAAATAGAGATAGGCCCCAATCTCCGTCTTATGCCCGAGCCGTCCCGCGACCGCCGCGGCAAGTACCGCGCCGATGAAGAGCGGCAAAGTTTCGAACAGGTTGGCCTGCGCACGCAGCAGCCGAGCGGGGATTGGATCGAGCGGCGGCATCGTCTCGTCGCGCGCGCCCGTATTCCACTTGGTGCCATATTGCCGGGTGCGCAGGTGCGCCGCCGCCATGATCTGGGCCAGCGCGAGCAGCAGTGTCAGCCCGAGCAGCGTCAGTTCGACGCGCATCAATCCTTGCCCGCGATCAGGATCGTGCCCTGGCTGCCGGTGCCCTGCGGCGAAACATTGACGGCGAAGGTCTTCTGCTCCTTGCGCGCGGTAAGCGAGGTCGGTGTGCGGGCAATGTCGCCATAGCCGGCGTCGGCGGTGGCGCGTGCATAATGATCGATCACGGCCGCGGCGGGTGCGGGATTGGTGAAACGGATGTTGACCTTGCCGTCGTCCTGATTGCCGGCATCGTCGTGGGCGGTGACATCCAGGGTGGTAACCTTGGTGTTGGGCGCAACCTTGATGCCGTCAAGATCAAGGTGGCCACCGAGATTCATGCTGGGCAGGGCCAGCTTGGCGCTGAAACCGGGAACGTCGACCGACACCTTATTGCCTTCGTTCATCGCGATATGAACATTGCTGTCGCTCGCATTGCCATCGCCTCCCTCGGCGTCGCTCAGCTTCACGCTGCTATTGCAGGCGGCAAGCGCGAGCAGGGGAAACGTGCAGATCAATATCTTGCGCATCGGACGGGCTCCTTTAGGCACAAGGATAGTCCTGCTGTGTTGTGCTAGCAATACAGTTTGCTATGCCGCATGAGAAGGTTGAGGAGTTGCCCATGTTGAACCTGCTGTCTCTGGCGATCGGCCTGATCTCGATCGTTCCCGTGCTGTTTGCGTTGCTGCCGCTGCTCGGGTGGGCGAACTGGTTCATTCTGCCCTTGCCCGTGGTCGGCGTCATCATCGGCTCGCTCGCGCACGGCAAGGCCGGCCGGAATCTCAATCTGATTGTCTTGTGTGTGGCGGTGGTGCGGCTGATGCTCGGCCACGGCATCTTCTGATGTTGATTGCGCTCGCGCTGGCGGCCAATCCAGTGCCGCCGACGCCGGCGCGCGAGCGCTCGGTGCAGGCGGCGGTGCAGGTCGTCCGCAGCTATTATGCGGCGATCCAGCGGCACGATTATCGTGCCGCGCATGCGATCTGGAGCGGCGGGCAGAGCCTTGCCGCCCTCCGGCGAGGTTATGCCGAGACGGCATGGGTCAAGCTTACGCCGATCCCGCCGTTCGAGGCGGAGGGGGGCGCCGGAAGCGTCTATGCGACTATCAATGTCCGGCTTGATGCGGCGCTGAGAAACGGGCGGCGCCAGCATTTTGCCGGCAATTACACGCTGCGGCGGGTCAATGACGTCGATGGTTCAAACGCGGCACAGCGCCGCTGGCATATCACGAGCGCGCGTTTGAAGGCTGTGCCCGCCAGCCGCTGACGACCGGCGGGCACAAACATTAGCGGCAGCGAAGCTGCGCGTTCTGCTGGTCGACCGCCTTGCCGGCGAGGGCGCCGATCGCGGCACCGATTAATGTGCCGGCCGTACGCGAGTGGCCGCCGTCGATGACATTGCCGAGCACGCCGCCGGCGGCACCGCCCGCGATCAGGCCGGTCGTGCCGTCGGAACGCTTGCAATAATATTGACCGTCATTGCCGCGATAGACGCGATCGTCGCTCGCCAGCACCCGCTCCTGATATTGCGGCCCGCTGCGATAATAGCGCGAGGGATCGTAATTGGGATCGTAGCGGTCGTCGTTCGGCTGCGGCGCGTAATTGCTGCCGTAACTGCCCTGGCGCGACATGAGGCGGGCCTCGTTATAGCGATCGCGCTCGGTCAAGTAGCGATTGAATTCCGCCTGGTAACGCTGCTGGGCGGCGTCCCACCTTTGCTCGTCCACCCGGCTCTGGGCAAACGCGGGGGCTGCGAGCGCGACGGGCGCCATTGTGGCGAGTATCGCCGCCGTGATGAATCGACGCATATTCTTCTCCTGTTGATGCGGTGCCGGGCACCTGTCTCAAACGGGTACCCGGCACGAACTGAACCGGCTCTTACGCAGCCGTAACGGAAACGTTCAGCTTAGCGGCAACGCACGTTCCCGCGGTCGACCGACTTGCCGAGCAAGGCGCCGCCGCTGGCGCCGAGCACGGTAGCGAGCGTCGTCGAACGTCCGTTGGCGAGGGTGTTGCCAAGCAAGCCGCCGAGCACGCCGCCGACGATCAGGCCGGTGGTGCCGTCGCTGCGGCGACAATAATAACGGCCGTCATTGCCACGGTAGACGCGGTCGTTGCGACCCAGGCGACGCTCGCGATAGCGGTTGTCGGCACGATAGTAACGCGAGGCGTCATAGCGGCCGTAGCGTGGATCGGGCCGGTTATAATCGTAGCGGTTAGCGTTGCGCCAATCGCCGCGAACGTTGCGGTTGCCATCGTCGCGATTGTCGCGCCGGTCGTGCTGGCTCCAGCGATCCTGCGCGACTGCTGGGGTCGCAGCGGGAACGGCCAGCGCGGCAAGAGCTGCGCCTAGGATGAGCTTGCGCATAATCTTCCTCTCTGTCGAATAAGGTAGCGACAGAACGGAAGCGGCAATCAGAGGTTGCGTGAACGAAAAACAACCGGGCGTTCATCGTGCGGGAATGGGCTGGGCTTCGGTTCGGCACCAGCTGGCAAGTCGGTGGGCGATCAGGCTACAAATCCACCCCGGCCGCGATCGCTTCCAGCTTGCGCACCCGCTCCCTGAGGTCGGCGAGTTCGATACGCGCCGCCGAACTCGGGACGCCCGCGACCGGCTCGCCCCGTCCGGAACTGCCCTCAATCGACAAACGCTGCAGGCCGATCCATTCGCGCCAGCCCTTCAACGCCGCGATTGTCACCACAACCAGACCAGCGAAGCTTACGCCGCTGATCGCAGTCCACATGATCGGATCGGTCATTGCCGAAACTCCTTATCCGTGCGCAGCGCCTCGATCTCGCGCTCCAGCGCAATGCCATGGTTGCGGTCGCCATCGGTCACGATCCGTTCGAGCACCGCAATCCGATCCTTCAGCTGGCGAACCTCGCCCCGCAGACGTTCGGATTCAGCGTCATTCTCGCGGGTGCCGACATAGACCTCCTCCTTGCCGCGCCCGGTGCGAACGACGCCATATCTCGCCCTGAGTACGCCGGCGATCGATCCGATAAGGACGATCAGCACCACCATTTCGAACGGGTTCATGACAGGCTCCAAGCTTGATTGACGTCAGTTGATTGGTGCGTCGCGGAGACGCTCGATTTCCTCACCCAGCTGGGTCGAGCGATCAGTCAGGATGCGCTCGAGCACCGCGACGCGCTGCTCCAGCCGATCGGTATGCGCGCCATATTGGGCGGCCTTTTCCGCGATCATCTGCGCGTCCAATTCCATCTTGCGCTGGCGCAACTTCATCCAGGGGCGGACGAACACGCCACCGAAGATCGCAAGCAGGCCGCACGAGATGCCGAGGATGGGAATGATGAGTGGGTTGATCATGGCGCGCTTCCTTAGTTGGCCGGCCCGCGCAGCTTCTCGATCTCTTGGTCGAGACCGAAGCTGCGATCGGTGACGATGCGCTCGATGGTGGCGAGGCGATCCTTGACCGAGCCAAGCTCGGCCCGCAGCTGGGCGTTCTCGGCAGTCAGCAGCTTCACGCGCTCCGTGGTTTCGCTGTTGGTCTGCGGATAAATCGCCTGACCCCAGCCGCCTTCCAGCGGATAGCCGTGCTTGACGCGCAGCCAGGTGGTGAGCACCCATCCGCCGATGGCAAGCAGGGCAACCACGCCGACCAGCGGAGCGAAGTCGCGGAGCATTAGCACCTTGTCCATCCGTTTAGCCTTTCGTGTCCGATCGCGACTTTAGCGCAGCGCTTCGATCTCGTCGGCGAGCCGGCGGTTCTGGCTGGTGACGTGGGTTTCGACGTCAGCGAGGCGGCGGTCGATGTCGCGGAAGCTGGCGCGGACGTCGCGGATCGAATTGCCCGGCCGCGCGCGGACCTTCTGCCAGAATTTGCGGTCCTCACGATCTTCATAGTCCAGCTCGCGCGGCTTCTTGTCGGCCACCCAGGCGACGACGAAATAAGCGGCGATGCCGAAGCCGCCGAAGAAGCCGGTGGCGAAGTTGAGCAGCACGAAACCGACGCGGACGAGCAGGACGTCGATGCCGGTATAATCGGCGATCCCGGCACAAACGCCCAGGAATTTGCCATTCTGCTTGTCGAGGTAGAAGCGGGTGCGGCGCGGTGTCATTGGTAACTCCCCTCTTGATAGTGCGCGGTGGCTCAATGCTCGCGCCGGCGGGTGCGGGTGGCCCGCTCGGGCGAGCGGGGCAGTTCGAAATCCTCGTCAAGCTCGGTGCGCTCGTCGCGCAGGCCGGGCCGGAAGCTTGGGCTGTCGGCGGCGACAATCCGTTCGATCGTATTCATGCGATCGTCGAGACGGCGCGCCAGAGCGTGCAATTCGTCGAGCAGATTCTCATCTTCGACGGAGAGCGTTCCATTCTTCTTCCACTGGGTGACATAGTGGAAGATCAGCCACGGCAGCCCGACGAACAAAGTCAGGATCGAGATGACCGATACCAGGAAGATTGGGGCGTCCATGCGCTCAGCCTTCCTGGCTTGGCGCGGCCGGACCCGCGACGCGGGCCTTCATCGCGGCCAGTTCGGCATCGACCTTGTCGGCGGAGCGCAGCTCGGAGATTTCCTCCTCGAGGCTCTTCTGCACGCCCATGCCGGCGGCGTCGGCGCGACCTTCGGCGAAGTCGACCCGGCGCTCGAGCAGCTCGAAGCGCGAGAAGGCGTCCTCGACCTTTTGGCCGGCATACATTTCGCGCAGGCGGGTCCGGTTCTGGGCGGATTCAAGCCGCGTCGAGACCGAATTCTGCCGGGCACGGGCCTCGCGCAGCTTGCTCTGCAGCTTGGCAATGTCCGCTTCGCAGCTTCCCAGCGCCTCGTCGATCGCGGCGATTTCATCGCGCAGTTGCTCGGCAAGGTCAGCGGTCTTCTGCTTTTCGACCAGAGCCGCCTTGGCGAGATCCTCACGGTCGCGGGACAGAGCGAGCTCGGCCTTCTCGATCCAGCCCTGCTGAACCGCGTCGAGCTTGGCGATCTGGCGACGCATTTCCTTTTGATCGGCAATGTGACGGGCGGCCGACGCACGGACCTCGACCAGGGTTTCCTCCATCTCAAGGATGATCATGCGGATCATCTTCGCGGGGTCCTCAGCCCGATCGAGCAGATCGGTCATATTGGCTGCGATGATGTCTCGTGTGCGGGAGAAAATTCCCATCGTGTCTGCTCCTGTCTACGCGTTCCGGCCGTCACTCTGGCCATTGTTGTAATCCGGGACGGGCTAAGGGACCACCCGCCCCGGACGTCGCCGCGATTACCGCGCGGCGATCTGGATAACCTGCTGCGTCGGGCTGGTCGTCGCGGCCTTGGCCGGGCCTACCGCTGCGAACACGCAGGTGGCGGACATTGCCAATGCGGCCACTCCCGAAACCAGGAAGCGCTGCATGTCGGTCTTGTCGAACTTGAACATTGGATTTCTCCCTGAACCTGGATTTCATCGCCGGCTACCCGGCGTTGCCTCATTCTTTGCAGGGGGCGTGCCAAGTCGAAGAAATGGCTGAAAAGCGCCATTTTAACCAAAAAGGGCAGCATATTCGCTAATTAGTACTTGCCAAAAAGTGGTGAAATCCGCCAACCTCTCGGCATGGATCGCGAAGCACAGTTTATCGGCCAATCGGGTCCGTTCCTGGATGCCGTCGAGCGGGCCAGCCGCGCGGCCGCGCTCAACCGGCCGGTCCTGGTGATCGGCGAACGCGGCACCGGCAAGGAATTGGTAGCCGAACGGTTGCATCGCCTCAGCCCGCGCTGGGCGGGCCCGCTCGTGACAATGAACTGCGCGGCGTTGCCCGAGACGCTGATCGAGGCCGAATTGTTCGGGCACGAGGCCGGCGCCTTCACCGGGGCGACCAAGGCGCGCGCCGGCCGGTTCGAGGAGGCCGATGGCGGGACATTGTTCCTGGACGAGCTGGCGACGCTGAGCCAGGGCGCGCAGGAACGGCTGTTGCGCGCGGTCGAATATGGCGAGGTGACGCGGATCGGATCGTCCCGCGCGATCCGCGTCGATGCGCGGATCGTCGCCGCCACCAACGAACATTTGCCGGCGCTGGTCGAACGCGGCCGCTTCCGCGCCGACCTGCTCGATCGCCTGTGCTTCGAGGTGATCAATCTGCCGCCGCTCCGGGCGCGCGAAGGCGACATCCCAGTATTGGCGGACCATTTCGCCCGCCGGATGGCGGCCGAACTGGGTTGGCCGCGCTGGCCCGGTTTCGGCAAGCATGCCGCCGAGCAGCTCGAAACCTATGACTGGCCCGGCAATGTCCGCGAGCTGCGCAACGTGGTCGAGCGTGCGGTCTATCGTTGGGACGAAACCGACAAGCCGGTCGACGCGATCCAGTTCGATCCCTTCGCCTCGCCCTATCGCCGCGATGTCGTGCGTCCGATACGGGACGATGCACCCGTTCCTGCAACCGCGACGCCCTCAGCCGCGCCGCCACCGTCCTACCATTGCGACGACCTGCGCGCGGCCTGCCATGCGCACGAACGACAATTGCTGGAGGCAGCGCTCGCCCGCTGCCGCTTCAATCAGCGCGCAACCGCGGCCGCGCTCAAGCTGAGCTACGATCAGCTCCGCCACGCCTTGCGGCGCCACGATCTGCTAGAGAAGGCGGCGGGGTAGCCATGCTCTCGGTTGCTCCTCGCGCCCCTTTGCGTTAACGGCCCGCCCTTATGCTTACCTTCCTTCTCATCATCCACGCGATCGTCGCGGCCTCGCTCGTCGGCGTCATTCTCATGCAGCGTTCCGAGGGCGGTGGTCTCGCTTCGAGTGGAAACCCGGCCGGGCTGATGAGCGCGCGCGGTGCCGCCGATTTCCTGACGCGCACCACCGCCATATTGGCGACCGTGTTCGTCATTCTCTCGATCGGCCTGGCCGCGCTCGCGACTATGTCGAAGAGCCCGAGCCGGATCGACACCAGTCTTGCCCGGACGGCGGCCCCGGTTTCGGCTCCCGCCGCACCTGCGCCGCCGCCGGCCGACAACAATGCGGTTCCGCTGGCGCGTTAGTTTTGCAGGGCAAAGGCGAAAACGCCGCTTGCCCATTTCGGATTCGAACCGCTAAGCCTTTTCTCCCATGGCGCGGTTCATATTCATAACCGGCGGCGTGGTCTCCTCGCTTGGCAAGGGCCTGATGGCAGCGTCGCTCGCGGCGCTCTTGCAAGCGCGCGGATACCGTGTGCGCATTCGGAAATTCGATCCCTATCTCAATGTCGATCCGGGCACGATGAGCCCGTATCAGCACGGCGAGGTCTATGTGACCGACGACGGGGCCGAGACCGACCTCGATCTAGGCCATTACGAACGCTTCACCGGCGTGCCGTCGCGGCAGAGCGACAACATCACGTCGGGCCGGATCTATCAGTCGATCATCCAGCGCGAACGGCGCGGCGACTATCTCGGCGCGACCGTGCAGGTAATCCCGCACGTGACCGACGCCATCAAGGAGTTCGCGCGCGCCGAAGTGGACGATCTGGATTTCGTCTTGTGCGAGATTGGCGGCACGGTCGGCGATATCGAAAGCCTGCCGTTCATGGAGGCGATCCGCCAGCTGCGGAACGATCTCGGCCGCGAGAATACCTGCTTCGTCCACCTGACTTTGGTGCCGTACATCGCCGCGGCGGGCGAACTGAAGACCAAGCCGACCCAACATAGCGTGCGCGATCTGACCAGCCTTGGCATCCAGCCCGACGTGCTGGTCTGCCGCTGCGAGCGCGAGCTTCCCGAAACCGAGCGCGCCAAGATCGCCTTGTTCTGCAACGTGCCGCTGACGGCGGTTATCCCGGCGCTGGATGCATCGAACATCTATGCGGTGCCGATCCAGTATAGCGCCGCCGGGCTCGACGCGGCGGTGCTGCGCGCGTTCAATATGGAGCCGGGCAGCCCCCCCGATCTGCGGCGCTGGCACGATATCGTCGACCGGTTGGAAAATCCGGAAGGCGAGGTCACGATCGGTGTGGTCGGCAAATATGTCGGCCTGCCGGATGCCTATAAGAGTCTGCACGAGGCGTTGGTCCACGGCGGCATCGCCAATCGCGTCAAGGTCAACATCCGCTGGCTCGATGCCGAATTGTTCGAGCAAGACGAGCAGGAGATTGCGGCCAAGCTCGAGCCGATGAACGCCATCCTCGTCCCTGGCGGCTTCGGCGAGCGCGGCAGCGAGGGCAAGATTTCGAGCGTAACCTTCGCGCGTGAGCGCAAGGTACCCTATTTCGGCATCTGCCTGGGGATGCAGATGGCCTGCATCGAAGGCGCGCGGAACACGGCCGGCATCGAAAAGGCATCGACCACCGAATTTGGCCCGACCGACGAGCCGGTGGTGGGCATGATCACCGAATGGATGAGCGTCGAAGGTTTGCAGAAGCGCGAGCAGGGGGGGGATCTGGGCGGCACTATGCGGCTCGGCGCCTATGAAGCGCTGCTCGCGGGCAATAGCCACGCCTCGGCCATCTATGGTTCGACCGACATTTCGGAACGCCACCGCCACCGCTACGAAGTCAACGTACACTATCGCGAGGCGCTCGAAAAAGGCGGCCTTGTCTTCTCCGGCATGTCTCCCGATGGCGAGCTGCCCGAAATCGTCGAGCGGCCCGACCATCCCTGGTTCGTCGGCGTGCAATTCCATCCGGAATTGAAGTCCAAGCCGTTCGATCCGCATCCCTTGTTCGCAAGCTTCATCGAAGCCGCGCTCAAGCAGAGCCGGCTGGTCTAAACCCGCAGGATCGCGCGCAGAATCGGCTCCAGGATCGTTGCGGCCCCCTGTTCGGTGTTGGCGAGCAGCGCCAGATCCGCGCGATCGTCTGGAAAGTGAAACAGCCAGGTGTCGAAGCCCGGCGCCTGGCCGCGCCGCCAGAAGGCGCGCCGCCCGAATATCCGGCCAACCTCGATCCCCAACCCCCGCTTATGGCGTTCGGTGAACGGCGCAAGTGCCGGGCACGGCGGGCTTTCGACGCCGGTGGCAGTCATCATATCAACCGTGCCGCGCGTCAGTAGCCGCCCGTTATGGAGCGCACGATTCCACAGCAGGAGGTCGCCCGCATTTGCGTGGAGCTCGTCGGCGGCAGCATCCTGGCCTGCGCCGGCATTGCTGAAATCGTGCGCGCGATCCCCGCTCAGCCGATAGCCGGAGGCCCGATGCGGCGTAATCCTGGTCGCATCGGTGAACCGGCTCGCCGTCATGCCCGCCGGAATGAGCAGGTTATCGGTAACGAAGCCCGCCAAACTCTCGCTCGCTACGTGTTCAATTAACTGTCCGAGCGTGACGTATGCTGCGGCGTCCCCAAGCAGTAGATCGTGCACACTCTCCGTGTCAGACCCGTCGTCACCGCGCAGTGCATGCCCGACCTTATCGGTGAGATGGAGTTTATTTCGCTCGACCAGCAGCAGGATCGCCGCTGCGATAATCTGATGCGTGCACGCGCCGATCCGAAAAAGACTCCCGTTATCGATCCGGGTGTGTGTTTCGAGGTTGGCATGGCCGAAGGATGCGACTGCGGGCGATTTGATCGGCAAGCAGAAGCCCAGCCCGATACCGGCGCTATAGCCGCCTTCGACCGCTGTCTCGGCGATCGTCTCGAGCGTGTGGGGCAATGGAGCAGGTTCGCCCGAAGCACGGTCGGACGAGGCCCACCAGCTCAGGGCCGAGGCCGTTCGCTGCAGCAAGGATCGGCCTGTCCCGAGCATCGGCATCGTCCCCCAAGAGCAATGTCGATCGCAACATTGGCAGGCCGAACCTGAACCTTCAATTACAATTGTAGTCGGCGCATGATGGGCCACTAATTTCTTGGCCGGGCGCAGGGCCGGACATGTTTGCGCTCTTCCTCAAAGTTTACCGTTACGGCCCTTCGATCAGCGAGCTGCCGGCCGCGCCGTTGATCACCGGATCGCTTGGCACCGGCGGGATCGGATCGACCGGCGTCGGTACTGGCTCGTCGATGGGGAGGTCCGTGGGGATTTCGGGGCTTGGGGGTTGGCTGGCCATGATATTTCTCCTTCTCCTTTCTAACGCCGTGCGCCGCTTTCCGTGCCGCGCAACGACGAAGGAGGTGAAACCGAATGGCGTGCGGCTGGGTTGGGGAGGGCGGAGGCGGACGATGGCGCAGAGATGGCCGACGCGATTATGGCTGGTGCGGCACGGGCAGAGCGCCGGCAATGTCGCGCGTGACGCGGCCTTGCGTGCCGAGCTGCACCGCATCGCGCTCGATGGGCGCGACGTCGATATTCCGCTCAGCCCGCTAGGGACACGGCAGGCGCACGCGCTCGGCGACTGGTTTTCGCGTCAGCCGGAGGGGGACCGCCCGGATGTATTGCTGTCCTCCACCTACAAACGCGCGCTGCAAACGGCGCATTTGTTTCGCGATGCCGGCGGCAGTGCCAGCGACGATCCGATCTGCTCGGACGAGCGGCTGCGCGAGAAGGAGTTCGGCATATTGGACGGGCTGACCGCGCCCGGCATCGCGCAGGCCTATCCCGACCAGGCTGAATTCCGGCGCCTGCTCGGAAAATTCTATCATCGGCCCCCCGGCGGCGAGAGCTGGTGCGACGTCATCCTGCGTTTGCGCTCGGTGCTCGACACCGTCTCGCTTCACTATGCCGAGCGCCGCGTGATGATCGTGTGCCATCAAGTGGTAGTGCTGTGTCTGCGCTACATATTGGAGCGGCTGGACGAGGACGAGATCCTCGGGATCGATCGCGCGGCCAACGTCGCCAATTGCGGCGTGACCGAATATCGCTTCGATCCGGAAGCGGGCCGCTCGGGCGGGCTGGTGCTGGTGCGCTACAACGACGCGCTGCCGATTGAGGATGAGGGCGAGGTTACCACCGATGCGCCCGATCCGGTGGTCGCCGCGCGCGGATGAACCGGATCGATCTCACCTGGCGCAATGCCAATCCGCTGCCGGCCAGCGCTAACGGCACCGACAAGAACAAGCGCGGGCGCGTATTTGCCGTCGGCGGCAGCCGGCGTGTGCCGGGCGCCCTCGGGTTGACCGCGCAAGCAGTGCTCCGCGTGGGCGCGGGCAAGGTGCGCATGGGCACGATCGAGGCCGCCGCCATCCCGCTGGGATTGGCCATGCCGGAAGCGGGTGTAATCGCCTTGCCGGAGGGCGAAGATGGCGAACTGGGGCCTGAAGCCGCGCCGCTCATCAACGAACAGCTCGAGACCTGCGACACCTTCGTGTTCGGTCCCGGTATGAGCGGGCGATCTGATGTGGGGGCCCTGACCAAGCGGGTGATCGACAAGCCGCGCGCCGGCCTCGCTATCCTGCTAGACGCGGCCCCGCTTGCCTGCGCTGCCGGGCTGGAGACAATGATCGCGGCGCATGATTGCCGCGTCGTGCTGACGCCTCATCATGGCGAAATGGCCTATCTGTCGGGAACCAGCGAAGAGGCAATCGCCGCCGACCCCGAAAAGGCGGCACGCGAGGCCGCCCGCCGCTTCCGTGCGATCGTCGTCCTCAAGGATGCCCGGACGATCATCGCGTCACCGGACGGAGAGACGTTGGTTCACGATAGCGACGCGCCGGGCCTTGCCACCGGCGGTTCGGGCGATGTGCTCGCCGGCGTGATTGGCGGGCTGCTCGCGCGCGGCGTGGCGCCGCTCACGGCGGCAGGATGGGGCGTCTGGCTGCACGGGGCCGCCGGCCGGGCGGCAGCAGCGGAGATCGGCCCCACGGGGTTCCTCGCCCGCGAGCTCCTACCCCACCTGCCGCGCTTGCTAATTGTGTAGGCGGTCTACCGGCGTCACGAACTTGTAGATGGTGGTCGACCTGAACACCTGGCCTGGGCGCAGCACGGTCGTCGGCCATTCGGGGTGATTGGGACTGTCGGGCAGGTGCTGCGTCTCCAGCGCCAGGCCGCCATAGCGGACATAAGGCTGCCCGCTCGGCCCCTTGTCGATACCCGCAAGATGGTTGGCGGTGTAGACCTGCACCGAGGGCTCGGTCGTGTAGACTTCCATCATTCGACCCGATGTCGGCTCGGTCACACGCGCCGCCAGTTCCGGCGTCCTGCGGGGCGCGTTGGCCAGCACATAGGGCGTATCGTAGCCGCCCAGGCCGGCGGCGCGCAGCGCGTCGATCCCATCGCGCAGGACGTGCGGGCTGCGCAGATCGAGTGGGCCCGACACCGGGACGATCCGGCCGGTGGGCAGTGCCGTTTTGTCGGTCTGCGCCACGTCGCTTGCACGGATCTCGACAATATGCCCGCCGACATCGCCGTTGCCCTCGCCGGCGAGGTTGAAATAGCTGTGGTTGGTCAGGTTGAGTACCGTCGGCTTGGTCGTGGTCGCGCGATAGTCGATCCGGAGCTCGTTATTTTCGGTCAGCGTGTAGGTCATGCGGACGCGCAACGTGCCGGGAAAACCCTGATCCCCATCTGGGCTGGTGAGCGTCAGCACCGCGCCATGATTGATGCCGAACGGCTTCATCGCCACGCGCCAGAAGCGAACATTATAACCGGGCGGCCCGCCGTGGAGCAGGTTTGGCCCGTTGTTCGGCGTGAAATTGTAGGTCTTGCCGTCGAGCGTGAAACGCGCGCCGCCGATGCGATTGGCATAGCGGCCGATCGGCGAGCCGAAGCCATAGAGGCCGTTGCGCGCCTGATATTCGCCGACGCTGCGGAAGCCGAGCGCGACATTGGCGCGCTTGCCGATGCGATCGGGTGTGTCGATCTCGGTAATCAGCCCGCCATAATCCGTGAAGCGCACGACCATGCCATTCTTGTTGGTCAGCGTGTAGAGATGGGCGGCGCGGCCTTCGCTGGTTCGGCCGAAGCCGACGCGCCCGGCCTGAACCGCAGGCGCAATGGCAACAACAAGCGCCGTACCCGTTGCGATCTGCGAAAACCTCACCGGCGTCTGTCCTTGTAGAGTTGATTCACGGCGAGGACGAGGAACATGTAATTGGTCTCGCCTCCGCCGAGCACATATTCGGTCTGCTGCCAGAAGTAAGGCCAAACTTTAAGCTCGGGCAGATCGGGACGGATCAGTGCGGTCCCGGAAACGACCCCGCCCGGAATGTAACTCCAGTCGGCACGGTTGAAGCCGTAGGCGACCGTTGCCGAATGCGCGCCGACGCCTGATGCGAACGACGCATTATTCTCGCCCGGGTGGACGCCCAGCACGAAATTGAGCGCGTTCACGAAGTTCGCGACCGGTACCAGATCCGGCCAGCCCTTGTGCAATAGCCACTGCTTCACGCCAAATTCCTGGATCGTCCAGCCGGCGCCCCAGATGTCGGGCTTGTAGGGCACGCCATAAGGCGAGTCCGTGCGGGCGCTGGCGGCGAGCCTGGCCTGATAGGCGGCAACCGCCGTGCGAAGGTCCCGCTTGAATGCAGCATCCGGAACCTTGTCGATCACCGACGCCACCGCCCAGCCGGCGCGATCGATCTGCGCGACGATCTCCGGCTTCATTGCGATCAGCCGGTCCATATACGATTTGTCACCGGTCGACAGATAGAGCTCGGCCAAGGCAAAAGCCTTGTTCTCGACGCTGGTCGCCCGGTCGAGCGCCTTGCCCGCGACATCGCGCGCGGCCGCGAGCGTTTCGGCCGCCAGTTTGGGGTCGCGGTTCTTCATGACCCGCGCGACCGTGGCAAGCTGTCCGGCCACCTCGGTCTCGCGATTGGGATTATCTTCGGTGAAGACGAGCCGGTCGTCCGCCGGGATCGGCACGCTCTGGAAATAATTCCCAAGCCCGGCCACAGGCTTGCCGACGACATTGTCGGTCGAGTTCGCCGCCTCGCCCAGCAACGTATATTGCTCCAGCGTGGCGTCCTGGATGCCGCGGTACAATCGGCCCAGCGCGCGGTAGCCACCGAGTACGGTCAGCAGCCCGTGCTCGACCTGCTGGACCGCATCATTCTTGCCGTCCGGCTGGTGGATCAGCACGAGCTTCCTGGCCTGATCGATCGTGGTCGCATCGTAATCGAGGCCGAACTCCTCGATCATCTTCGCCAGCAGCCAGGTCGTGCCCATCTGGCTTTCGACGCGCAGGTCGTAATCGCCTGCGTCGTGCCAGCCGCCAGCATCCAGCCCCGGCACATGCTCCAGCGGCTCATATCTGGTCAGTGTTGACGGGCCCTGCGCATAGCCGTCGAAATGGTTGAGGTTGACCGGTGCCATCAGCGCGTCGTCGAGATGATCGAGCCCGTGCCAGACACGATATTTCTCGCGCACCAGCATGTGGCACATCTGAACCGGCAGAAAATATTCGAGCGTCGGCTGCCAGGCGTGACGATCATACACATCGTCGCCGATCTTGAACGGCTGGCTGGTCTGATCGCGATAGGAGATGACGTACATGCCCGCCGTGGTCACATCGGAAAAGTCCCAGGTGTGGTAGCCATAGCGCAGGAAGCGGCCCCAATCCGTGGGCCGGCCGCTCTTCACTTCCTCGCGGCCGGAGGGCGTCAGCCGATAGAGATGCGCGGACTCTGAGCTGGCGTCGGTCGCGTCTTGCTCGATCACCAACTGCTTGGGCTGGCGGCTGGTATAACCGAGCTGGGAGACCTGCAGCACCGGCGAGGATTTCCAGCCGGGGATGACGCTCGGCGTCACCACCCATTCGATCGCGCCTTTGGTAGCGCCCGCGGGCACCAGGCTGCGCACGATGAACCAGGCGTTGTTGAGATTGCCGCGGCCGTCGAGCAAGGTCAGCGTGCCGGTCTCGCTGCGTATGGTCAGCCGCTGCTTGTCGCTGTCCGGCGCCACGACCAGCGTTCGGCCGGTCGCGAGCGGGGCGGCGATTTGTTCGCCGCCGGCATCGGCTGCCATCGGGCCGTTCGCCTGGCGCGGGAAGATGCCGGATTGCTTGTCCAGCAGCCAGCTCTTGCCGAACAGGTCGCCAGGGAACAATTCGAGATTGAAACCGACCTTGCCGACATATTTGGCGGGAAGCGGCGCATCGAGATCGACCCGAATGCGGAAGCTATTGCCGTCCAGGGGCGTCACGCTGACGGTGTAGCCGAGTTTGAGATCGGGATAGACGATCGGGTTGAAGCCCGTGCGATCCTTGGCCGGATCAGGGAAGGACAGGCGCCGCGATACCGTTTGCGTGGCGGGATCGACAATGCGTTCGCCGGTGGCGGGCATCGCCGACCATTGTCCGGGGGAGGCCTCCAGCCGCAGATCGCCATTGGCGGCGACGCGCACGCCATGCTGGACGATCGTGACGCCGGTCTGGTGGCCGTCGGGATAATAGTCGCTGAACGACATCACGTTCAGCCCGGGCTCGGCGAAATAGCCCTGCTCGTTAAGTTTGAGATTGGGAGCGGCGGCTGCCGCCCCCGCCAACGCTGTCATGCATAGCAAAGAGGCTATCTTACGCACCCTCAATCCTCTCCGTGATTATTTGATAGATGCCGCGTCCGACGCCTTCTTGGCGTAATAATCCGCGAGTACCTGGAAGGCCTGTTTGCGCTGGCCGGTAGGCGAGATCAGCCCCTTGCGGTTCCAGCCGCTCTCGAACACCGGATGCTGGCGCCGCGGCGAGCGGAAGTCCTTGAGCACCCATGGGCTCATGCCGACGAGCGTCGGGATGCGATCCGCCATCTGCAGCGTCTGCCGGAAGAAAGCCGCCTGATACTCCTCCGATTCCTTGCGCATCGTCGCCGGGTCGTGGAAGCCGGCGAGCGCGTCCGCGCCCAATTCGGAGAACACGAGCGGCTTGTCGGCGGGCACGCGCCACGTGATGTTCGGTACGTCGGCAAGCTTATCCGCCGTATACCAGCCATTATAGGTGTTGATCGCCAGCACATCGACATGGCTGACAAGCGGATCGTTCAGCACCATCTCGGCATGACCGTTCGTGGTCGTGCGGTCGTTGAGTAAAGCTGCCGAGACCAGCCGCGTCGGATCGAGCCGGTGGGCATCGTCCGCCAACGTTTCCAGGAAGTCGGTGCGCGGCGCGCTCACCGGCGTCTCGTTGGCGACCGACCAGATGATGATCGACGCGCGATTGCGATCACGCTCGATATTCTCGGCCAGCATTGTGCGCGCCTTGGCGAGCACTTGCGGGTTATCGAACGCCACCCGCCAATAGATAGGAATCTCGCTCCACACGAGCAGCCCGATCTTGTCGGCCTCGCGCGTCATCACTTCCGAATGGGGATAGTGGGCAAGGCGGACATAATTGCCGTGCAGCCCGTCCTTGACGACAGCGAGGAGGTCGTGAGCTGCTTCCGGCGTGATATTGCGCCCGGGGTTGGCGCCGATCTCTTCCTCGTGCACCGAAATGCCGCGCAGGTAGATCGGCTTGCCGTTCAGCAGGATCTGCGCGCCCTTAACGGCGATCGTGCGGAAGCCGATCTGGTCGGTAATCGCGTCGCTGCCGCTGCTTGCCGTGACGGCGTATAATTTGGGTGTCTCGGGCGACCAAAGTCGCAGCCGCGACGGTACGCCGACCGAACCGGACCATTTGCCGGCGGCGTCGCTCTTGCCGCCGATCGTGACGTTGAGTTCGGGAATGCGGACAGTGACGGCTTGATTAGCGCTCGCCGGTCCGTTGAGCTGCGCGTCGGCCGTGATCCGGCCGTCCCGTGTCAGCCGCACCCACAGATCGTCCACATAGGTCGTCGGTGTCTCGACCAGCCTTACGCTGCGCGTAATGCCGCCATAATTTTCCCAGTCGGTCACGGACGGGGGCAGGGTGGTGTCGCTCGATGCCGAGTCCGCCGCCACGACCAGCCGGTTCTGGCCCGCGCGCACGACGCCGGTCACCTCCAGCGCGAAGGGGGTGAAGCCGCCCTCATGCGCGCCGACCTTCCGGCCGTTGAGCCACACCGTCGCGCGATAATTGACCGCTCCGAAGCGCAGGAATTGGCGCATGCCAGGCTTGGGCTGGGCGTCGAACTTGCGCTCGTACCAGACCAGCCCCTGATAATAACGCATCTCCGGCGCATGGGTCAGCCAAGACGAAGGCAGGGTGGCCGTCGGCGACTGGTCCATGTCATATTCGAACAAGGCGGTCGGATCGGCCTTCATTGCCGCTTCCACATCGAGATCGGCATAGCGCCGGCTGCTCGGGCCGGGCTCGCCACCGTGGAAGCCGGCCTCGCCGTCGCGATAGGGATCGACCGAATAATGCCACGCGCCGTCGAGGCTTTGGGCAGGGCGCAGATCCCCGGCGGTCAACATCGGCGTGGCTACGGCCGGGACGGCCCACAGGGATATCACGAATGCGGCGATCTTGATCAGGCCCTTGTCCATCACGCTCTCCCGATGCGCGGCTCGTTCCTGCGCGCTTGCCCGACCTGTATCGGGGCCAGAAGGGCAACGCAATTTCGGCCGATGCATTCGCCGCGGTGCGTGCCACGTCGGCCGGGATCCGCGGACGCGCACCGAGCGGGAAAACAAAAAAACACCAGAAACGAACTTGATGATTTTGGCGACGCGCCGGCGCGACCGCGCACCCATTGGAACGCGCATAGGCTCCGCCAGGTAACAGGCAGGAAGTTGGCTCAAGCGTAAGAGCATCTGCGTTGTCACGATTGTACGCTTTATACGTACGGTTGTCAACCGTGCGTGATCCCGGGGAGGGGGTGGGGCCGGTCAGGGCTGCGCGCTACCCCAGATCGCCGGATGCTGCGCGATCAGGCTCTCCAGGCTGGCGGCCAGCCCGGCCTGGTCTTTGAGCGAGGGATGATAATTGCAGCCGGTGAGCTCAAGATCACCGAAATGCAGGGTCAGCACCGGCCTCCCGCCGTCGCGGTTCAGCGTCGCGGCGACCTGTTCGACCGCACCGAAAAAGGCGTCCGAACCCATGAGGATCAGCGTTGCCTGCGGGCTCCCCGCGCGCAGTCGGCGGGCGAAGTCGACATAGCTGGCCCGGTAATCCGCCTGCAGCGCGGCGGCGTCGGGCCATTTCTCCCCGGCATGAAGCGGCGTCGAGAAATCGTTGGTGCCGAGGTTCACGACGATGAGTTGCGGGCGCCAATTGTCGTCGGGCGCGTCCAGCTGGCCGGCATCGTCCGGCTTCAGGCGGGCGAACAATGTGGGCAGGTTCGATCCGGGCGCGCCGCCGGCATAATTGCGCACAATGCCGAAGCCCGAATAAGCGATTACGCGATAATCCGCCCCAAGCCGGCGCGCGAGCAGCGGTCCGAATGCCTGCTGACTATCGGTCCGGTCGTGCACCTCCTGGCTGGTGCAGGTGCGGCTGACCGACAGGTCGCCATAGCCGACCGTATAGCTATCGCCGACAAACTCGATGGCGCGCGCATGGACCGGAGCGGGGAGGGGCGTGCCGTCGGCGGTCGGCGTGAAGCCAAAGAAGCGTCCGCCGCCGGTCTGACTCTCGGTCAGTTTCTCGAGGCGGACGAGATGGTCGCCCAATTTCAGCCCTGCCATGGTCATGCTGACAGGCCCCGGCTGGATGAACAGCGCTTTCTCGGCGCCGTCGATCAACAGGCGCATCCGCTCGCTGGCGCTGTCCAGCGTCACGCTCACGCCGGTGCCATGAAAGCGGCTTTCGAAATAGGTCGCGGGCCAGCCAAACTCCACGCTGCCATCGCCGTGACGAATGACCCGCCCGCCTTCATGGACGGGGAGGGGCGGGGCGGCCCCGGATGCGCCGGCTGTCAGCGCAAGGGCGATTGCGGCCCGGCTAAATCCCCGCATACCAGGCATAATCGCTCGAATCTTCCCAGAAGCCGCCCTTGCCGCCGCCGATCTTGTCGAGGCTGGCGACCGCTTTGATCGCGCGCAGATATTTGGCATGCTTGTAGCCGAGCTGGCGCTCGACCCTCAGTCGCAGAGGCGCGCCATTCGGCACCGGCAGCGGACGGTTGTTGAGCGCCCACGCCAGGATCGTCTGCGGGTGGAAGGCGTCGACGAGGTCGATGCTCTCATAATAAGCCGCGCCGCCGAAATCGTCATAGCAGTGGAAGACGATGTAGCGCGCCGCGCTCGACAGGCCGGCAAATTGCAGGATTGGGCCGAGCACCGGGCCGGTCCATTGCCCGATCGCGCTCCAGCCTTCGACGCAATCGTGGCGCGTGATCTGGGTGCGCTGGGGCAGTGCCTTCAGCTGATCGAGAGTGACGGCGAGCGGCCGCGCGACCAGCCCGCCGACATGCAGCCGCCAGTCGCTGAAATTGTTCGCGAGCAGACGGGCATAATCGGGTGAACCGGGCATGGACGTACCGTTCGAGCGGAAGATCGGTGAGATGTCCGCGCCGCTATATTGCGGCGCCAGGGCGTCGCGCGGGGTGATCAGCCGGTTGACGCGATAGGTCAGGTCTTCCGCGCCCTGGAACGCCTCCTTGGCGCCGGCGGTGGCGGCGATCCGATCGCAGCCGGCAAGCAGCAGGCCGCTGCCGGCAACAAGCATACTTCGCCGCGAGAGACTTACGGCAGGATTGGTCTGGCCGCCGCGCCCTTCCGTTCGCCCTGAGCTTGTCCAAGGGCTGTCCTCCCTCCGCAAGAAAGGCAGGGCTTCGACAGGCTCAGCCCGAACGGAGGGAGCGCGAGCATCGACGCGGCTGATTTTCTCAACCATGGCGCTGCTTCTCCGGCGGCGGCCGGAACCAGCCGGTGATCATCGATCGCATCTCGTTGATTGGCCCGGCCAGGATCACCATCGCGACATGGACGATGATGAAGGCCAGCAGCGCGAACGCGCACAGGAAATGGATCGATCGCGCCGATTGGCGTCCACCGAACAGGTCGAGCAATTGCGGGAAGGTGGCGTTGAAGCCGGGCCCCATCGCGAGCCCCGTCAGGATCATCATCGGGATCAGGAAGAAGATCACACCGACATAAGCCAGCTTCTGCAGCGGATTATAGCGCCCGGCCGCGTCGCCGGTCGGCAGGCGCAGGCGGGCGTGATCCTTGATATCCTGCCAAAGGTGGCGCGGCTTCAATTCCGCGCGCGACGGCAGCACGTCTTTGCGAAAGTGACGGTTGATCAGGCTGGTGATGAAATAAGCGGTGCCGGCCAGGATCAGCACCCAGCCGAACAGGAAATGCCAGCGCCGCGCGCCCGACAGGCTGTAGCGGCTGGGGATCGTCGCCCAATAAGGGAAGGCGCGGGTCTGTACGACCCCGCGCTGATCCTTCCAGCGGCCGAGCACCCCGGTGGTTGGAATGAACACCTGGGACCCGATCACGACATGCCCGCCGCCGCTCGGCGTCGGCCCGATCTGCAGCCACGGCTTGTCGAAATTGGCGCCATATTTGCCCCAGTAGAGACGCGGGTGGGCGTTGAAGATCATCAGCCCGCTCATCAGCATGATGAAGATCGTCAGCGCGTTGAGCCAATGCCAAATGCGCGTTGGCAGCTTGTGCCGATACAGCCGCTGATCGGTTTGCTGCGCCATAGGCGTCTAGCTTAGCAGCGGCACGGCTGAACGTCATCCTAACTTGCTTGATACAATATATCATTGCCTTTGGCGGCGGGAACGTCCATCTGTGGCTCGTCATGCGCAGCAGAGCCGATCTTATCGAAGGTATCGCGGTCGGGGCGACCATCGCCTGCCTGATCCATTGCCTGGTGCTGCCGCTGCTGATCGCGGTGCTTCCGGTGCTTTCCTCGGTCCTGCCGATCCCGGAGCATTTTCACCTGATCGCGTTAGCTCTGGCGATCCCCGCAACCGCGGGCGCCCTGTTCGCGGGCTATCGGCGCCATCGGCTGGCGGGCCCGCTGATCGCCGGCACGATTGGCCTGGCCCTGCTGGCTTTGGCTGCAATCCATTGGGGTGAGACACCGCTGGAAATGCCGGTGACCGTACTCGGCAGCATCGCCATCGCCATCGCGCACCTGACCAACTGGCGCTTCCGCCGCGCGAGCCATCTGACCGCCGCCTGATCCGGTCCGGCCGCCTTAGCCGGACGCCTGAGCATCGGCTGCCACACCCAGCAATCGCAGCAAGACACCACGCAGGTCCAGGATCCGCTCGGCGCGCGCGCTCTTGTCCGTCGGCAGATCCACACGGATATTCGCGCTCAATCGCCCGTCATCGAGCACGACGATGCGCTCGCCCAGCTGGATCGCCTCATCGATATCGTGTGTCACGAGCAAAACGGCCGGCCCATGACGCGCGGCCACCCGCCGCATCAAGCCATGCATCTGCATCCGGGTGAGTGCGTCCAGCGCGCCGAACGGCTCGTCCGCCAGCAACAAAGCGGGATTGCGCACCAGCGCGCGGGCGAGCGCCACGCGCTGCTGCTGCCCCCCCGACAGTTCATGCGGCCACGCCGCTTGGCGATCGGCGAGATCGACCTCCTCCAGCGCAGCCAGGCCGCGCGCCGCGCGCTGCTGTCCGGTCAAGCCAAGCGTGACATTGTCGAGCACGCGCAGCCACGGCAGCAGGCGCGAATCCTGGAAGATGACCGCGCTGGGCGGCGACACGATTTCACCTGTCCCCTGCGCTTCATGATCGATGCCGGCGAGTGCGCGCAGCAGGGTGCTCTTGCCCGAGCCGCTGCGACCAAGCAGCGCCACGAATTCACCCGGCGCGATGTCGAGATCGACACCGTTGAGCACGCCCTTGAGCGTGAAGGTGCGCCGCAAGTCACGGATACGGACGGCGGGCGCGTTCATCGGGCGAGCGTCCTGCGCCACGAGAGTAACCGCCGCTCGGCCCAACGGATGACGGCATCTGTCGAGAAGCCGAGC
This sequence comes from Sphingomonas crusticola, assembly GCF_003391115.1. Lineage (NCBI taxonomy): Bacteria > Pseudomonadati > Pseudomonadota > Alphaproteobacteria > Sphingomonadales > Sphingomonadaceae > Sphingomonas > Sphingomonas crusticola. The sequence goes on from NZ_QTJP01000001.1 coordinate 3,023,314, forward strand.
AGCGCGTAGACGACGAGTCCGACCAGCATGACGTCGGTCTGTGCATAGTTGCGCGCCAGCGTGACCATATAGCCGATGCCACTGGTCGCATTCAGCTGCTCCACCACCACCAGCGCCAACCAGGCGGCGGTCGCGCCGAAGCGTAGCCCCAGCAGGAAGCCGGGCAGGGCGCCGGGGATTATGATGCGGCGGAGGAATTGGGCACGGCTCAGCCCCAGCGTCTCGGCCAGCTCGACATAGCGCAGGTCGATCGCGCGCAAGGCGCTGTGCGTCTGGATATAGATGGGAAAGAAGGCTGCGACGGCGATCACCCCGACTTTCATCGGCTCGCCGATGCCGAACCACAAAACCATGAACGGGATGAGAGCGAGGATCGGGATACCGCGCTTGAGCTGCACCAGCCCGTCGATCACGTAGCCGCCGAGCAGCGATAGTCCGGATATGAAGGCGAGCAGCACGCCCGCGCTGCCACCGACCAGCAGTCCGGCCGCCGCCCGGCTTGCCGAGACTGCGAGGTTGGTCTGCAGGCGTCCCTCGCGCAGCAGTTCGACACCCGTGATAACGGCCGTCCAGGGCGCGGGCAGGGTGCGCGGGTCGAGCCAGCCGGTCTCGGACAGCACCGCCCAATAGAGCAGCAACAATCCCGGTCCGAGCAGATGGCCGTAACGGTTGGGCGTGCCCGGCCCGAGCGCCCGGCGTTGCTGCACGCGAGCGGGCGCGGGCAGGATTTCCCCGCTATGTGCGTTCATGATGCCGTTCCTTGCGCTGCCGTGGCGGCAATGGTCTCGAAGCGCGGATCGAACAGGGTCGCGGCATCGAGGCGAGGGCGGCCGGTCTGCTGCCCCAATATGTCGATCGCCGCCTGCTCGACCGCGCGTGCGCGGGACCAGTCGCCGGGGACATGCACCTTGCCGGTCGCCCCGACGATCAGGCGGCCGTCCGCGATCGGAAGCCCCTGATGGCGGCCATAATAGCCTTCCGCGAGCGCCTCCGGATGGGCGTTGATCCAAGCCTGCGCCTTGCCCCAATAGCGGATGAAGAGCTTGAGCGCCGCCGCCTTGCCGGGGTCTGCCAGCACCGTTTCCGGCACATAGACGTTGAGCGCATCGTCGCGAAACGGCGGGTGCTTGAGCAAGCGCGCACCGTCGCTGCCAAACTTTCGGATATAGCGCTGCACGACGATGCCGGCGCCCAATGGCGCCACATCGACCTCACCGCTTGCCAGCGCGTTGGTGTAGACGTCGCCGCCGATACTGGACGGAAGCTCGACGAGCGTGACGTCGCTGGTCTTCAACCCCGCTGCCTTCAGGGTCTGCAGCACCACCACCGCCTGGACCTGGCTCGGGCTGAAGGCGATGCGCTTGCCCTTGAGATCCGCGACCGAGGCGACCTTGGCGTTGGGCGAGACGCCGAACACCCATGCCTGGTGCCGGTCAGGCTCGGCGAAGTCGCGGAAGGCCACGATCCGCACCGGAATGCCTGTCCACGCAGCGTGGATCGGCGGCACGCTCGCGCCCAGGCCGACATCCAGCGCGCCGGCGTGGAATGCCTCGGTCACGTCCGGCCCGCCGGTGATCTGCGCCCATTCGATCTTGAACGGGAGCTGCTTCTCCCAACCTTCGTGCTGGAAAATCCATTGCGTGACCGGGTCGCCGACGCGCAGCACCACGCCCGGCGGGATCGTATCCGGCAAGGGCTTGCTCAGGTCGAATGCGGCGGGCCCCGCGCCCCCGCGCCTTGCCGGCGCAAACGCCACCAGCAAGGCGATCGAGACGATCACGAACGCCGCCAGCCCGATCGGACCGGCGCGGCGTGAGGACGCGGCGCGTGGCATCAGCCAAGCACGCCGAACAGGTCGCCTTCCAGCGGCCGCGAGGTGAAGCCGTCCGGCCCCTTGGGCAGCTCGCCCGCGACGGTGATGCGGCGCACCGTGCGCGCGCCCTGGAAATGGGCGTAATCAATCGGCCCGGCGTGGGCGACCGCCTGATTGTCCCACACCACCAGGCTGCCGGGGCGCCAATGAAAGCGGACCTGATATTCGGGCCGCGTCAGCTCGCCATAGAGCAGGTCGAGCAAGGCCTGGCTCTCGCGCTCCTTGAGCCCGACGATGTGGCTGGTGGTGCCGGGGTTGAGGAATAGCAGTTTTTCGCCCGTCTCGGGGTGGATGCGCACCAGCGGATGAAGCGCCGTGAACGGCCCTGTCGGCAGCCCGTCACGGCGCGGGCCGCGGCTGGCACTGTCATAGCTGCTGGTGCGGTGGACCGCCTGCAGCCCGTCGATGAGGTCGCGGATCGGTTGCGACAATCCCTGATAGGCCTCGATCAGGTTGGCGAAGATGGTGTCGCCGCCGAATGCCGGGATCTCGACGCCGTAGAGGATCGAATAGCGGTTGGGATTGGCGACGAAGGTGATGTCGATATGCCAGCCTTTATAATCGCGCGGCGGCGTGCGTCCCGGCGGCAAACTGTCATTGGCGCTGCGCCGCGTGCGATATTCGGTGACGGATCGCTCCCAGATTTCGGGATGCTCCTCCAGTCCGTCGGCGATGGGATGGGCGGGGGTGAGGGGGCCGAACGCCCGCCCGAACGCCTTGAGCTGATCGTTGGAAAGCTGCTGGTCGCGGAAGAAGACGACGCGCCAATCATGCAGCGCCTTCTGGATATCGGCGGCGGTCTCGGCGTCGATCGGGCGCGACAGGTCGACGCCGGAAATCTCGGCGCCGATCACCGGTGTGACCGGGTCGACCTGGATGCGGTTATAGTGTTGGCGGGGCTGCTGAAGCTGTGTGCTCATGGGTCCGGACCTTTCTTGCTGGGAGGGGATCAGGCGAAGGCGGGCTGGCGCGGCACCAGCTTCATCTGTTCGGGCGGGTAACGATCACCGACGGTCTCGCCCTGGGGGAAGGCCGCTTCGAGTTCGGCAATCGTCTCGGCATCGAGCGCGATCTCGCCGGCCGCGACATTGTCCTCGAGATGCGCGATGTGGCGCGTTCCCGGGATCGGCACGACGCCCTTCGACAGGACCCAGGCGAGGCTGACCTGCGCCGGCGTGGCATAAAGCCGCTCGGCGACATCCTCGATGATGCGGCGGCGACGGGCGTTGGCCGCGACCGCATCCTGCTGGAAGCGAGGATGGATGTTGCGGCGGTCGTCGGCCTCGGTCGGCAAGGCGCCGGCGAGGAAGCCCCGCCCGAGCGGACTATAGGCGACGAAGCCGATGCCGAGCTCGCGCACGGTCGGCAGGATCTCGGCCTCCACATCGCGCGTCCATAAGGAATATTCGCTCTGCAGCGCGGCCAGCGGGGTTTCGGCATGCGCGCGGCGGATCTGGTCGGCATCGGCCTCCGACACGCCGACCGCTCCGATCTTGCCCTCGTCGCGCAACCGGCCAAGCTCGCCCACCGATTGCTCGATCGGCACCAGCGGATCGATGCGGTGCAGATAATAGAGATCGATATGGTCGACGTTGAGCCGCTGCAGGCTCGCCTCGACCGCCTCGCGTGCGCTGACGATCGCGTCGGTGCCGCCGCGGCGATGGGTGAATTTGCTGGCGAGCACCACGCGATCCCGCTTTCCAGCGATCGCGCTGCCGAGCAGCCGTTCGTTATGGCCATCGCCATAGCCGGTCGCGGTATCGAACAGGGTAATGCCCAGCTCGATCGCGCGATGGATGGTACGGACGGAATCCGCATCTTCGGCATGACCGTAAACGTTCGATAGCCCCATCGCGCCGAAGCCCTGCGCGCTTACTTCCAGTGAACCGATCTTCGCCATGCGACTCTCCTGCCGGCCTGTTCCATGGGCCGTGGATTGACGCCGGAAGCGGTTGGGCGACCACACACAAAAACTTACGCCTCCCCTAGATTCCATAGTTACCTACTAGGGAAATAGGTTTCTAGTCGGCGTCGCCCTGACAAAGGGAAGGGGCGATCATATGAACCAGGCTCGTTTTTCGGCAACATCGGCCGCGGTGCTGGCGGCAATGCTGCTGGCCGGGGGTGCTGCCGCGCAAAATGTCCAGCTTGCATCGGCCGACGCGGCCACCTCGGCTGCAGCTGCTTCGACGGGCGCCGACAGGCCGGAGGCCGCTGACCCCGCCATGACCGATGTCGGTGATGCAGGCGAAATCGTGGTGACCGCCCGCCATCAGGTCGAGCGCGCGCAGGATGTGCCGGTTGCGCTGTCGGTGCTGTCGGGCGCGGGGCTCGAACGCACCGGCGCGTTTACGCTTGCCGACGTCCAGCAGCAGACGCCGAGCCTGACTGCCTTCAATTCGAACCCGCGCAACAGCTCGGTCGCGATCCGCGGCATCGGCGTGTCGAGCGCGTCCGACGGGCTCGATAGCTCGGTCGGCGTCTATATCGACAATGTCTATCTCGGCCGTCCCGGCATGGCGCTGGCCGACCTGATCGATGTCGATCGGGTTGAGGTGCTACGCGGGCCGCAGGGAACCTTGTTCGGGCGCAACAGCTCCGCCGGCGTGCTCAATATCACGACGCGCGCACCCAGCTTCGAGTTCGGCCTGACCGGCGAAATTTCTGGCGGCAGCCGCAATTATAATCAGGAACGCGTGAGCGTCACGGGGCCGATCATCGACGATCTGCTCGCTTTTCGGGTCACCGGGTTCAACACGCATCGCGACGGTGTGCTGAAGAATATCACCACCGGTTCGCCTGCCAACAGTATCGGCCGCAGCGGCGGCCGGGTCCAATTGCTGCTGACGCCGACCAGCAAGCTCAAGATCCGCCTGCTGGGGGATTATTCGCAGGAGGACGACACCTGCTGCGTCAGCGTGATTAAGACAGTGCTCCCAGCTTCCCTGAGCGCGACCACCGCGCGCACGCTCAACGCGCTGGCGCAGCTGGGTTATGTCCCGGTCGCAACGACCCACTATACCCGTAACAATGCGCCCCAGCAGATGCGTACGCATCAGGGCGGCACCTCGCTGCAGGCGGAATGGGATCTCGGCTTCGCGACCGCGACCTCGATCAGTGCCTATCGCCATTGGTATTTCAATCCGCTGCAGGACAGCGACAACACGCCGCTCGACGTGATTCAGGTCAATGTCGCGAGGACGCGCGACGACCAATATTCGCAGGAATTCCGCCTTGCCTCAGCGCCTGGGCGGTTCAGTTGGCAGGCGGGGGCCTATTATTTCCACCAGCGCCTGCGCGATCATTATATCCTCAACCAGTTCGGTTACGATGCCTCGGCATTCTACACCGCTTATGCCCGGCTCGCGAACCCCAATGCGGCGGCGATCAATATCGCGCCGGGCTCGCAATATATCGATGACGTCGACACCACATCCACGAGTCTCGCCGCCTTCGGCCAGGCCAATTTCGAGATCACGCCGACGCTGACCGCGACCGGCGGCATCCGCTACACGCACGATAAGCGTAGCGGCGTTTCCGACACGTCGAACCGCGGCACGCCGAATCCGGCGACATCGATCCCATTCCACTATGACGTTTCGGTCAGCAATAACGACACGTCCTGGCTCGCCAGCCTGTCGTGGAAGCCGACCAGGAACCTGCTTGCCTATGTCTCTTATTCGACCGGCTACAAGGGCGCCGGCCTCAACCTCAATTCGGCAGTCTCGGCGGGCACGCCGCTGATCCTCGATCCCGAAAAGGTGCGCGATTGGGAAGCCGGCCTGAAGCAGCAATTGTTCGGTGATCGCCTGACACTCAACCTTAGCGTCTACCGCACCTCGCTATCGGGCCTGCAGGCCAACATCGTTCCGAGCAACGGCAATCGCTCCTATCTCGCCAATGTCGGCAACGTCCGCGCGCGCGGCGTCGAGGCGGACGCCAATTGGCGGGTCAGCCCAGAGCTGACCCTGTCCGCCAATGGCGCCTATAACGACGCTTATTATACGTCGTACCGCAACGCGCCGTGCCCGGTCGGCGTCACCGGCACGTGCGATCTCACCGGGCGGCGCGTCTACCAGGCGCCCAAATGGACCGCCAACGCGATCGTCGACCTGCATTTCGAAACGAGCCGCGGTGTGCGGCCCTATGCGCTCGCCCGCTATTCCTATCGCTCGAACATGTATGGCACGGTCGATGATGGTCCATACGGGTTGGTGCCCGGCTATGGTACCGCCCAGTTCCGTGTCGGTGCGACCTTCGCCAACGGGCGTTACGATCTGTCAGCCTGGGTCGAGAATGCGTTCGACAAGAAATATTATCAGAACCTCTCGACCAGCTCGATCGTCGGCGCCGCACCGGTCGTGTTCCTGGGCCAGCTCGGGGCACCGCGTGTGTTTGGCGCTACCCTGCGGTTGGCCCTGTAGCGCGCGTCGCGCCGGCTTACCCGCGCGTACCCTCCGGCACCTGCGTGATGTCGGAGGAGCCGCGCCAGATATTGATGCCGCTGTCGCGCGCATGGCCGTCGATCGCATCGAGTTCGGCCTGGTCGAACGTCAGATTGTTCACCGCATCCAGTGAATCGTCGAGCTGCTCGACGGTGCGCGCGCCGATCAGCGCCGAGGTGACGCGCCGATCGCGCAGCACCCAGGCGATCGCCATCTGCGCGAGGCTTTGGCCGCGGCGCTTGGCGATGTCGTTGAGCGCGCGGATATGCTCGATCGTCTCGGGCTTGATCAGCTCGGGCTTGAACGATCCACCCTTGGACGCGCGCGCGCCTTCGGGCACGCCGTTAAGGTAACGGTCGCTGAGCAGCCCTTGGGCGATCGGCGAGAAGGCGATGCAACCGGTCCCGAGCTGGTCGAGCGTGCCGAGCAATTCCTCTTCGATCCAGCGGTTCAGCATCGAGTAGCTCGGCTGATGGATCAGCAGCGGCACCTTATACTCGGCCAGGATCGCCGCCGCCTTGCGTGTCAGTCCGGGTTCGTAGCTGGAAATGCCGACATACAATGCCTTGCCCTGCGCATGGATCTGGGCGAGCGCGCCCATCGTCTCCTCCAGCGGCGTCTTGGGATCGACGCGGTGCGAATAGAAGATGTCGACATAATCGATCCCCATCCGCTTGAGGCTCTGGTCGAGGCTCGCGACCAGATATTTCTTGCTGCTGCCGACATCGCCATAGGGTCCCGGCCACATGTCCCACCCGGCTTTGGTCGAGATGATCAGTTCGTCGCGATGGCCGGCGAAGTCGGTTGCCAGCACCTTGCCGAAATTCTCTTCGGCCGAGCCATAGGGCGGGCCGTAATTGTTCGCGAGATCGAAGTGGGTGACGCCGCGGTCGAATGCGCGGCGCAGCATCGCGCGGCCGGTCTCGAACACGTCAGCCCCGCCGAAATTCTGCCACAGGCCAAGCGAGATCGCGGGCAGGTCCAGCCCGCTGCGTCCGCAGCGGCGGTACGGCATGCGCCCGTCATAGCGTGCCGGGTCGGCAATATAGGGGGCGGGGAAGGCCATTGGTCGCTCCTGCTTGACGCGAGCGGCCATTATCGCGGTACGTGCGAATGTCTATAACCGGCGGCAGCTGGAGGAGGGTGCATGACGATAAATGTGGCGCTGATCGGGTACGGGCTTGCCGGCGCATCGTTTCACGCGCCGCTGATCGCGTGCGAGCCTCGCTTCTCGCTGACCCGCGTGGTCACCCGTCAGGCGGACGCGGTGGCACAGGCCTTTCCCGCCGCGCTCGTCTCCCCCGATACGGCGGCCGTCTTCGCCGACGAGAGCATCGACCTCGTCGTCGTCGCGACGCCCAACCAGACGCACGTCCCGCTCACGCGCGAGGCGCTGGCGGCCGGCAAGCATGTCGTCGTCGACAAGCCGTTCGCGCTCGACGTGGCAGATAGCGAGGCACTGATTGCGCTGGCGAAGGCGCAAGACCGCATGCTGACCGTCTTCCACAATCGCCGCTGGGACAGCGACTTCCTCACCGTAGCTGCGCTCGTCGCGAGCGGCCGGTTGGGCGAGATCGCACTGGCGGAATTGCGCTGGGATCGCTTCCGGCCTGAGATCAAGCCCGGCTGGAAGGAAGAGCCGGGCGCGGGCAGCGGGGTGCTGGTCGATCTCGGCCCACATTTGATCGATCAGGCGCTTCGCCTGTTCGGTGATCCCGACCGGATCGTCGGCGACATTGCCTGCCAGCGCCCAGCAAGCCGCGTCGACGATTATTTCGAGCTCACCCTCCATTATGGTGCGCGCCGCGTGATCCTCTCGGCTGCGACGCTGCTGGCTGCGCCTCGCCCACGTTTCGCGCTCCACGGCATGCGCGGCAGCTTCGTCAAATATGGCATCGATCCGCAGGAGGCCGCGTTGCGCGCGGGTACAGCCCCCGACGATCCCGGCTTCGGTGTCGAGCCACCGGAGGATCATGGCATACTCACCGACGCCGCAGGTTCCCAGCCGCTGCCGAGCGCACGCGGTGACTGGAGGCTCTTCTACCGCGCCGTCGCCGATGCAATCCTCGACCAGGCGCCGCCGCCGGTCGATCCCGCGGATGCGATCGCCGGCCTGCGCATCATCGAATGCGCCCGCCGCAGCGCGCACGAGGGGCGCGTGCTCGACTTTACCCGCTCCTGACCGCTGGTCCGCTTGGGATCGCGAGTCTGCGATCTGGACAGACACATGGCCCGCCCCATAGGACGAAGCATGCGCGAACGCTGGGTCGTCATTGCCAATTGCCAGAGCTTCGGTCTCGCCAGCAGTATCCAGAGCCTGGCGAAAGACGTGGATTGCACCGCCTGCGATCATTGGGAATTCGCGCGGCGGATCGCCGAGGACCCGGATCATTTCAGCGGCTATGATTTTGCGGTGGTCATGCCGGAAATCCGGGACTGGGCTGCCGGCAAGCCTTTTACGCTGCCTGCTTATGCGCATGTACCGAGCTTCCAGTTCCACGCATACCATCCCGATTGCGTCTACGTCTTCGCGGATGGGGAGGCAGTCAACGGCTTCGCTGGCCCCTATCACAGCATGATCGCGCTCGCCGCTTACAAGGAAGGGCTTTCCGCCGAACAAGCCGCGTCGCTGTTCAACCCCGAAATCTTCACGGCCGCCGGCTATTTCGATTTCTGGATACCCGAGCGCGACACCATGATCGAACGGTTCCGGGCCCATGGTCTGGAGATCGGCGCAACCTTCGTACGGCGATCGCGCGGCCGCTCGTTCATGCACACGATCAACCATCCCAAGATCGAAATATTGTTCGACTTCGCGCATGCGGTGCTGGCAAAAATCGGCCGCCCGATCCATGCCGATGCCATGCCGCCGCCCGACGCCTTGGCGGGCACGACTTGGCCGATCTATCCGGCGATCGGGGCACACCTGGGGGTGCGCGGCGCTTATCTGTTCCACGCTCCCAACGATCCCACCCCGCTCGACCTGATGGGCTTTCTCGAGCGCAGCCTCGCCGACTACGCCGCGTGGGACCGATCGCGCCTGCGGGTCAAATGGTACATCCAGCCGCGCTTGCTCCGCCTGCGCGAAGCGATCCGGGCCGCATTATGAGCAACCCCTATCGCGATCTTCCCGATCATCACTATTGGCGGCGCGCGATCTCGGCCACGGAATCGCACCTGATCGATCCCGTCACCGCCTCGGGCTTCCGGATTGGTCCTTCCGATCGCGTGGCGACTGCCGGCTCCTGCTTCGCGCAGCATATCGCGCGCGCGATCGCCGGCATGGGCCTGCACTATTTCGTGGCGGAAAGCGGTGAGGGTCTGTCCGACGAGGAAGCCCGCCGCCGCCAATATGGCCTATTCTCGGCGCGCTACGGAAATATCTACACCGCCGCGCAATGGCGTCAGCTGCTAGAAGAGGCGTTCGATGGTCGCCAGCCGGTCGATAAAGCCTGGCCTGGACGTAATGGCGGCTGGATCGATCCGTTCCGGCAGACGGTCGAGCCGGACGGTTTCTCCTCGCGGGAAGCGGTCGCCGCTGACCGTGAACTTCATCTCGCCGCCGTGCGCCGGCTGGTGGCCGAGCTTGATGTGTTCGTCTTCACGCTCGGCCTGACCGAAGCCTGGCGTTCGCGCGCGGACGGTTCGATCTATCCGCTCGCCCCCGGCGTTGCCGGTGGCAGCTACGAGCCGGATTTGCACGAATTCGTCAACTTCAGCGCGGCCGAGGTCGAGGCGGATCTCGCTGCGGCACTGGAACGCATGCGCGCCATCAATCCGCGCGTGCGGGTGTTGCTCACTGTCTCGCCGGTGCCGCTGATCGCGACCTACGAAGACCGTCACGTCCTGGTATCCACCGCCTACAGCAAGGCGGCGTTGCGGGTCGCCGCGGATGCGGTGTCCCGGCGCTTCGCCTGGGTCGATTATTTCCCCTCCTACGAAATCATCACCGGCCCCGCGACCGCGGGCGTCTATTTTGAAGAGGATATGCGGGAGGTGAACGAGCTTGGTGTCGCCCATGTCATGCGCGTCTTCGCCCGCCATTATGTTGCCGGCGTGCCGCTGAGCGCTGCCGCCCCTGTCCCGGAATTGGAGCCCGGGGGATCCAATGTGATCTGCGACGAGGCGATGATCGAGGCGCTAAGGCCCGGCAAATCCTGAGCTAGCCGGGACAGCGATCGCCCGCACGCGTTTCCTGGACAGCGATGTTGCCGAGATCGAACGCCGCAGCACCATCGGTGGAGAGACGGATCGACTGCACCTTTGCGAGGTCGCCGCCGAAACAGCGCAGCGGAATACGCAGCGTCTGCCACTGTCCGGTCGGTCCGGTGAGCGGCGCGGCAAGTGCGCTGGCCGCCGGCGCGGCGCCGCCCATGCTGATCTCGAGCCTGTGCGCCGGCATCTGCACCATGCGCAGCGCTACGGTCAGCACCATGGCGCCATTGGCTTCGCGCGCAAGGTCGACCGGCGTCGGACTGTATAGCTCGATCCACGCGGGCTCGGCGCCGCTCCAGCGCGCCGCCCAGGCATCCTGTTGGCGGTTCCGGTCGATCTGGCGCAGCGTCAGCGCTTCCTTGCCATAGGTTGCCATGCGCGATCCCACGGCGGCGATGCGTGGCGCCTGCGCGTCGCCGATCGACAGCGCGAAGCCGTTGACGCCGATCCCGTCCTTCAGGAACACGCCCCGCTCGGCCGCGGGCGATGCGATCGCCACTTCCCGGAGCAGGCCAACCTTGGCCGTATCTCCGTAACGCAGGCCATAGCCATAAGCGAATTGCGGATCATAGCCTGGGTCGCCGACATTGAGCGGCGTCTGGTCGGGGCTTCTGGGCCAGGAGAAGGACAATTTGCCGGCAAAGTCGAAATTAGGCCGTCCGTTGGCCTTCGCCAGCAGCACGTCTGCGACGCCTGCACCCTCCGAGCCCGGCAGCCACGCTGCGACAAACGCGTCGGCCGCGTTGATCTGCGGGTTGAGGTAGAGCGGCCGTCCCGAAATCAGTACCGCCACCGTCGGCACGCCCGCCGCCTTGAGTTTGCGCAGCAGCGCCAGGCTTTCCGCATTCTCGCTATGGAGCGCCACGTCAGCCTGATCGCCCTGGAATTCGGCATAGGGATTTTCGCCGAACACCACGATCGCCGCGTCGGGCTTCGCCGTGAAACCTCCGTCCGGGCTGAGCGTCGCGGTTCCGCCCGCCGCGCGTACAGCGGCCTCTATTCCGCCCCAGATCGACGTCGCTCCGGGGAAATCGGTGTTCGCATTATCATTGCCCTGCCAGGATAGCGACCAGCCGCCGGTCTGCTTCATGATGCTGTCGGCCCCCGCGCCCGCGACCAGGATATGCTGGCGCGGGTTCAGGGGCAGCAGGCCGGCATCGTTCTTGAGCAGCACCAGGCTCTTGCGCACTGCCTCTCGCGCGACCGCGCGGTGAGCCGGCGAGCCCAGCAAGCTCGTGTCGCCCGCATGCGGCCGTGTTGAGGGCAGCCCCTCGTCGAACAGGCCCGCGCGCAGTTTTACGCGCAGCACGCGCCGTACCTGATCGTCCAGCCGCGCCAGCGGTATGGTGCCCGCCTTCACCTCCCGCACACTGTTCTCGAACAAGGCCTTCCAATCTTCGGGCACGTCATAGACGTCGATGCCGGCATTGGTGGAGATCGGGCAGTCGCCATTGGTGCAACCCGGCACCTGGCCGTGCGCATTCCAGTCACCCATCGCAATGCCGTCAAACCCCATGCGCCGCTTGAGCACGTCGGTGATCAGGCTGGCATTGGCGTGCATCTTCTGCCCCTGCCAGCTTGAGAAGCTGACCATCACCACCTGCACCCCCGCGTCGATCGCGGGGGGATAGCCCGCGCCGTGTATATCGCGCAGTGCCGCCTCGCTCGCGCGATTGTCGCCCTGATCGCGCCCGCCGTCGGTGCCGCCGTCGCCCAGGAAATGCTTGGCGCTGGCGACGACATGATCCCGGTCGAGGAAGGTCTTGCCGCTTCCTTGCAGCCCACGCACCATCGCGCCGGCATAGGAAGCGACCAACGCCGGATCCTCCGAATAGCTTTCGTACGTGCGCCCCCAACGATCGTCGCGCACCACCGCCAGCACAGGTGCGAACGACCAGTCCATGCCGGTCGCGCGCACCTCCTCCGCCGTCGCCCTCCCGATCCGCTCGATCAGCCGCGGATCGCGCGCCGCACCCAGCCCGATATTGTGCGGGAAGATGGTCGCGCCGAAGACATTGTTGTGACCATGGACCGCGTCCGATGCCCACATCAGCGGGATGCGCTCGCCCTTGTTTGCGGGGTCGACCGATGCCCGCCAGAAACCGTCGATCACCTTCAGCCAATCGGCGAGGCCGGCATGCTTGTTGCCGCCCGGGACGGAGCCTCCGCCATTCTCGATGCTGCCGATATGATATTTGGCGACGTCGGCGGGCGTCAGGAACTTCATCTCCGGCTGGAGCGTCTGCCCGACCTTTTCCTCGATGCTCATGCGGCCGAGCATCGCCGTAATCCGCGCCTCCATCTTGGCGTCCGGCGCCAGCGGGCTATGCGCCGCGGGCCACAGCTCCGGATGCGCCTGTTGCGCGCTGACAGGAAGGGTGATCCCGGCGCACAGGGCGCCCAAAAGCAGCTGCCGGAAACGCATAGTTCCTCCCGTCCGGTTCTCGTCTTATAGCCGTTGGGGATGCTGGCGCCGCCGCGCAGCGTCAACCGCAAACAAAGGACATGCCATGGCCGAGAAGTTCGAACGGCATCGTCAACCCTGGCGGCAGGACGAGCTGCAGAAGCTCCACACACTTGCCAAGAAGGGCATGCCGTTGCGTGCCATCGCCAAGGCGCTCACCCGCAGCGAGGAATCGATCAAGGAACGCGCCAAGGCCGACGGCCTCAGCATCGCGAAGCTTCATTGAAGACGGGCAGCCGGACCTCGCTCAGGGGTGCGGGGCCGCCGGCGCGTCAGGCGGATTCATCCCGAAGGTCGCAAACCGCGCGTCGATCGCAGGGCTGAGCTTACGCGCTGCGGCGATATCGCTCAGCGCTCCTTCCCGGTCGCCCTTCCGCGCGCGTGCCAGCCCACGCCCATAGAGGGAGGCGGGAAGGTTCGGGGCGATTTTGAGCACGGCATTATAATCTTCGATTGCGCCGTCCAGCGTTCCCATCCGCAGCTTCGCGAAAGCGCGGCTGTCGAGAATTGCCGGGCTGCCCGGGGCCAGCTTGAGCGCGGCTTCGCAATCGGCCAGCGCCGTATCGGCCGACAGATTCAGCGTGGCCTTCAGCCAGCATCGGTTGTTGAATGCCATGGCGTCCTCGGGATGCTTGGCGACGATCCTGTTGGCCAGCTCCAAGGCTTCGCGCAGTCGTCCGCGCTTGACGAGCAATGCCGAATGCAGCCCCTCCGTCGCCCGCCCGTTGCGGTCCACTTTGTCGGCTGCGGCGATATCGGCTTCGGCCTGGTCAAGGGCGCCTGCTTCGATCTCGTCATTGGCACGCATGGAAAGTGCCAGCAGATTGGCCGGATCAAGCCGCAGCGCTGCGCCGATGTCGGCCGTACGCCGGGCCCGATCGGCGGCCGGCCACAACATGGCGCGGCTGGCATAATATTCTGCCTGCGGCTTGGCGGCGATCAGTACATCCAGATCGGCAATCGCTTCAGCGTTCAGGCCGACCATAGAACGCAGTCCCACCCGAAGCTGCCGCACGTTCGCGTCGTTCGGCTGCGCCGCGACCGCTCGATCCGCTTCGGCCGACGCCTCGTCCTTGCGGCCCAGCCCGAGCAGCGCCTGCGCCCTTACGGCACGGATCGGGATCTTGGGGGCGATCGCAAGCGCGGCGTCGATATCGGCCAGCCCGTCCGCGAACCGGCCAAGCTGCACGCGCGCCGTGCCACGCCCGACAAGGCCGTGTTCGTCATTCTCGTTGAGCGCCAGATCCTGCGTGAAGTCGTGGTCCGCGTCAGCAAAACGACCGCTTTGCAGCGCCAACACGCCCTTGCTACGCCACGCCAGACCCTGCTTGGGGTCGAGCGCCAGCGCCTTGTCCGCGGCCGCCTCGCCTCGCATGTCGCCCTTCGCCGCCAGCGCCATTGCGCGTACCGAGTGAGCGAGCGCCTGATCGGGTTTCAATGCGATCGCGGCATCTTCGTCAGCGATGCTGGCGTCCAGCTCGCCGCGGTCGAAGTGGATCGCGCCACGATGCAGATAGGCTTGCGCGCTGGCAGCCTTGTCATCCTTCAGCGCCGCCATGTCGGCGTCGGTCGCGAGATAATCATTGGGCAGGCGCACATACACGCCGGTGCGGGCAAGTTCGGCCATCTGCAGCCGCGTCTGCGCCGCCTGCGCGGCAGGCAGTTCCGCCGCCAGCGCGCGCGTATCGGCCTCCATCGTCATGACGCCGTCCTGGATCCCGATCTTGCGGTGGAAGGCGTAAAGCCCGCCGATCGTCTTATCGACATCGTCGCCCTGCAACCGGAAACCTGCACCCTTGTACGGAAGCATGATTGTCTCTTTGGACTGCCACCAATCGGGATAATCGAACGCGAATGGCGCATCCCTGTTGAGCGTGTCTTCGCGCGTATCGTCGAACTTCCAGCCGAGGCGCGCACGATCGGCCTCGTACCAGCGGGTCCCGACCTCTTCGTCCCAGGCCATGCGCGCGGTTCCGACCATGGTGAGTAGGAAATCGCCACTCTCGGCATCGTCGCTAATCGCCACCGCCTGCGGCACGACGAAGTCATAGGTCTCGCGCCACAGCTTGCGCAGCGCAACATCCCGGTCGGTCGCGGACAGCTCGGAATATTTGAGCCGCATGTCGACTGCGGAATCGCCCCGGAAACGCATCTCGGCCTTGGCCGGGGCGGGAACATCTATGCCCGCACTCGCGTCGAGCGTCAGCGATGTCGTCTCGGTCGGCTGGGTCAGCGGTTCGGGCGTCAACGGCTCCAGGGCGGCACCCTGCGCGACGATCGGCAGGCCGACCTTGTAGTTAGGCGTCCGCAGCCGATCGAGCTTGCGGTCGCCGAGGCGGGTGCCGTCCAGCCAGTAACTGCGTCCGCCGATCCGCGCTTCGACGATGGCATGGTCGAACGATCCCATCATCGGCAGGCGCGTTGCCAGGAAATCGCCGTCGGTGGTGTGGACCAGAACCGGGCGGGCATCGATGCCCAATTCCTTGAGCAACGCGACCAGCAACACCGTCTTGGCCTTGCAGTCGCCGAAGCGGCGCGACCAGGTGAGGTCGGCGTCGGCGGGAACATAGCCCCCATCATCCATGCCGAGGAACAGGTAGCGGACCTGTTGCTGCACAAGCGCGAGCGCGAGCTCGGCTCTGACTTTGGGATCGGATGAGGATTGAGCGATGCGCGCCGCCTCCGCCCGCAGCGGGCTTTGCGGGGGGAGCGTGCCGGCCTTGAGGTAGAAGGGAGCGAAGACACGCGACACGGAGGGCCAGTCCGCAAATTCGGTAGCTTCCACCGCATTCACTACCTTGAAGCGCGACGGCGCGCCCCGGGGCGGCCGCGGCGTTGTCACGTTGCTCAGATCGGACACCAGCTCATTATCCGCGCCCACGCGGCCGGCCCGGGGCTGAATCACCCCCGGAAAGGCCCGCCAGGTGATCTTCTTGCTTGCCGGCCACAAGATACGCACCCGGTTGCGCCCGAACGGCACCCCGTCATTTGGCCCGATCAATATTTCCGATTTGCCGGCCATCGCCGGATCGCGCCGCGTGCGGGTATAGGCCAGGTCGATCACGTCGCCGACGCGTACATCTTCGGGCTGCAGCGTTGCGGTGAGTTCGCCGTCGAGCGCCGCCCGCTCGAGATTGGTTTCGCGGCGCACCACGATCAGCTTCGATCCGTCGCCCAGCAGGTCGATCGTCTTGCCATCCCGCAGCAGCCGGTAATGGTGCAACGTCACCGATTGCAGATCGGGATCCCAGCTGATCTGAAGCGCGCCGTCCTCCAGTCCTTGCGGGGTCGCGATCCGATAGATCACGGCGCGATAGGTGCTGTCGCCGTCCGCGCTGAACCGCACCTGGGCATCGGACAGGAGATCGACCGTCGAGGCGCCTTCAGCAGCGGCAGGCGCGGGCGGCACCGCGGCCGGCAACACCCATGATTCCGGCGGGCCGATCACCGGCCGTTCCGACCGCCGGACGGCTGCCCTTTCCACAGGAGCGGGCACCGCCGCCAGCGCGCCGACCGATATCGTCCACAACAGCAAAGACGCGGATAACGCGCGCATCACACAAGCCCCCGACTGAACCCGGGTTCCGGAGTAGAGGCTCGCGTTAGCAGGGTCGAGCCCGCTTGATGCTAGGCCGCCTGCCGCTCCAGCTGCTCACTCGCTTCCATCCAGCGGGCTTCGGCCTGCTCCAATGCCGCCGCCACGTCCGCGCGCCGCTTCATCAGGTCGCTCATCGCCAGTTGTGCAAGCTTGGGCTCCGCCTGCTTGGGATCGAACATCGCCAGATCTATCGCGCTCTGGTCGGCGGTGAGCTTGGCCACCGCCGCCTCATGCTCCTGCACCTGTTTGCGCAACGCCGCCGCCGCCTCGCGCTGGGCGGCCGCCGCTTTCTTGTCCTTCTTGCCGAACTTGGCCCCGTCCTTCTTCGGCTGGTTCTTGCCGAGGATCAGGTCGGTATAATCGTCGATGCTGCCCTCGAACTCGCGCGCCGTGCCCTCGTCGACCAATACCAGCCGGTCGGCGGTCAGCTCCAGCATGTGGCGATCGTGGCTCACCAGCAAAACCGCGCCCGAATAGCTGTTGAGCGCCTGCACCAGTGCCTCGCGTGCATCGACGTCGAGATGGTTGGTCGGCTCGTCGAGGATCAGCATGTGCGGCGCGTCACGCGTGATCAGTGCCAACGCGAGCCGCGCCTTCTCGCCGCCCGACATCTTGCCGACCTTGCTCGTGGCGCGGTCGCCGGAAAAGCCGAAGCGGCCGAGCTGCGCGCGTACCGCCGCCGGCGTTTTGCCCTGCATCACCCGCGTCATATGCTCGAGCGGCGTGTCGTCGCTGTCGAGCTCCTCCACCTGATATTGGGTGAAATAGCCGACGCGCATCTTGCCCGACGCATTCATTTCGCCATCCATCGGCGCAAGCTGCGCGGCGAGCAGGCGGGCGAGCGTGGTCTTGCCGTTGCCGTTGCGCCCCAGCAAAGCGACCCGGTCGTCGGGGTCGATCCGCAGGTTGAGCCGCTGCAGGATCGGCGTCCCAGCATAGCCGACGCTCGCCAGGTCGAGCGTGATCAAAGGCGGTCGCAATTCTTCGGGATCGGGGAAGTCGAATGACAAAGTCGGATCCTCGGCCATCGCCGCGATCGGCTGCATCCGTGCCAGCGCCTTGACGCGCGACTGCGCCTGCTTGGCAGTCGAGGCGCGCGCGCTGTTGCGCGCGATGAAATCCTGCAGCTTGGCGCGCTGCGCATCCTGGTTGGCCTTGGCCGCCGCGAGTTGCGCGGCGCGCTCGGCGCGCTGCCGCTCGAACGAATCGTAGCCGCCGGCGTATAGCGTCACCTTGCCGCCTTCGAGGTGGAGGATATTATCGACGACATTGTTGAGCAGGTCGCGCTCGTGGCTGATCACCACCATCATCGCCGGATAGGATTTGAGGAAGGTCTCCAGCCACAAGGTCGCTTCGAGATCGAGATGGTTCGAAGGCTCGTCGAGCAGCAGCAGGTCGGGCTCGGAGAATAGCAACGCCGCCAGCGCGACGCGCATCTTCCACCCGCCGGAATAGCTGTCGAGCGGCCGCTGTTGCATCGCATCGTCGAAGCCCAGGCCGACCAGGATCCGCGCCGCGCGCGATGGCGCGCCATAGGCGTCGATCGCGATCAGCCGCTCATGCACCTCGCCCAGCCGGTCGGGATCGTGGCAGGTTTCGCTCTCCGCCAGCAAGGCCGCGCGCTCGGTATCGGCGGCGAGCACCGTGTCGATCGGCGTGGCGGTGCCGCTCGGCGCCTCCTGCGCGATATAGCCGATGCGCGTGCCGCGTGGCATCTCGATCGCGCCCTCGTCGGGATCGATCTGGCCGATGATCGCCTTCATGAGGGTCGACTTGCCGGCGCCGTTGCGCCCGATCAGCCCGACGCGGCTGCGCGCCGGCAGCGTCGCGCTGGCAGCGTTGAGGATCGTGCGTCCGCCAAGGCGCACCGTAATGCCGTTCAGATTGAGCATAGCGCGCGCCTATCACGACTGCGCCGCCAAGGGTAGTGCTGCATGTGCGAACAGCTTCTTGCTCCACCCGCCGAAACGGAACGGCGTCTAACCCCGTTTCAGGCGGCCGATCGCCTCGTCGAGTGCCTGCAAAAACCGGGATCGATCCACCTTGGAAAAAGGCGCCGGCCCGCCCAGTTGATCCCCGCCGGCGCGCAGATCGGCCATGATCGCGCGCGTCGCGATCGCCGCTCCGATGCCGCTCGCGGTGAAAGGCTTGCCGGTCGGCGCGAGCACGGCCGCGCCCGCCTTGATGCAGCGATCCGCGAGCAGGATGTCGGCCGTCACCACGATCGTGCCCGCGCCTGCGGCTTCCGCGATCCAGTCGTCGGCGGCATCGAAACTGTCGCTCACCACGACCCGGTCGATCAGCGGGTGATCGGGCACGCGCAAATGGCTGTTGGACACGATCGTGACCGGCACTTCGGTGCGATACGCCACCCGGTAAATCTCCTCTTTCACCGGACAGGCGTCGGCGTCGACCAGGATGCGAGGCGTCATGCAGCGCCCATAGCGGACCGCCGACGATGGCAAAAGCGGCCAACCGAACAAGCTTGGCCTCGGATTGGTCTCAGCTGCCGCTCATTCCCCAACCTGAACCGGCGCTGCCAGCCCGATTGCCTCGCGGTTCATCCAACTTCCTGTAATTCCACCGATAAGCGGCCGTCGGTGGTCCTGCCCTATAAGCGCCGGTGGATCGGGAGACCGATTGCCGGAGGGCAGTCCGTCCGGCGGCCGCGACACGTCAGGCCCTTACGCCGATCCGCGCAAGCCCCGGCCGTAACCCGCTGGCTGAAGCGCGCAGCGTCAGCGCGCCGTTCGCGCCCATGTTCGACTGCACGATAACCTGCGCGAGGCCGTTATACAGCCGCCGCGTCCGCCCCTTTTCGGGCTCGTGGCTGTTGGCGTCGCCATTGCCGAGGCCGATGATCCGCCCGCCGTCAATGTCGAACTCCACCGCCAGATTGGCGGTCGGCACCGCGCGCCCTTGCCGGTCGAGCGCCTCCACCGTCACTGCGGTCGCGTCGCGCCCGTCGCCCGCCAGTGCGGTCCGGTCAGGCGTCAGCCGCAGCGCCACCGGCAAGCCGGTCGTCTCCACCCGCGCCCGCGCCACGATTCGCCCACCGCGCCGCGCCAGCGCTTCCAGCCGCCCCGGCGCGTAAGGCACATGCCACTCGTTCATCTCGTATGGGTCGACTTTCTGTTCGCCGATCAGCCGCCCGTTGAGCAGCAGTGCCACGCTCTCCGCGTTGCTCATCGCCATCACGCGGATCGGCTGTCCCTCCCGCCCGCTCCAGTTCCAATGCGGGATCAGATGCAGGATCGGCCGATCCTCCACCCATTGCGCCTGATGGATGTAGAAAGCCGCCTTGGGGAAGCCGCATAGGTCCATGATCCCGAAAGAGGAATTCACCGTCGGCCATTCGAACGGCTGTGGCTCGCCGCGATAGTCGAACCCGGTCCACACGAATGCGCCCGCCACGAACGGCCGCGTCGCGATCGCCTTCCACGCATGACGGTGGGTCGCGCCCCACGGCTGCGCTTCCTCGTCATAGGAGGCGAGCACATGGCGGCCGGTCCGGTCTGACGCATATTCGCCGCGCGTCATCACCGCTGACGTGTCCTCGGAGCTGGTCAGCGGCTTGTCAGGGAAGGCGGCGTGGAACTTGTCATATTGGTCGATCTGGTAATTGAAGCCGACCACGTCGACCGCCTGCGACACGTTGACCGGCTCGAACATGCCGTTGTTCATCGCCGCCGTCACCGGCCGGCTGTCGTCGAGCGCCTTGACGCAGGCCGCCATCCGCCGGACCATCTCATAGCCCTCGCGCGTCCCCTGCAGCGGCTCCTCGTTGAACACCGACCACAATATCACGCATGGATGGTTGCGGTCGCGCCGCACCATCCACTCCAGCATGGCCAGATAATCCGGGCTGCTGTTGAACAGCCGGTTCTCGTCCATCACCAGGAAGCCGAGCCGATCGGCCGCGTCCAGCAATTCTCGCGTCGGCGCATTGTGCGACGATCGGATCGCGTTGCAGCCCAATTCCTTCAAGCGCCGCAGCCGAAAATCGATGATCGCATCCGGCAGCGCCACGCCCAGCCCGGCATGATCCTGATGGATGCACACGCCCTTGATCTTCACCGGCCTGCCGTTGAGGAAGAAGCCGCGCGCCGCATCGAAATGCTGGGTACGGAAGCCCGCGGTCGTTTCCACCGCATGCAGCTCGCGCCCGCCGGCATGGACGCTCGTCCGCACCCGATACAGCGTCGGAGTCTCGATCGACCACAGACGGGGCTGGTCCACCGCCAGCGTTGCCCAGGCCACGCCCCGTCCAAGCGGCGCCACCGTCACCGCTGCCTCAGCCTGCGCCACTGCCTTGCCGTCGGGATCGATCAGCACCGCGCGCACCGTCGCGTCGGCTTCGGCCTCGCCGATATTCCCGACGGTCGCCTCGACTGGAATGCTCCAGTGCCCGCCCGCGCCCTCGCGCGGATGGGCGTAGACGCCGTCACTGACGATATGCACCGCCGGCCTTTTGACCAGCCAGACATGGCGGTAAATCCCGCCGCCCTCATACCACCAGCCCTGCAGCGGCGAGGAATCGGCGCGCACCGCGATCACATTGGGCTCGCCGCCAAAGCGCGCGAACGCGGTCACGTCGATATAGGCACTGTTATAGGCGCTCCAAACGTGAGCGACGACATTGCCGTTGAACCAGATGGTGGCGTTGGTCGCGATGCCGTCAAATTGCAGCTCCAGATATTTGCCGCGATCCGCCTCGCTCAGCGTCAGCGTGCGGCGATACCAGCCGACCCCCTTCGGCCGATAGCCCTGGCCGACATTCTCCTCAGGCGAGAATGGCCCTTCGACCACGAAATCGTGCGGCAGATCGAGCACGCGCCACTTTGCGTCGTCATATTTGATCGCCGCCGCGCCCGCCGCTGCACCGGCCTTGGTGCTCGCATAGGTTTCGTTGCCGCTATGCGGCGGGACGGACATGATGTCGCCGCGATAGAAGCGCCATTCGCTGTCGAGCAGGTTGCGTGAGGGGTCGCCCGGAGGCGGCGCGGCGGGGGAGGGGCCGCCCGCCGCCGCTGCCAGCAGCCGCGCCGGGCGCCCTAGCGACGCCGCCAGCCCGATCCCGCCGCTCCCGGCGAGAAACGCCCGCCGCCGCACGCCTGTTTTCGGAGAAATATAGTCGCCCATCCTGCAGCCCCTCCGCTCTGTTATGCAGCGATGCTAGCGGACGGGGGGACGGCGACGCCAACGCTTATTCGCACGCCCCCTGATGAGGGGCGGCTGGGAGCAGCGAAGCTATGTGATCTTGCGCCCATGTTTTACGTGCAAAAGGAGGCGGAGCATGCCCCGCCCCCTGTCATCGCCTTGAAAACGCGTAAAATTCCCTGTTGAACAGGCAGGAATGCGCTACTTATTCGCTTGTGATGCGCCGCTTCGCCAACGCGGCATCGACGCTCCATTCGCCCCCGCCGGCGAACGCCAGGAACAGGAACACGAAGCAGTATAGCACCGCCGCGTCGCCGCCATTGATCGCGGGCCACGGGCTGTGTGGGAAATGGCCGATGAAATAAGCGACTGCCATCTCGCCCGAGCAGACGAACGCGGCGACGCGCGTGAACAGGCCCAGCGCCAGCAGCGCGCCGCCGACCACCTCGATCACCGCTGCCGCCATCAGCATCGCCGGCAGCGGATCGGGCGCGCCCGGCTGGGCGGCGGGAAAGTGGAACAGCTTCATCAGGCCATGCTCCATGAACAGCAAGGCGGCCACGATACGAAGCACGCTCAAGACGCGCGGTGTCCAGATGGTCATGATAGTCCTCCCCAGGGTTTGACGACGCAACGCACCGGTACAGGCGACCCGTGCATAACCCCAAGCGCGCGCCGGCTCCATCCCCCCTTTTTGCGAGGTAGCGGGAGGTGTCGGGCGGCGCGGCGCGGTGGGGCGATCAGAGAAAGGACGGCCCCGCGCGGCCCCCGTCCGGGCAGCGCGCGGGTCCTGCAGCGTCAGCCGTCGTTATCGTCGTCGCTGTCGGTCTGACCGAGATAATCCTCCTCGTCGTCCATCATCGGCTCGCCGGCAAAGGCGCCGTTGTCGATGCGGCCGCTGCTGACCATCTGGTTCATCGTGTCGACGAGGTCAGGCACGTCCAGCGGCATCACGCCTGCCGGGTTGGTCGCGCCGCCATGCTCGCTCTCGACATAGGGATCCGCGCCGAGATGAAGCGCCTCCTCGGCCACGTCCTGCGCCTGCGTCGGTTCGCGCTGCTCGGCATTGTCATTGTCGTCCAGGTCGTCCGGGTCATTGTCGGGAATGAGGTCGTCAGCGGGAATGGAAGACATGGCCGGCCTTTCAAGAAGAGGGATATCCCCTGAACCGCCCGATGGGCGTGCCCGTTCCACGCGCCGTATGAGATGACCCCAGGGACGGTCCGGCGGAATGGCGGAGCGGGAGGGATTCGAACCCTCGCTACGCTATTGAAATATGCTCGCTTTCCAGGACGGTCCGGCGGAATGGCGGAGCGGGAGGGATTCGAACCCTCGATACGCTTTTGACGTATACTCACTTTCCAGGCGAGCGCCTTCGACCACTCGGCCACCGCTCCATTCCGCCGGAGCGCTGCGCCCTATCGAAGGGGAAAGGCTTTCGCAAGGCAGCCACCCTGTGGCAGGCTCTGCGCCATGAAATATCCCGCCTCGCTCGCGCTCGCCGCGCTCCTCGCCACCGCCGCCGCGCCGGCGCCTTCCGCCGCCCCCGCCGCCACGCCCAAGCCGCCGACGCTGGCGGATATCGTCGCGGCCGCCCCGGCTTCCGATTGGCAGCGGGTCGATCCGCAGGATGTGGTGCTGATCGATCTTGCCAATGGCCGCCGTGCGGCCTTCGCGCTCGCGCCCGCCTTCGCGCCGGCCCATGTGGCCAACATCCGCGGGCTGATCCGCGCCCACTGGTTCGACCATGGCGCGGTCTATCGCGTGCAGGACAATTATGTCGTGCAATGGGGCCAGAATGACGACGACAAGGCCCCGCCCGAGGGGCTCGGCCAGCATTTGCCCGCCGAATATGATCGCCCAGCCGCCGGCCTGGCGATGACGCCTCTGCCCTATCGCGATACGTTCGCGCCGAAAGTCGGCTATAGCGGCGCCTTCCCCGCCGCTTCGGACGGCGGCCGCGCCTGGATGGCGCATTGTTACGGCATCGTCGGCGTCGCCCGCGGCCTGAAGCCCGATACCGGCAGCGGCGGCGAGCTCTATGCCGTCATCGGCCAGAGCCCGCGCGCGCTCGATCGCAACATCGCCCTGGTCGGCCGCATGATCGACGGCTTCGAACATATGACCGCCTTGCCGCGCGGCACCGGCGCTCTCGGCTTTTATCAGAAGGACGAACATCCGCTCGCCATCACCCGCCTCGTTCTCGCCGCCGATTTGCCCGCGGCCGAGCGCCCGGCTTATGAATGGCTCCGCCCCGACAGCGCGAGTTTCGCCAAATGGCTGCACCTGCGCGCCAACCGCCACGATGATTTCTTCGAGCGCCCGGCCGGTGCGATCGATCTGTGCAACGCGCTGCCGCCGGTCCGCGTTGTAGCCCATCGATGAACCTGTTCAATTGGCGCAAGAAGCCTGCGGAGCCGCCCCCGCCGCCGCGCGCGCCCGCTGCGATCCCGCCCGGGCAGCGTGTCTATGCGATCGGCGATATCCATGGCCGCTTCGATCTCCTCGAGCGTTTGCTCCGCCAGATCGAGGCGGATGACCAGGCGCGCGGGCCGGCGGAGACACACGTCGTCCTGCTCGGCGACCTGATCGATCGCGGGCCCCAGTCGCGCGAGATCGTCGATTTCTTCCTGCACGGCCCGCCCGCTTTCGCGCGCTTCCATTACATAATGGGCAACCATGAAGAGATGCTGCTGCAGCTGATCGATGATCCCGATCTGCCGGAGATGCTGCATTATCTACGCTATGGCGGGCGCGAATTGTTCGAAAGCTATGGCGCGCCACGGATGGTGCTGGACGTGCCCGACCGCTTCACGCCCGATACCTTGCCTTCCTACGTGCCGGAAACGCACCGCGCCTTCTTCCGGGCGATGCATGATGGCGTGCAGTTCGGCGATTATTTCCTCACCCATGCCGGCATCCGCCCGGGCGTCGCGCTCGCCCAGCAGGAGCGGCAGGACCTGCGCTGGATCCGCGCGCCCTTCCTCGACAGCGCGGACGATCATGGCGCGGTCGTGGTCCACGGCCACACCGTTCGCAACGAGGTCGAGATTCTGCCGAACCGCATCGGCATCGACACCGGCGCCTACATGACCGGCGTGCTCACCGCGCTCGGGCTGGAAGGCACCGAGCAATGGCTGCTCCAGACCCGGCCGGGCAGCTAGCTTTCGATCACGCCGTCCAGTGAATGTCGATCGGCTGCTCGGCCTCGGCCAGGACCTGACCGATCGGCACCTTGGAACCGGCGCCATCCTCGATCGCCTGTTCGACGATCGCACGCTTGGCGTCGCCGGTCAGGCACAGCATCAGCGCCTTGGCCGAAAGGATCGCGGCGCGGGTCAGCGTGACGCGCGCAACCGGCGCCTCGGGCGGCAGCGGATCGGGCATCACGCCGATCGCGCGGCGCGTCTTGGGCGCGGTCAGTGCCGCCTCCAGATCCGGTCCGGGGAAGATTGAGGCAGTATGGCCGTCGTCGCCGACGCCCAGCACTACCAGGTCCGGCGGCCAGTGCAGGTCCTGCAGCCGCGCATCAGCGGCATTGCCCGCACCCTTATAATCGGGATTGTCGGCACCAAGCGGCATCACCCGCCCGCCCTTGGGCAGGAAGATCTTGGCGAGCATGGCAACGTTGGAGAGCGGACTGTCCATCGCGACCAGCCGGTCGTCGACCGGGAAGATCGTCACCCGCTTCCAGTCGAGCTTCATCTGTGCCAGCTTCTCATAGGCCTTCACCGGCGTCTTGCCGCCGGAAAGGCCGATCACGGCGCCGTTGCGCGCATCCAGCGCGCTTTCGATGATGAAGCCGATGTCGCCCGCGACTGCCTCGGCAAACGCCTCGGCGTCGTCATGCTCCCACCATTCCGCTTCGATCATGCCTTATACTCACTCATGCCAGGTTACTCCGTCGCGTTCGGTCAGGGCGATGGCGGCCGCAGGGCCCCATGTGCCGGCCGGATATTGTTTGGGCGTCATCCCATTTTCGGCCCAGCCGGCGCGGATCGCGTCGATCCACTCCCACTGCGCCTCGACCTCGTCGCGTCGCACGAACAAGGTCGGATCGCCCTCGATCAGGTCGAGCAGCAGCCGCTCATAGGCGATGCGCCGCCGCACGTCGGCAAAAGCATTGGCCATGCGGATGTCGAGCGGCACCTCGCGCAGGCGGATGCCATCGCGGTCGAGCCCGGGCTGCTTGGCCATGATCGTGAAGCTGATATTCTCTTCCGGCTGGATCGAGATCAGCAAACGGTTGGGCTGCAGCGCCGCCCCGCGCCCGGCAAACATCGAATGCGGCACCGGACGGAACTGGATCACGATCTCCGACGTGCGCCGCGGTAGCCGTTTGCCGGTGCGCAGGTAGAAGGGCACGCCCTGCCAGCGCCAATTATCGACATGCGCCTTGAGCGCGACGAACGTCTCGGTATCGGAAGCCTTTTCCAGTTCGGCGGCATAGGCCGGCACCGGCTGACCCGCGACCGCGCCCGCGGCATATTGGCCGATCACGCTTTCCTTGGGATCGAGCTTGCGCAGCGAGCGCAGCACCTTGACCTTCTCGTCGCGCACCGCGGTCGCGGTGAATTGCGCCGGCGCTTCCATCGCGACCAGCGCGAGCAGCTGGAGCATATGGTTCTGCACCATGTCGCGCAGACTGCCCATGCCGTCGAAATAGGAGGTGCGCCCTTCCAATCCGACGGTCTCGCCGACGGTGATCTGGACATGCTCGATCGCGCTCGCATTCCACAGCGGCTCGAACAGGATGTTGCCGAAGCGCAGCGCCAGCAAATTCTGGACCGTCTCCTTGCCGAGATAATGGTCGATGCGGAACGTACGCGCTTCGGGGAAGACGCGTGCGACCGCGTCGTTAATCTCGCGCGACGAGGCGAGATCATGACCGAGCGGCTTTTCGAGCGCGAGGCGCGTCTGCTCGCCTGCCAGGCCGGCCGCTTCAAGCCCGGCAATGGTCGATTCGAACAGGGATGGCGCAGTCGACAGGAAGATGGCGAGCCCGGCATCGGCGCGTGAACCGACCGCTTTGCCCAAGGCCGCCAGCGTCTCCGGCCGCGAGGCGTCCGCCGCGACATAATGTACGCGGGCGAGGAAGCGATCGAGCACTTCTTGCGAGAGGTTGCGGTCCTTCAGGATCGGCTCAAGCGCCGTGGCGGCCGTCTCGCGAAAGGCGGCATCGTCCATGTCGCTGCGTGCCGTGCCGTAGATCTTCAGGTCAGGCGGCAGCAGCCCGTCCGCATCGAGCCCGAACAGGGACGGCAGCAACATGCGCCGCGACAGGTCGCCGGTGGCGCCGAATAGGAGCAGGGTCTGGGCGGGTGCCGCCATTCACTTATTTCCTTGCCGCATACAGCGCGTCGAGCGTGCTCGGCGCCTTGGGATCGATCTTTTCCAGGTGCGGATAGCGCAGCCCGCCGCTCCACGCGATGCTGACCGTGCGGAAATAACTGCCCTGCTGCACGAGCAGATTGATCGGCTTGCTGCCGGTCGCATCCTTGATCGCCTGCTTCAGATCGTCGTCGGAATAAGCGGTGCCCTCGACCGCCAGGATCTTCGTACCGATCGTGATGCCTGCGTTGAAAGCGGGGCTATCCCAGTTGACCCGGCTGACCGAACCGTCGCGGCCGACCGTCACCCCGATCGAGTAGGTGAAGTCGCTTGCCTTGCGGGATTTCTCGCGCGATTTCCACCACGAGCCCGGCTTGTCGGTATAGACAAGTTTGTAGCCGCCGCGGGTGATGCCGCCCAGCGGCGCCTCGGGCGCGACCGCATCGACCCGCTGATGCAGAAAGCTGGCCCAATCATAGGGCTCGACCTTGTTCAGCGCTGCGACGACATCATCGAACGTGTAGGTCAGCTCGCCCCAATCGCGATCGCGCATGCCGTAGAAAGCACGCGCGAAATCGTCGAGCGAGCGCTTGCCCTTCGAACGTTCCCGAATGATGCTGTCAGCCTCGACCCAGATGAGCTGGCCTTCCGAATAATAATCCTCCGACCGCTGCCAGTTCGGCCAAGGGGCCGGGGCGCGGCGGGCGATGATCGGATCCTCGGTGGTGTCGACGAGCGGACGCCATTGCTTGCCGGCCTGGGTCGCATAGGTGGCCGCGACGCTGGCGAGTGCGTCGAGCGCCTCTTCCTTCGAGACGATGCCGGCACGGGCATCGAGCACATTGCCCCAGAATTGGGTCTGACCTTCGTAAACCCACAACAGGCTGCCGCCCATCGGCTGGCGATAATCGGGGGTCCACAGATCGGCCGGGCGGCGGAACTTGCCATCCCAGCTGTGCGTGAATTCGTGCGCCACCACATTATGCCCGGCCGCGCTATTGTCCCAGTCGGTGAAGAAGCTGGTGGGCGATCCGATCTCGGTCGAACGATGATGCTCGAGCCCCTGGCCGCCGAGCGTATCCGACAGCGTCACCAGGAAGTCGTAATGATTATAATGCTGGGCGCCGAACAGCTTCGTTGCCTGATCGACCATCGTCCTGAATTTGGCGAGATGCTCCGGCTTGGCGGCGAGATGATCGGGCCGATCGGCAATGATGTTCATCGTCACATCGCGCGATAAGGGCTCGATGCGCGCGAAGCGGCCGGCAATCGTCGGCGAGTCCACCAGCGTGTCGAATGCGACCGTCTCATACTGGATCCGGCCCCCCTGCGCGGTCGCAGTGCCGGATGGACGCAGCGCTGTGGCCGACGTCCAGCCCGCGGGATAGGTCGCGCTCGGCGTGACCATGATCTGGCGAACATAATAGCCTGCCGGATAAAGTGCGGTCGCGATCCATTCCAGATTGAGCATCACCGGCGTCATCACGGTGCGCCCCTGATTGGCGGCGGTCGGCGACAGATATTGAAAATTGGCTTCGATCGTGTCGACGCCGGCAGGCACGTCGAGATGGAAAGCGAACACGTCGATCGGATCGCGCGTCCATGGGATGGTCTTGCCGCCGCCGGTGAAGACGATGCCGGCGAGCTTGTTGATCTGCCCGGCCGGGGAGTGCGTGCCCGGCAGCCACTTCGGGTAAAGCAGGACGAGGTGACCCGGCTTCACCGGGATCACTTCTTTCACGCGAAAAATTCCGTGCGGGATGTCGGTCGCATCCACATCCAGCGTGATCGTGCCCGGATAACGGACGTCCTGCGGCGGTGGGATCGTGTCGGTCAGCGGTGCCGCCTGCGGCATGCTGGTGCCGGTCGGCGCTTCGACAGTCTGAGCGAGGGCCGGGACGGTGGTGAGGGCGAGGGCGGAGGCTGCCACGCGCAGCAGCGAGCGGGGAGAGATCATGCGGCGGCTGTTGCGCGGCCAGGCCGCTCCTGTCCAGCCTAGTTTTTTGAGGGCTAGCCGCCGCCCAGAACGTTGATAGTGAAGGCGATGATGCCGAGATTGAACACGAACGCGGCCAGGCAATGGAACATGACGACGCGACGAATGCGCCCGCTATTGATGTCGACGTCGGAAACCTGAAAGGTCATGCTCAGGCAGGTCGAAAAATAGAGGAAGTCCCAATAATCGGGCTCCTTCGTATCGGGAAATGTCACCCCGCCCGCGTCCTTACCCTTCGCCTCGCCATAAAACATGTGGGCATAATGGAGGGCATAGATCAGGCTGCTGAACAGCCAGGACAAGGCCAACGTGCCGACGATCAGCACGACTTCCAACGGCTTGGGCTTGCTTTCCTGGGTCAGCACCGCCGTCACCGATGCCAGCACCACCAGCGATACGATCCCGGTAATGACGAGCAGTCCCGCGCGATTGGCGTCATTGTCTTTCGCCGAACGGCGCATGCCATCCGCCTCGTCGTTGAAGATCGAGGTTATCAGCAGGAAGAAGATCAACGCGGCGGCATCGAACGCCGCCATGGCGCCCGGCGCCCAGCCCAGCGTCGAGACCCCGATCGGCGTGCCGATCACGATCACGGCCAGGAATATAAGAAAACGTGGAGGGGCAATCCGGTTGCCGAGTCTCCAGCCCTGTGCCGCCATGGAAGTCCCCCCTGTCACGACCGGCTTACCTGTCCGGAGGGGCGTAGGGAAGGCTTCAGACCTTGGCCTGCTTGCCCGCTTCGATAGCTTCCAGAATGATTTTCCTGGCCTCCTCGGCGTCGCCCCAATTGCCGATCCGCACCCACTTCTCCGCCTCAAGGTCCTTATAGTGGGTGAAGAAATGCTCGATCTGCGCGAGCACGATCGAGGGCAGATCGTGCCGTTCGCCGACATCGGTATAATAAGGGAAGGTCGTGTCGACCGGCACGCAGACCAGCTTTTCGTCGCCGCCGGCCTCATCTTCCAGCTTCAGCACCGCGATCGGTCGAGCACGCACGACGCAACCGGGGATGAAGGGTGAGCGCGCGATGACAAGTGCATCGAGCGGATCGCCATCGGGCGACAGGGTGTGCGGCACGAAGCCGTAATTCGCCGGATAGCGCATCGGCGTGTGCAGGATGCGGTCGACGAACAGCGCGCCTGATGCCTTGTCGAATTCATATTTCACCGGCTCGCCGCCCACCGGCACCTCGATGATGACGTTGATTTCGTTGGGCGGATCCTTGCCCACAGGGATCAGTTCGATGTTCATAGGGCGCGGCCGATAAGGCGGCGGGCGCCGTTGTGCAACCGGATTGCTGCAGATGCGAAAGATCAGATCGGCATATCGCCGAGGTCGGCCACGCGGTTGCGCTCCTCCGGCGGTATCAGGGCCTCCAGCACGCGCCAGAAGCCGGTCACCGAATCCTGCCCTGCCTGGGCATAAGCCGCTGAAAGTCTGCCGCGCATGGCCTCGAACAACTCCTGCTCCAGCTTCGCACCAGCCGGTGTGAGCCGCAGCAGTCGCTGGCGCCGATCCTCGCGGCCGGTACGGGTCTCCACCATCCCCCGCTCGGTCAGCTCCCCCAGCACCCGGCCTAGCGACTGCTTGGTGATGGCAAGCGTCTTGAGGAGCGCGGAGATAGTGAGGTCGGGCTGGCGCGCTATGAAGTAGAGCGCCCGATGGTGGGCGCGGCCCATGCCTTGCTTGAGCAGGCATTGATCGGTTTGACGATAAAGATGCCCATAGCCAAAGAACAGGAGCTCGGCGCCACGCCGAATTTCGGTTTCACGCAAGAACAGCGGCGAAGCGGACGGGACAGCCATATTGACCTAATGTGGCACGCACCCTAGGCCGGCGCAAGCCGCAGAGAACAGAGATTTAAGGGTTAAGAGACGATCATGACGGGTGATTCGAGCCTGACCTTCGCGGTCGAGACGAGCGCAGCGCCGATGCCGGCGAGCGAACGCTCCGCCTTGCTCGAAAATCCCGGTTTTGGCCGGATCTTCACCGACCATATGGTTACTATCCGCTACAAGGAAGGGCAGGGCTGGCACGATGCGCGGGTTCATTCGCGCCGCCCGCTCGAAATGGATCCGGCTTGCGCCGTGCTGCATTACGCTCAAGAGATTTTCGAGGGCCTCAAGGCCTATCGTACCCAGGACGGCGGCGCGTCGCTGTTCCGCGCCGATGCCAATGCGCGCCGGTTTCGAGCGTCGGCCGAGCGGCTGGCGATGGCGCCACTGCCGGAAGAGCTGTTCGTTGAATCCTGCCGGCAGCTGGTCAAGGCAGACCGCGACTGGATCCCGGGCGGGGAGGGGGCTGCGCTCTACCTACGCCCGTTCATGATCGCGAGCAGTGTGTTCCTCGGCGTCAAGCCGGCCGACGAATATCTTTACATGGTGATCGCATCGTCCGTCGGCGCCTACTTCAAGGGTGGCGCCCCCTCGGTGACCCTGTGGGTGTCGGAACATTATAACCGGGCCGGCCCCGGCGGTACCGGTGCCGCCAAATGCGGCGGCAATTATGCCGCGAGCCTGCTGCCGCAGAAGGAGGCAATCGCCGAAGGCTGCGACCAGGTCATTTTCCTCGACACGATCGAGCAGAAATGGATCGAGGAACTGGGCGGCATGAACGTCTTCTTCGTGATGGATGACGGATCGATGATCACGCCACCGCTCGGGGGAACGATCCTGCCTGGCATCACCCGCGACAGCCTGCTGACGCTCGCCGCGGATCGCGGTCTGACCGTGCGCGAGGAACGTTATTCCATCGACCAGTGGCAGGCCGATGCCAAGAGCGGCAGGCTGCGCGAGACATTCGCCTGCGGCACCGCTGCGGTACTAACGCCGATCGGCCGGGTGCGCGGCCGCGACGGGCTCGATTTCACGATCGGCAATGGCGGCCCCGGCATGCAGACCGAACAGTTGCGCGCGGCCCTGGTCGATATCCAGCGTGGCTTGGCGCCCGATCCGCACAACTGGGTCGAGCGCATCTTCTAAGCCTTCCCATGCGTCGCGCGCTGGCTATAAGCGCGCGGCTGTTGGGGCGTCGCCAAGTGGTAAGGCAGCGGCTTTTGGTGCCGCCATTCGCAGGTTCGAATCCTGCCGCCCCAGCCAACATGCTCGCCAGGGACGGCTCTTGGAGCGCGTCTAGGGCAGGGTGCGGCCAAGCCATTGCGGGACGATCTCGTCCGCACCGCGCCGTCGCCGCATGGCGCTGCGTTTGAGATGCCGGCGAACTACGGGGTTGCCTTCGCCAAATCGACGGGGAAGGCGAGTGGTGACGATCGCCGCGAACGACGCCCTAGGATCGATAAATAATTCCGCTAAGCTCTTGAAGCGGCGCGAAATGATGCCATCTCTTTTTCATCTTCAACAACGGAAAGGAGGTGGTCGAATGTCTCATTGTCTTACGCCGACCGCGGCGCAGTTTGCAGGCATTGCCTCCATTGCGGGGGTTCGCCTCGTCTAACATCGACGCCGTTTTCGGCTGACAATGTGAAGGGCCGTTCCGCGAGGGGCGGCCCTTCGTTTTCGTGCTCATGGCCCCGGCCCCATATGGGAAGGTGCGGTGCGTTCGGTTATCCCGTGGTCGAGCCAGGGACGCACCCGCTCCGGATCAAGCCTCATGCGGGCAAATTCACCAAGGAAGGCCGAACGCGATTTTTACTGACCTGTTCAAGGCGCCATACGGGCATCCTCGAGATAGGCTTCCAGCTCGTCACAGCCGCCGATCCGCTTTCCGGCGATGAAGATTTGCGGCGTGGTTTCAACCTGGTGCTCCGCCTCGAAAGCATCGACCTCGTCGCGCGTCCGCAGGATGCGGTCATCCACCGCCAGTCCATGCTGTTCCAGCAGCGCCTTGGCGCGCACCCCGAACGGGCAGGTATGCTCCGGCAATATCATGCGATACAGAATTGCCTCATCTGCCATGATCGCCTCCTCATCTGATACCTGTCGGAGCTAGAGCGCGGCCGCTCCTGCGAGGTTCCGCGCTTTCGATCCGAAATAACGCACTGCCCTGGGCGGCTGACTGCAATTTTTCAATCAAATGAACGGGCTGCAGCCTCACTCGTTATCCCGACCTATTTCAGGAGGTTATGATGGTGGATGACGGTGAAAACGGCGTGTCGCGGCGTGCGGTCGTTGGCGGCGGAGCGGCAGGCCTGGCAGCAGCGGCTGCGCCCGCCATCGCTGCCGCCGGGAAGGGGCCAGGTGCAGGACCGGGGCTGGTAGATCCCACGACCAAATTCCCCAAACCGCCATTTCAGCGTCAATCACAGCCATGGCCGGGGCTGGCCAGCGCGATGAACCCCCGTCCCGATCACGGCGAAACCAGTTATAAGGGTTCGGGCCGTCTCGCCGGACGCAAGGCGCTGATCACCGGCGGCGACAGCGGCATGGGCCGCGCCGCCGCGATCGCTTATGCGCGGGAGGGCGCCGATGTAGCGATCAGCTATTATCCCAGCGAGGAGCCCGATGCACGCGAGGTCGTGGACCTGATCCGGAAGGCCGGTCGCAAGGCGGTCGCGCTCCCGGGCGATCTGCGCGAGGAATCCTATTGCCGCAAGTTGGTCGACGATGCGGTGGCGGCGATGGGCGGGGTCGACATCCTGGTCATGAATGCCGCCCGTCAGCAGACCAAGGCTTCTATTCTCGACATCACGACCGAGGAATTCGACGCGACGATGAAGACCAACATCTACGCGCCGTTCTGGATCATCAAGGCGGCACTGCCGCACCTGCCGGCCGGCTCGGCAATCATCGGCACGACGTCGGAACAGGCTTATGATCCGAGCCCCGACCTCTATGATTATGCACAGACCAAGGCTGCGACGATGAATTATGTGAAGTCGTTGGCCAAGCAGCTGGCCGAGCGCGGCATCCGGGTAAATGGCGTCGCGCCCGGCCCGATCTGGACGCCGCTCCAGGTCAGCGGCGGCGCGACGATGGAGAAGCTGGAGCAATTCGGCGGCGATACGCCGCTCAAGCGCCCCGGCCAGCCGGTTGAACTTGCCGGCATCTATGTTCGCCTCGCCGAAAGCGACGGCAGCTACACAACCGGCAATGTTTATGGCGCCGGGGGCGGCAAGGGGCAGCCGTAAGGCGCGATTAACTCGACGCATCGCCGCTGCCGAGCCGAAATTCGCTATTTGGCTCGGCAGCGCCTATCTAAGGGTATCGCCACCACCGGCCAGCGAGCGCGGTGGCGACCGAGAGCCGTCATGCTCCCGCTTGCGAGGAGCATATCGATGAGCTGCAGCCAGGCGGATACCATTATGCCGGAGCGTGACCACGCCTCCGTTCCGTTGCCTGCGTCCGCGCATACGCCCTCCAGTGCGATTTTCGAAGGGTAAGCTAGCCATGGCGCTGCACCAGATTTCAAGGAGAACAAACGTGTCGCGAGTTGCCGTCAAACCCTATTTGATCACGAAAAATCCAGAGGGGGCGATTTCGATCGCGGTCCGCACGACCCGCCTCAATTCGCAGGGTTATCCCTTGGTCTCTTCGGAGACGCTGGAGCAGAGCTTCCGGACCGCAACGCTGGCACGCAGCTTCCTGCGCGAAACCTATGGTGCCGAGCCGGGCGACATCGCCATCAAGTAGCGCCGCGCCGCTTCGCCTCAGGCTGCGAAGACGTCCTTCGGGATATGCGTAATGCGGCAGGCGAGGTCCGCCTCGCCCGATGCCACGATATAATGGTCGCCGCCGTCGGCGATCCCGGTCGTGAACACGACGTCGCGTACGTACATGAGATCTTCGATCGGCCGGGTCAGTTCCGGACTGGCTTCCAATAGCGGCTGGTGCTGGGTTGCGATCGTCTTGGTCGGATCGTCCTTGTCGAGGATCGACCAATAGGTACGATAGATGCCGACGATCTCCTTGGGCTCGACCCCATGCCACAGCGTCAGCCAGCCACGGTCGGTGAGGATCGGCGGTGTGCCGCCGCCCATGCGTGCGGTCGCCACCGTCGCCGAATGGGGGCGGATACCGGGGTTGCGATGCGGCTTCCAATGATGCGCATCGGGCGACGTCGCGAGGTTGATCGAAGGACCTGCGCGCCATTCGCTGCCGGGAGGATAGGCAAAATAGAGGTCACCGAGCGGCCGCGTCTGTGCCCAATATTGCCCGTCGATCAGCCCTTCGAAGATCAGCATGTCCTTGTTCTGGTGATCCAGCACGACATCCTCGAACGTCCAGTCGAGGCCGTTGTCCGAGCTGTACAATGTGGTCGAATGGCGTTCCGGGCTGACCGAACAGGTCGTCATCAGCCACCTGTCGCCCACCTTGCTGATCCGGGCATCCTCCAGCCCGTACATCTGAAAGCTGCCCTGGGGTGCGATCACCTTGTCGTAGTGATGCGCGACCACCTCGAGTCCGTCGGGCGTCAGCTCGACCGGCAGCAGCCAGGCAAGCGAGGTCAGCGCCATGACCTTCCATCCGCCGCCGGCGATCGTGAACTTGCGCGGATCGGCCGTATTGGCGAGCTCGAGCGGCCAGGCGTCGAGCACATAGCGCCCCTCGTCCCAGCGGATGGCGTGGACCTTGCCATCCGCGACCGGCTTGCGCAGCGCTTCGGCGACGCGCACCATCATCAGCAGATTGCCGTTGGGCAATCGCGTCAGCGCCGGATTGAACGCGCCGAGCACGTAGGTCTCGACGCCGAGCTGACCGGCTAGCGGCGAGCGCGACAGGTCGATATCGCCCGGGACCAGGACGAGCTTGTCTACCGGGAAGTTCATTCCTGGGGCTGCACGCGCGGCGCGATGGTGAGTTGTTGAACGACCGCGCGCCGTGGCTGTGTCAGCACGTAATGCACACCGACGGCGATATCCTCGGCGCGGAGCATCTCGTCCTTGTTGATCATCTCGCGCTGTTTTTCAGGCGGGATATCGGGCGACTGCATGTCCGATCCGGTCTTGCCGGGCTCGACATTGCTGACGCGTATCCCCTTGGGGCCAAGCTCCTTGCGCAGCGCCTCGGAGAAGCCCTGAATGCCGTATTTGATGCCTGCGTAGATGGTCGATTGCGGGCCAAGCACATGCGCGCTCATCGAACCGATGAAGACGATATCGCCCTCCTCGCGGAGCAGCTCGGCTGCCGCATGCGCGCTCAACAGGTAGGCGGTGAAATCGGTGGCAATGGCATAGCGCAAATCCTGCTCGCTCGTATCGCTCAGGCCCTCGGCCGCGAAGGCGGCGTTGATAATTGCTATGTCCAGGCCGCCTAAATAGGCGCGGCCGGCGTCGAAGAAGCGCTTCACATTGTCTGGATCGCCCAGATCGATGGCGATACCGTCGCCCTTGCCGACCTCGTTGATCCGCTGCAACGCGTCCTCGAGATGCTGGGGCGTTCGGCCGCAGATGAAGACATCGACGCCGTAGCTTGCAAGCAATACCGCGATCGCGCGGCCGATGCCGGTGGTTCCGCCGGTGATGACCGCCTTTTTTCCGTCAAGTGGCGGCTGTCGGGTATGGGCGTCAGCGTCGGCGGTCACATCTATCTCCTTGCTCCTGCCCGGAAAGCATCGGTGGCGACGAAGTTCCTCGCCGATCCACGATCGGGCAAACCCAACCTGCTTTGGTGCGGCGGGCGCGGGAAACTGTTCAGTGGATAGGACGTTTCGCTGCCGACTCGACAGCAAGGAGAAAGCATGACCGCGCCGCATCCGACCTTCCATCGTAATGCCATTCCTGGCGCCAGCCCTTACGTGCTCGCCCTGCGTGAGGAATTGCGTCGAAACCGCATGCGGACGATCGGCCGGTTCGAAATTGCGGGGCGGACTGTCACCGTAGCACTCGGGCACGATTCCTTGTGGGCGATTTCCCGTCGCGACGAGGCCCGGCTGGCGATCCGTGCCGCCTTCGCGCCGGGGGGCTTCAAGGCGCGCCGGCTGCGTGCGCGCAAGGGCGAGGCACTGCGGATCGGGCTAACCAGCGCGATGGGCGATCATGTCGTGACGTTCAGGACCGCTACCGATGAGCTGCCGGTGCTGCGGGTCACGGCGCAGCTCACCCCGGCTGAAGATATGCTGGTGCCCTATTTGCCGCGCGATCTCTATCCACTCGGTGGGGACGACGATCCGCTGACGGCGCAAGGCAATGTCGAAGCGGCGCAGCGCGGGCTGAACAGCGGCCTTCTTTATTGCCGTTTCGACGGCGGCACGCCCGGCAGCTTGCTCTACATCCAGAATCTGACGGCGATGAACCCCTATTACAACGCTACCGAGACCCGCCCCGATGGCGCGGTCGGAGGCGAGTGGCCTGAGCTTGGCTACCTCCCGCCGACGCCGCCGCAAAGCGGCACGCCCCCGGTCAATCCGCTGCCCAAGGGGGAAATGGTGACCTTGTCCGACGCGTTGCTCGTATTCCACGAGGACGCCCCGCTCAACGAGGCGCATTCGGCACGGCTGTTCCTGCAGATGCTGGGCAGCGCCTACCCGTTGCTCGACAAGCCGGATCGCCAGTTCCACGATTGGCCGGATCGCGCGCGCCGCACGTTACGCGATCTCGAAGAAGCGCCGGAGGCGACGATCCGCCATTACGGCCATGTCTATGCCCATCCTTATACCGCGTCGGAATATCCGGATGCGATGGTGCAGGTGACCCTGCTCAGCTCGATCCACGATTTCGGCAAATGGCTGGGTAAGCCGCTGCCGATGGAAAAGACTTTGGCGGCGGGGCTCGAGAAGTTTTTCGATCCCAAGCTCCGCACGCTGCGGCGTTATCTGCCCAATGTCGGCGACGACAAGGATGCTGATGCGGTCGACAGCTGGTATCTTTACCATCCGCTGCTGGGCCTCGGCCGGATGGCGCTCGACGGCGACAAACAGGCGCGACGCCTGTTCGAGGATTCGCTCGATTACGCCATCAAGGCGGCGCACCATTTCAGATATAAGTGGCCGATCCAGTATAAGGTGACCGACTTCTCGGTCATCACCGAGGCCCGTGACGATACCGGTCTGGGCCAGACCGACGTCGGCGGCATCTACGCCTACGTCATGCTGACCGCCTATGAGCTGACATCCGACCCGCTCTATCTGACCGAAGCTCGCACGGCGATCGACGCGGCCCGCGGTATGCGCTTCGAGCTCAACTACCAGGCCAATCTCACCGCGTGGGGTGCCGCCGCGTGCATGCGGCTGTGGCGCATCACGAACCAGGAGCGGCACCTGCACCAAAGCTATGTCTACCTGGCGAGCTTTTTTCACAATGCCGCGATTTGGGAATCGCAGATCGGTCAGGCGCGTCACTATCCCAATTTCCTGGGCGTGACCGCACTGCATGACGCACCTTACATGGCACTGTACGAATGTTTCGACAGCTTCGCGGCGATGGAACGCTATCTCAAGGATGGAGGCCCCGATCTGGACGCGTCCGCGCGTCTCATGGTCAGCGAATATTGCCGGTTCGCGCTGGACCGGGCGTGGTTCTATTATCCCGACGCGCTGCCCGCGGACTTGCTGTGCAAGAAGCCGCGCAACGGTCACATCGACCGAAAACTCTCATTCCCGCTCGAGGATTTGTATGTCGGCGGCGACATAGCCGGCCAGGTCGGGCAGGAGATTTATGGCGCGGGCGCAGCTTTCATTTTTGCCAGCCGCGCCTTCCACCATATCGAAGGCGCGCCGTTTGACCTGTTCTGCGACCGATCCCTGCTGGCCAGCGACCGCACCAGCCAGACGTCCCTCGCCTTCCAGCTCGACGGCCCTCCATCGAGCACGGCGAATCTCAGTCTCATCCGCAACGGCCGGGCGCCATTGCCGCGCGTCGACGTTTCGTCGGAGCCAGGTGGCCAGGCAAAGGGCAAACGGCATGGCAAGGATCGGATCGACTATATCGTCCCAGCCAACGCGCGCGTCCGCCTGCATTGGTGACGGGTGCGAAAGCCGCGTTCGCGCGTTCTGGGCCGGTGACTGACAAGATCCAACAGCTCCGCGTGCGGATGGAAGAGGCGGCGGCCGCGCTCGATTTCGAAGAGGCTCGGCGCTTGCGCGACCAGCTCAGCATCGCTCGGGGGGGCGGCGCGGGCGACGATGCCGAAGCAGATGTCTCGGGCCTGACGCGTCAGCAACCGGGCCGGATGGGCCTCGGCACGAGCCAACAGCGCATGACCCCGCCGCCCGGCTGGCGGCCGCCGGCCAAGCCGGATCCGATGACGCGCGGACGGGGTAAGCGCCGTTCTTAACGAGCTTGCACATCGGCAGGTTTGCGGCTTGGTGCGCGCGATGCGCCCTGTTGTCCCCGCTTTGATGCTCGCTGCCTGATGGCCGAGGAACCGCTCGACTGCCTGATCGTGGGCGCCGGCCCCGCCGGCTTGACCGCGGCCATCTATCTGGCCCGTTTTCATCTCGACATCCGCGTCGTCGATGCCGGCAACAGTCGCGCGGGGCTGATCCCCAAGACGCGCAACCATGCCGGCTTTCCGGAAGGCATCAGCGGGCCGAACCTGCTCCGCCGCATGAATCAGCAGGCGCGTATCTATGGCGCGCGGATCGAGGAGGGCGAAGTTACGGCCATCGCTCGTGACGACGACCTCTTCCACATCTCCACTTCCGATGGGGAAGTGGTGGCACGATCAATCCTGCTGGCGACGGGCGTGGTGAATATCCGTCCGGAAATGCGGGCGGAAGTGCATGATCAGGCACTGGCCCGCGGACTGATCCGCTATTGCCCGATCTGCGACGCTTATGAGGTCACCGACTTGCCTGTCGGCGTCATCGGCAGCGGCGAACATGGCGTGCGCGAAGCGATTTTCCTGCGCGGCTATACGGCGGACCTTGCGTTGATCGCACCGGCGGGCCCGCATGAGCTGGACGACGCACAGCGCGCTTTGCTGGAGCAGGCGGGTATCGCCGCGATCGACGGGCCGGCGCATAATTTTCAGCTGGCGGCCGATCATATCCAGGTGGACACCGCCGCGGGGACCCGCAGCTTCGCCAGCATCTATCCCGCGCTGGGCTCCGTTATCCGCTCCGAACTTGCCCGGTCGCTCGGGGCGGAAGCGTCGGACGAGGGATGCCTGGTGGTAGACGACCACCAACGTACCAGCATCGCCGGCCTCTATGCTGCGGGAGACGTGGTAAAAGGGCTGGACCAGATCAGCCATGCCATGGGCGAGGGCGGCGTCGCCGCGACGACGATCCGCAATGATCTCGCGCGGCGCCATCCGTTCATGCGCTAATCTAGATTAGTAAAACAATATATTACTAAATGATCGTGCAATCTTATTGTGCATTGCAGCATAACGCTTACGTTAAGCAGGTTGATCGCACCTGTTTGCAGCGATCGGGAGTGTAAGCGTGAGAAAATTGTCCGATACGTTGACGCGGTTGGCCGCCTTGGCGGAGGCCCGCAAGGGGATCGCCGACGCGGCGTCAGGCGGTCTGCTGGCTGATCTGCAGGATTTCGGTACCAATCCCGGCGCGCTCGGCGCCAAGGTCTATGTTCCTGAGGATCTGCCTGCCGGCGCGCCGCTGGTCGTCGTCCTGCACGGCTGCACGCAGAACGCCGCGGGCTATGACGCCGGCTCGGGCTGGTCGCATCTCGCCGAACAGGATGGGTTCGCATTGCTGTTCCCGGAGCAGCGCCGCGCCAACAATCCCAATCTCTGCTTCAACTGGTTCACGCCCAGCGACTGCCGCCGCGACGAGGGCGAGGCGCTCTCGATCCGGCAGATGGTCGCGAACATGGTGGACACATATGGCCTCGACCCCCGCCGTATCTACATCACCGGTCTTTCTGCCGGCGGTGCGATGGCATCGGTGATGCTTGCTACTTACCCGGAGGTGTTCGCAGGCGGCGCCATCATCGGCGGGCTCCCTTACGGCAGCGCCACCAATATGCCGCAGGCGTTCGATCGCATGCGTGGTCATGGCGGGCCGAACGAAGCCCAATTGAGCGCGCTGGTGAGCGCTGCGTCCGACCATGCCGGCCCGTGGCCGACCATATCGGTCTGGCACGGCAGCGGTGATGCGACCGTAGACCCGGTCAACGCGGCGGCAATCGTCGGCCAGTGGCGCACGCTTCACGGCGTGACGGCAGCGCCGAACCGCGAGGAAATCGTCGATGGATATCCGCGGCGCGTATGGACCGACGCCGCCGGACGCGATGTGATCGAGGAATATAGCATCACCGGCATGGGTCACGGCACGCCGCTGGCGACGCAGGGCGAGGACGGCTTCGGCAAGGCGGGTGCCTATATGCTGGAAGCACATATCTCATCTACCCGCCACATCGCCCGTTTCTGGGGGCTGGAGAAGGCGGCCGCCAAGCCCGCCCGCCGCGCCATCCCGCGCCAGGCAGTTGCCGTCCGCGCTCAGGCTGAAGCTCCTGCCCGGCAAAGCACGACCCCGCGTCTTCGGCGGATACCGAGCCGTCCTGCCGCCGCCGCGCCCAAGCCAAGCCAGGCTTCTGGAGTCGGCAAGGTCATCGAGGATGCGCTGCGGGCCGCCGGGCTGATGCGGTGACGACACCAGCACCGACGCTTGGGGAGACACGGCGTGGTTGAGGCTGCCCCGCCGCAGGTCAACATCAACAAGGCCAGCCAGGATGAGCTGGACGGGGTCGAGGGATTGGCGGGCCACGGCTTCGAGATCGTCCGCTATCGTGAGGAGCGGGGCGGTTTCACTGCGCTGCGCCAACTCGATGAGGTGCCCGGCCTGTCGGGAAAGGTTGACGACAGCACGCGCGAGCGGCTCTCATTATGAAGCGCTGAGGCTCGACCGGGGCAATTACCCCAGCGGAAAGCTTAGCTCAAAGCGCGCGCCCGTTTCGCTGTCGGCCAACCTTATCGAAGCCCCGCTGGCATCGAGCAGCGACCGCGCGATCGCCAGCCCAAGCCCAGTCCCCCCGTCGGCACGGCGGGTGGTAAAGAAGGGTTCGAACAGGCGCTCGCGGTCGGCCGGTGCGACGCCCGGACCATCGTCGGTGAGCGTCAGGCCGATATGGTCCCGCTTCGCGGCGACATGAATCCAGCAGTACCGGGCGCCGGCTTGCCGGCTGTTTTCGATGAGGCCGCCGACGACCGCTTCAATCGTTGCCGCAGGCACGGCAACCGGAGGCGGTACGGCCGGCCCGCAGACGAAGATCGTGAAGTCTGGGCGGGAATAGGCATCGGTCAACCGCCGCAGCAGGATCGGAAGCTCGCTGACCTCGCCGTTTGCCTCCGTCATATCGGCCCGCGCCAGTTCCAGCAGGCGCGTCACCAGCGATGAAAGCCGCTCCGCATCGACCGCCGCGTTGGCGAGGAAGCGCCGCCGCTCCTCTTCCGACATGGTCGCATGATGGTCCTGCAGCAGTTCGACCGCGCCCCGGATGCCGGCCAGCGGCGTCTTGAACTCATGGCTCACCGCATGGGCGAAATCGCGCAGATAGCGCGATCGCCGCTCAATCGCCGCGGCCATGGCGGCGAAATCGGCATAGAGCGCCTGGATCTCGATCGCGGCGGTATTGGGTATCTTGGGCGGCGCTACCACCACGCCGCGCGCGACATCCCGCGTGACGGCACCCAATTGCGCGATCGGCCGGACGATGCCGCGCGACAGCAGCCCACTCAGCACCACGATGATCAGCAGGATGAAGGCAAAGCCGAATGCGATCTTCCCGGCGTCCTCGTACAGGCCCATGTACAAGGCGGGCGGCGACCGCGACAGCAGCAGCACGCCGACCGTCCGGCCATTGACGGTGATCGGCCGCGCATGATGGAGCCGCAGATCGGCCGACCGGCTGAGCCACGCGATGGGCAGGGAGCGGTGACGGGCATCGTTGCGGCGGAGCATTGTTGACGCCTTGCCATCCAGCGCCGCCGCCACTTCGGGTAGATCGGCATAGCTCATTCCCGCCAGTCTGCCCGTCACCGCCCGCCCCGACCGGTCGAGCAACAGGATCGATGCGAGCGTGGTGGCGGCGGTTTGGGCCAGCACGGGCTTCATCCGTATCGCCGCCGCGCGCGCCTGACTGTCGATCGTCCCCGGCACGAGGCGGGGTGGCGGTCGCTCGGCCAGGATCGGAGATAGGCGCAGATCGATTTTCGGCGTCTCGGGCCGGTAATAATCGTCGGCACGGGTTTCGGGCGGAGCGACGAAGCCCGGCCATCCTGCCGCCGCCGCGGCGGCCAGCGCCGCACTCTCCGCGATCAGCTCGCTTTCGGTCTGGCGTACCAGCACATTCTCATAGACGCGCAGGAACAGCGCGCCGAAGCCGGGCAGGGCCGCAACCAGGATCAGCGTGCTGAGCAGGATGGTCCGCAGGCCGAGCCGGGGCCAGTGACGCTTGGCGAGTGCCTTCGCGCGCCCGATCATGCGCCCGCGCACGGACCGATGCGATAACCGACGCCCGCGCGGGTTTCGATGATGTCGCCGGCACCTGCCTTGGCGAATTTCGCGCGCAGATTGCGGACGTGGCTGTCGATCGTGCGGTCGGTCACCGCGAAACCGGGCCCGTGCAGCCGGTCGATGATCGCATCTCGGCTGAAGATTTTGGACGGCATCGCCGCGAGCGTTCGCAAGATGCCGAATTCGGTGACGGTAAGCGGCACCTCGTCCCCGTCCCAAGTGGCGCGCCACCCTTCGAGATCGAGCATAAGCCGGCCATGGTGCAAATTGCCCGTCACCGATTGTGCCGCCGGTGGATGGGCGGAGACGCGGCGGAGGATCGCCATCACCCGTGCCACCACTTCGCGCGGCGAAAAGGGTTTGGTGACATAATCGTCGGCACCGAGCTCGATGCCGAGCACGCGATCAAGCTCGTCGTCGCGCGACGAAAGGAACAGGATCGGCAAGTCCCCATCCGCGCGCAGGCGGCGGCAGACCTCGATCCCGTCCATGCGTGGCATGTTGATATCCAATATGATCAGGTCCGGTGCATGCGCCGCGGCCGCCGCAAGCGCGGCCTCGCCATCTTCCGCCTCGATCGCGTCGAGCCCCGCCTTGGTGAGGGCGAAGACGATCAACTGGCGAATGTGCGGATCGTCGTCGGCAACCAGGATCGTTCGGGGCATGGGGCACTGGATCATCGCGCAGGGGTCGCGGTCAAGGGCAGGGCGGGAGCGGGCTTCTTCACCAGCGCACCGCAGAAGTCGCGTTCGCCCGGAGCGGGAAGCCGAGCTGGCGTCGAAAAGTCCAGCAGCCGTTGGACGCGGTGCAGCCGCATGGCGCCGTGCGGCGTCCATGTCCGCCAATCGCTTTGCCGCTTGGCCAGATCGTTGAACCGCTTTTCCCGCAGATAATCGAGCTG
Organism: Sphingomonas crusticola; assembly: GCF_003391115.1. Taxonomy (NCBI): domain Bacteria; kingdom Pseudomonadati; phylum Pseudomonadota; class Alphaproteobacteria; order Sphingomonadales; family Sphingomonadaceae; genus Sphingomonas; species Sphingomonas crusticola. The sequence goes on from NZ_QTJP01000001.1 coordinate 3,067,613, forward strand.
GTCACGTAGTTCGGCCGGGACCGGGCGTTGCGCCATTTCAATGATCGGCAGCAGGGCGGCATCGCCCAGGCTGGAGAGATAGCACAGGTCCAGCGATTGTCCGGTCCCGCCTGCCTCGCGCGCATGCCGCACGTTCCACGTCGCGGCGGTCGCGCCCAGGTCGATGAAGCAGCAGGGCAGCAAGACGATGGACGCGGCCAGCGCATTGGCGTTGATCAGCCAGCGCGCGCTCCGTCCGCTCAGCATCCGCCAGAGGATCAGGATCAGGCCGACCGCCACCAACGCCATCCACGCTAGCGCGGCAATGCGCCAGGCCGTCAGCATATAAGATTCGATATATTCGATCGTCCGCAGCACGCTGGACGCCACCAGGAAAATATTCTGCGCCACCCATAAGGCCACCAGCCACCGCGCCGGCTTATTGTCCGCGCTGGCGGTCCCCGGCCGCAGCATCGTCAGTACCAGAAAGCCGGCCAGCAGCGCGGTGAAGATCAACGGATAGGCGCCGCGATGGACATAGTCTGGCATGGTGGTGCCGGCCGGCAGTGCCGCGCCGCTCCACAGAAAGGCGATGTCCAGCCCATTCTGCAACGCGAACAGGGCGTTGAACAGCACCAGGGCGATCAGCACCGAAGGGAGGGACGACCCCGGCAGTTGCAGGCCCGGTTCGGGGAGTCGGCGAGCCAATCGTGTCGCGAGCGCGCGTGGCCGCATTGCCGGCCAGACGCAAAGTGTGGCGATGGTCCACGCCCAGATCTGATCGATCGACGGCAGCCTTATCCTGCTGAGCAGGTCCGCGATCAGCGGGTTGGCATTGGCGAACAAGGCGATGAAGATTGCGGTTCCGACAAGCGGCATCGCCAGCAGCGCCGCAACCGAGCGCATCGTCAGCCTGCGCTCGCGCGGGCGGCGGTAGAAAAGGCGATGGAGGTCGGCCAACGGCGCGACCAGCCCGCTTCCAGCGTGCAACAGCAGGCGCGCGGCCCAGCGCCAGGCGTCGTCGAAACCGGCGGTGCGCGGGAGCAGCGCCGCGACCGACAAGGCGCACCAGAACATCGCCCAAGCGAGCACGCCTGGATCGTAGGTCAGCGACAAGATGAACAGCAGGGCAGCGCCGAGCGCGACGAAGGCTGCCTGCTGTCGCCGTACCGCCGGCCGCACGGCGATCAGCCCGATCAGCCATGCCAGCGCGAACACGCCCATGCCGACGCCATCGACGATATCGGGGAACAGCCGGTCGAACAGCGCGACCAGCAGGATCGTGACGCCGAATTTGCGGACAAAGCTGTAACGCCCGCCTGGTGAATGCATCGATCGATCCTCGCCTTGGGAGGACCGTATCTCTAACGTCGCGCTTGCGGGCGCTTGTCGCGCCTTCGTCTTGATCGCGTGCTGTTTCCGTGCAGATCGGGTGCAGGGCGGGTCAGGCGATTACGCCCCGGCGTAGCTCTCTACGAATTGCTGATGCTGCGGCAATCTGGTCAGCTCGGCGGCAATTCCGCTTTTGAGGTCGGTCAGCGCCTGCTTGAGCTTTGCCGGCTCCATCATCTGAGCGATATGATGATAGGCGCGCGGCTCGATCCCCTGGCCCATCATCACCATGATCCAGCTATCGATGCGGAACATCTCGTCGGCCCCTTGATAAGCCGCGGCATTGTCGCGGAACAGGGCGATGCGCTCGGCCAGGCTGTCGGGGATCGCCATGTCGCGGCAACGGCGCCAGAACGGGCTGTCATCACGCTCGGTCAGTTTATAGTGGAGGATGATGAAGTCGCGGATATGCTCCGCCTCCTTGCGCGACTGGGCGTTGAAGCGCTCCACCGCGGACTCGGTGACGCCGCTGAACGGGAAAGACTGGATAAGGCGCGTCACCGCAATCTTGATGAGGTGGATGCTGGTCGATTCCAGCGGTTCGATGAAGCCGCTCGACAAGCCCATCGCGATTACATTCTTGTTCCATGCCTGTTTGCGCGCGCCCGCCTTGAAGCGCAGCAGGCGCGGCTCGAACAGCGCCTCGCCCTCGCTGTCGGCGAGCAGCTTTGCGCTCGCCTCGTCGTCCGACATATAATCGGAACAATAGACCAGGCCGTTGCCGACGCGGTGCTGCAGCGGGATCTGCCAGCGCCAGCCTGCCTCATGCGCGATCGCGCGCGTGTAGGGCCGTGCCGGGCCGGTGGACGTCGTCTGCACCACGGCGGCGGCATTGGTCGAAAGCCATTCGCTCCAATCGTCGAAGCCGGTCTTGAGCGTCTGCTCGATCAGCAATGCCCGGAAACCGGTGCAATCGATGAACAGGTCTCCTTCGATCCGATCCCCGCTTTGCAGTACCAGCGCGGTAACGAAGCCTGTCTCAGGATCCTGCTCGACCTGTTCGATCTTGCCTTCGATCCGCTTGACGCCGGCCGGCTCGGCCAGGCCGCGCAGGAATTTCGCATAAGCCGTCGCGTCGAGATGATAGGCATAACCGATCGCGGCCTGGTCGGATGTCGCGAACTTGCCCGCCATCGCCGCCTGCTGCTCCAGGCTGTAATCGCCATAGTCGCCGCCAAAGCCCTGGCGCTTGGCCTCCAGCCAGAAATGCTGGAAATCCGCCATCCACACCGATTTGCCGACCGAGCCAAAGGCGTGGAAATATTTGTCGCCGATCCGATTCCAGTTCTCGAATTCGATGCCGAGCTTGAAGGTGGAGGTTGTCGCGCGGACGAACGCCTGTTCGTAAATGCCGAGGAAGCCGTGGAAGGCGCGCGTCGTCGGAATGGTGGATTCGCCCACGCCGACCGTGCCGATCTCGTCCGATTCCACCAGCGTGACGTCGATCAGCGGCCCGAGCTGCTTGATCAGCGCCGCCGCGGCGATCCAGCCGGCGGTGCCGCCGCCGGCAATCACCACGCGCTTTACCATCTGCGCTGCCATCGCCTCTTCCCCCATAGCCCGTTTAACGATTGAATTTGTTGAGTAACAGCGCGCGCAGCCGCCGCGCCTTCATCATGTCCAGCGGTGCGAGATTACCGCGCGCAGCCTCCGGCAAATGGGCGGCGGGCCGCTCGGCGTCGCCGAAAATATAATAATCGAACATCGCCCGCCACGCGCGCTTTTCGGGCTCCGGCCGGTCGCGCAGGCTGAGCATGGCATGGAGCAGCGTGTTTGCCGGCGTATCCATGAAGGCGGGCGCCGCATTCCACCAATAATTGATCATGACGTTGAACGGCTCGAACGCCTCGACATGATGCCACCATAAGGCCGGGTACATCAGCACGTCGCCCGGTTCCAGATCGGCCACCTCGCCCGCGGCGAGCGCCTGGGCGAAGCGTGGGTAGCGATCCAGATCGGGATGGGCGAAGTCCACCATGCTGACGACCTGCCCGCCCGGCGTCGGCTCGAGCGGGCCGGGATAGAGATTGTCGATCTGCTCGGGCGGAAACAGGGTGAAGCGGCGTCGGCCGACGAGCGAGCAGGCGATGTTGTTCGACATGTCGTAATGTGCCGACGCAATCGTGTGATTGCCGATCCAGATACTCACCATCGGCGGCTCGGCGGCCTTGGCGAGCCCCGCCAGCGCCAGGTCGTTCTCGGCGCGCAGGCCGGGCAAATAGCCGTCGACGTCGGTCGAGCCGACATAGAAGGATGGCGCTTCCGGATCGCCGGCCGAAGCCGCAATCTGCGCGAGGAACTCGTCCAGCCGCACGCGCGCGCCGGTGAAGTTCAGTCCCGTCGCGGCGGCATCATAGTGAAACCGCCCGTTAATCTCGGGCGGGCCGGTATAACCGACCACTGGATGGCCCGCGTAAAAGGTCAGCAGGTAATGCATCGCTTCGTCCGCAGAGGCGAGCCCATGGCCCACCAGCGGCCAGTCGCGGGCCAGCCCTTTCAGGATGATCGGCCGCGCTTCGTCTGCGAGCGCGTCCCACGGCACCTCGCCGGGTGCGAGGCCCTCGATCACCTTGGTTGCGCGCGTTGGGCCGGTCATCGTTGCGTCCATCCAGGATGACCGGGCTCAGCCACGGTCCCGCTGATTCTTGAGGTCGACCAGGCGGGCGACATTGGCCAAAGACCAGGCAACGGCGAAAGCCGCTCGCAGAAAGCCGCCGCTGTTCAACTTTTCCAGCGCGGCGCCATCCAGCTGGCTCAGGCGAACCTCATCGATCGTGAAGCGATCCGGAATATCATATTGGCGACCTTCGGCGAGCTTCACCTCCAGCGTGACCGGACGCAGCAAGCCATGGTCTTCGAATGCGGCGAACATTGGCCCGGACAGCTCGACGCCCTGATGCAACACCCGCAGCACGCCGGCGATATGGTTGAGATAGGGGGCGTTGCCGCCGTGCGGCAGGAACAGCGCGTGGCCGCTTTCGCTGCCGACGCGAGGATCGTCGAGATCGGCGTGGATCAACGCGTCGGCCGGTTCGTCCCCGTGCTCTGAGCGCACCAGCCCGATCGAGAAGGGGCCACGCTGCTGGATCGCCGGGACATAGCGCCCGAGCCAGCCTTTCTCGCTGAGGAACAGATTCTCATCGCGGTCGAGCCCGAGCAAGGCGAGCGACTGGCAAACGCCATTGTCGTCGCGCTGGAACAGGATCGGATATTCGCGAGCAACCTCTTCGAATTCGGTCGGGAAGACCGGCAGCTGGTTGACGCTGTCGCCATAGTCCGCGCCGTAGGCGATCGCGACCTTCAGATCCGCATGATCGACATTGTTGATCTGCACCCGGTTCATGCCGATTGACGGTCCTCTCTCACTCGGCCTGTGCCGAGCGGCGGTTATGGCCCAAGGGTGCGGCGGGCTCAACTCGGCTTGGCCGCACTCCCAAAAAGAGAAGGGCCGCTGCGAACAGCGGCCCTTCCGGTTGAGGCTTCGGATCGGATCAGAAGCGGTAGCGTGCACCTGCGAGCAGGCGTGGCTTGTTCTCCTGCGCGAAGAAGGTCTGGTTTTTCGACCGGCCATAGCTGCGGACCGACTGGCTGAGCAGATTGACCGCTTCCAGCGACACCGCGATGTGCGGCGTGATGTCCCAGCTGATATTGGTGTCCAGCGTTCCGAAGGGCCTGAAGAAAACCGGGTTGCGATCGGCAGCACCGCCGCGGCCGGTCTCAGACAGGAACTTGTCGCGCCAATTGTACGTCACCCGCGCCGACAGACCGTTCTTGTCGTAGATCAGCGACGCGTTGGCACTGTCCGACAGGCCGAGCAGCGCGAACTGATCGGCAACCGGCGGCGCCAGCACATCGATCGACACGTTGCCGCGAACCAGCGTGTAGGACGCCGCCACACCGAAGCCGGTGTTGCCGAAGAAGTGCTGGAACGCGAACTCGCCGCCCCAGATCTTGGCCTCGCGGTTGTTGACCGGCTGCGTGATCGAGAAGATTGTTAGCGGGTCGTTCGCGTCAGGCGAAATATCGACCTGGTTCGACAATTGGTCAAAATAGCTGAAGTTGACCGCAGTACCGGTAGAATTGGCTCTGATGTCCGCGTCCGTCTGCGCAACGTTGCCGCCGTTCTGGATGAGACGCGCCGTATAGCTGAACAAATTGACGTCGGTCTGATCGAGGCCGAGCGCCGTCAGGCGGCCTCGGGCGGTGCCCGAACGCGAGCCCGGCGTGGCGGCGGTCGCGTCACGCAACCCGAACAAGTTGCCGGTGGTGATGCCGGAGCCAACGAAGTTGCGCACCCGCTTCTCGAATAAGCCGGCCGAGATATAGCTCGATGGCTTGTAATACCACTCTGCCGACACGTCGAAATTGTCGGAGATGAGCGGTTGCAGGTTTGGATTGCCCGACGATCCATTCGGCTGGCCGCCGTAGGTCGTTGCCCGGCCGCCAGCGCCAGCCGTCTGCGCGACGAACAGGTTGCCATAGCCTGGCCGGGCGATCGTGCGGCTGAAGGAGACGCGGGTGATGACATTGTCGATCGGCTCGATCTGGAAGTCGATCGAGGGCAGGAGATTGTTATACTTGCCCGTGCCCTGGACCGGCGTCAGCGTGGCCGAAACCGTGCGCGTGAAGTCGTTGTCGGACGTCCATATGATCGCCGTCGGAGCGGCGACCAGCGACACCGACTTGACCTTGGTGCGTTCGTACCGCGCGCCAATCACGACGCTGGTTTCGCGATCGGCGAGCTGACCCTTCCAGGTCAGCTGCCCGTATACCGCGCCGATCTTCTCGCGAACGCTATTGTCGTCATTGCCGGTCACGCGGAGACCCCGGTTCGACCCGAGCGTTGGGGCGAGCGCCTGATAGATGGGGGAGAAGACGTTGAACAATTCGACGGCGTTGCCGCGGAATGCGACCAGGCCCGGTCCCGACACGCCCGGATCATATTTGTCGAATTTGCAGACTAGGCAGAAGGTGGTGATGAGGTCGTTCGCTCGGGCCGTGACTTCGCCCGGGGTGCTAATGCCCCAGTCGCCGAGCACTTGCTCCTGCTGGACGCGGGTGCTGCGCATCTTGGAGTCGATGTAGCTGCCGCCGAAATCGAAGCGGCTGCCCTGACCCAGATCCCAACCGAAATCGACCTGGCCCTGGTTGATGCGCTGGCTTTGGCGTGCGGCATTGGTGCGCGCGACCTGCGTGCCGAGGTCGCCCGCATCGTTCTGCGAGTTACAATTGCCGCTCAATCCCCCCGGAGCCGTGCCGTTGCGATCGAAGCAGTCGTTGAGCGTCCAGTTGGTCTGCGGGAAACCGCTCGTCCAATCCATCTGCTGCGCGAAGACGGTGTTCACGCCCATCGAGAAGAGGGTCGAGCTGGCGCCGTTCGAGGCATCCGGCTTTGACACCGAAGTCGAATGCTGTCCGTCGAGGGCAACGGTGAAGCTGTCGGTCAGGTCCCATTTCGCGTTCAAGCCATATTGCTTGAGGATGTCCTTGGTCGCGCGAAACTGTTGCTCGTAGCCCGAATCTTTCGTGGTCGGCACAGCCTGCTGGATGAAGGAGGCGGTGGCGACCGGGCTGCTGTCGAAAGTGACGCGATCGAACGGGCGATTGAGCCAGTTGGTTTGATCCTGGCGCGCCTCGTTCTGCCGGTTCTGCGCGTACAGGACGTCGGCGGTGATCGTCAGGCTTTCGGTCGGACGGAATTGCGCGACAGCCGAACCGTTGATGCGTTCGCGCTGCGATTCCGAGAAATTGTAACGCGAATCGTTGGGCACGGCGACCAACGTGCCGGTCGGCGGTGCATTGGTGATGACGGTCGACGCGTTCACGAAATTCTCGGTGCGGAACTGATCGATCGTGCGGATATTCCATGCATTTTCGGTCGCACTCGCGGCGGTCGAATTGCGCTTCTGATAGCTGCCGAAGGCCGATATGCCGAACGTGTCGGCGTCGTTCTTCCAGCTTAACAGGCCCGATACTTCCGGCGTGACTTTCTTCAGGCCGTCGACGTCCTTGCTCATGCTCATGTCGTACGACGCCTTGGCGCCGATCGAGCCGCTCAGGCCGCTATCGCGCGCGTCGAGCGGACGGCGAGTGACGACGTTGATCGTGGCGCCGATGCCGCCCGTGGGGATGCGGGCGCGCCCGGTCTTGTAGACCTCCAGCGTGCTCACGCCTTCCGACGCGAGATTGCCGAAGTCGAACGAGCGGCCGGTCGCCGTGGCGAAGTCGACATTCTGGTCGCCGCCGACGCCGACCAGGTTGGTCGCGGGCAGCTGCCGCCCGTTGAGGGTGACGAGATTGAAGCCGCCGCCGAAGCCGCGGACCGTGACTTCCGAACCTTCGCCATTGACGCGGTTGATCGAAACGCCCGTCACGCGCTGCAGCGATTCCGCCAGGTTGGTGTCGGGGAACTTGCCGATATCTTCGGCCGAAATCGCGTCGACCACACCGGACGAGTTACGCTTGATGTCGATCGCGCGGTTGAGCGAAGCGCGGATGCCGGTGACGACGATCTCGTCGGCCGCCGCGTCCTGCTGCGCGACATTTCCCGCAGCGCCGGGCTGGGCGTTGGTCGCGGTTGCGCCCGCGTTATCGATACCACCGCCGGTCTGGGCTAACCCGGCCGCAGGCATCAAAAGACACGCAGCTACCGCCAATGCGGAAGTCGAACGCGCAAGCGAAGCCGAAAGCGTAAAGCTCTTCATCAGATACCCCCCATGTTCAGCAACTCTAAGTGATCGCTGATTATTTTTGTGCAGACACCAATGGTGCCGCATCGGGATTATCATACCGGCAATGGCTGTCAACGAAACGCGCACGCGCGAAAAGGCGCGCAATCGACGGCCAGGAATGTAAACGTTTGCTTTATTGACCGAGAAGGTTGGCTTGACTGCTTTGCGCACCCGCTTGGCTGCGTCGCACCATGAACTCTTCTCTTTGGCTACCCTAGTTTGTTTCGCGACTGCAGCGAAGAAACGTGGCTAAAATGTCACGCCGAGCGGTTTATCGGGCTTTTATCCGCCGGGACTGGGAGCGCTATCATCATGAGGCTCGGGCGGCCGCGACTCAGTCCGCGGCGTAGGTCAGAAAGATGTTCGCGGTCAGTCGGCCGCGCCGCGGATCGGCCGACAATGAGTGCGGATCGTTGATCAACCCCGAATGGAGCAGATGCGACCGATAGATCACGAGCCGGTCGAATCGGCTCTCGACAGCGCCGATCCGCTCATAGGTCGCGCTGTCTTTCGCGAAATAAGCGGCGATCGGCGGCGCATCATCGAGCTCCCGCTCACGGGTCGCACGATAATGGGCCGCGCGCGCGGCATCGATCGTCTCGTAACCGGTCGCGCGATGGCGAAAGAATGCCGTGCCGCCGAAATCATCCCCGCACAGATAGTGGAGCAGCGCGAACTGCCTGCCGTCGGTCGTGTCGATGTGAGGAATGCGCTGGAGCGGCGAGAGGTCCTCCGGCTGTGTGGTAACAAGCGAAAAGCGGCATCGCGCCTTGGTGAGCGGCGCGTCGCCAATGCCGAATATCTGCCTGATGATCGGATCCACCGCCTGCGCGAGCGGCCGGGCATAATCCAGCGGCGCGGGGGCGCCGAGGCCGGGATAGGCTCCGCCGTCGACCCCATCCTTGCCGAACGTCACGCTCTGCGCGGCGAAGTCGACCAGTTGTGCAGGATCGCACATCACCGAATCGAACACGATGACCGGCTGCTGCTCCGTGCCGACGTGCAGCAAAGTCCTGGTCGGCTGCTCGGCCAGCTTGAAATCGACGAGGTCGCTCATCGCCGCTCTCTTAAGTGACAGGCGCCGATCCGCAAAGACTACAGCGGTGGACCTTTGCGCCGGAATGCGCGACCTTGCGCCACGGTTTGTGGGGGAACGAACATGATATTGCTGCTGGCTCTCTTGATCGGTGTTGTCGCTGGGCTGCGGGCCTTGATGGCGCCTGCTGCGGTTGCTTTCGCCGCGCGATTCGGTGGCCTTGATTTGACTGGCACGCCGCTCGCCTTTCTCGGCTATATGTGGACGCCGTGGATTCTGGGGCTGCTCGCATTGGGCGAGCTGATCACCGATCAGCTGCCGACCACGCCCAGCCGCAAGGTGCCGGTTCAGTTCGGCACCCGGATCGTCATGGGTGGCCTTGCTGGCGGCGCGCTCGGCGCATCGCAGCACATGCTGATCGGCGGCATCGTCGCCGGGGCGATCGGCGCGGTCATCGGCACATTGGCGGGCGCGGCGGCTCGCGCGCGCCTCGCGGCCACCTTCGGGCAGGATCGGCCGGCGGCACTGATTGAGGATGGGGTTGCTATCATTGGCGCCATTCTGATTGTCCTGGCGGCGGCGTGACGCGCAGCTTCGACGCGATCATTGTCGGCGCCGGCCAGGCAGGACCGGCGCTGGCGGGACGACTGACCGGCGCTGGCATGACGGTGGCGCTGGTCGAGCGCCATCTCGTCGGCGGCACCTGCGTCAACACCGGCTGCAAGCCGACCAAGACCTTGATCGCCAGCGCCTATGCCGCGCATCTCGCCCGGCGCGGTGCGGATTATGGCGTGACCACCGGCGCGATCGGCATCGACATGCCGACGGTGGCGGCGCGCGCCGCCACGATCATCCAGGATTCCCGCCGCTCCAATGAGGAATGGCTGGCGGGGATGGAGGGGCTCACCTTCCTGCGCGGTCACGCGCGTTTCGAAGAGCCCCATGTCATGCGCGTCGGCGACGATCTGCTGGAGGCGCCCCGGATCTTCCTCAATGTCGGCGGGCGGGCATCGGTGCCGGATATGCCCGGCGTGAACGACGTCCCGTTCCTGACCAACAGCAGCATCATCGCGCTGGATCATGTGCCCGAGCATCTCGTGATTGTCGGCGGCTCCTATATCGGGCTGGAATTCGCGCAGATGTATCGCCGTTTCGGCGCGCGCGTGACTATCGTCGAAATGGGGCCGCGGCTGATCGGCCGCGAAGATCCGGACATTTCCGACGCGATCCGCGCGATCCTGGAAGGCGAAGGCATCGCCGTGCGCACCGACGCCTGCTGCATCAGCCTCAGTCGGCACGAACAGGGCGTCGCGGTCGGCGTGGATTGTACCGAGGGCGCGCCCGAGGTGATCGGCAGCCATGTCCTGCTTGCCGTCGGCCGACGGCCCAACACGGATGATCTCGGCCTCGACAAGGCCGGTATCGCAACCGATGCCAAGGGCAATATCGTCGTCGACGACATGCTCGCGACCAACGTCGCCGGCGTGTGGGCGCTGGGCGATTGCAACGGCCGCGGCGGCTTCACCCATACCGCCTGGAACGATTATGAGATCGTGGCCGCGAATCTGCTCGACGGTGCCGCGCGCAAGCTCTCGCAGCGCATCCTCGGCTATGCGCTCTATACGGACCCGCCGCTCGGCCGGGTCGGCATGAGCGAGACCCAGGCGCGCGCCAGCGGCCGGCCGCTGCTCGTCTCGACCCGGCCGATGACCAAGGTCGGCCGTGCGGTCGAGAAGGCGGAGACGCTCGGCTTCATCAAGCTGGTCGCGGATGCGGAGACGAAACGCATCCTCGGCGCGGCCATCCTCGGCACGGGTGGGGATGAGGCGATCCACGGCATTCTGGACATGATGAACGCGGATCAGCCGCTCGCGACATTGCAATGGGCGGTGCCGATCCACCCGACGGTATCCGAGCTGATACCGACTTTGGTCGGGGATCTGCGGCCCGCGTAACGGTTGGAGTCGGGCGCCGCTTGGGATAGGCTGAGCGCCTTCTTCCCTTGCCCGAGGATCCCGCCGATGCTGCGTTCGTCTCTCTGCTTCGCCCTTGCGCTGTCGGCGCTGCCCGCGATCGCGACCGCCGCGCTGCCGGTGGGCGCCAAGGCGCCCGACTTCGCGACCCAGGTCAGCCTCGCCGGCAAGCCGATGCCCTTCTCGCTCAAGGCCGCGCTCAAAAAGGGGCCGGTCGTGCTCTATTTCTATCCCGCCGCTTTCACAAAGGGCTGCACGATCGAGGCGCATGATTTCGCCGAGGCGACCGACGACTTCAAGAAATTGGGCGCGACCGTGATCGGCATGTCCGCCGACAACATCGACAAGCTCAACCAATTTTCGGTCTCGGAATGCCGCAACAAATTCGCGGTCGGATCGGCGACCCCCGCCACGATCAGCGCCTATAACGTGACCATGCCCAAGAATCCGGCAATGTCGGATCGCACCTCCTACGTGATCGCGCCCAACGGCCGCGTGATCTTCGCTTATTCGGCGATGGACCCGGCCGGCCACGTCACAGGCACGCTGGACGCCGTCAAGGCCTGGGCGGCGAAGCGCCACGGGTGAGTGATGCCGCCGCGCTGATCGAACGCCACGGCCTCGCGCCCCATCCCGAAGGCGGCTGGTATCGCGAGACCTGGCGCGCGGCCGCCGCCCCCGGTGAACGCGCGGGCGGCACCGCCATCCTGTTCCTGCTGGAACGGGGGCAAAGCTCGCATTGGCACAAGGTCGATGCCGACGAATTATGGCTGTGGCATTCCGGCGCCCCGCTGGAGCTCCAGATCGGCGGTGACGCGATCACGCTCGACGCGACCAATCCGCAGGCGCTCGTCCCCGCGAACGTCTGGCAGGCGGCACGTGCCGGGGCGGGGTGGGCGCTCGTATCCTGCGTCGTCGTCCCCGGCTTCGATTTTGCCGGCTTCACGCTGGCACCCGCGGGGTGGGAGCCGGATCGGGAATAAGTCGCGCGTCCCGCGCTCTCCTAAGCCGGCTGCCTCACCTCTTCCCAGCGCGGATAGTCGACATAACCTTCTTCGCCCTGGGTGTAGAACAGCTCCGGGCGGGGCGGGTTGAGCGGCAGCCGGTCGAGCAGGCGGCGTGGCAGGTCGGGATTGGCAAGGAACAGCCGTCCGAACGCGATTGCGTCCGCCTCGCCATGATCCAGCGCCGCCTGGCCATTCTCATAGGTATAATCGGCATTGAGGATCAGCGGACGCGAAAAGGCCTTGCGGATCACCGGATGGACCGGCGCCACGTCGGGAGCTCCGCGCGTCCCGCCCGGCCGCGGCTCGCGCAGCTCGAGCCACGCCGCGCCCTTCTCGTCCAGCAATTTGGCCGCCGCGCCGAACAAGGCATGCGGATCGCTGTCGTTGACGCCCTGCACCTCGCCATTGGGCGACAGCCGTACGCCAACCTTGTCCGCGCCGATCGTCGCCACCAGCCGGTCGACAACCTCGCCGAGCAGGCGGATCCGATTCTCGATCGGGCCGCCATAGTCGTCGGTGCGGAAATTGGCATTGTCGCGCAGGAATTGGTCGATCAGATAGCCGTTGGCGGCATGCAGCTGGATGCCGTCGAACCCGGCCTTCAGCGCATTTTCCGCCGCGCGGGCATAATCGTCGAGCAACGCCGGAATCTCGCCCACCTCCAGCGCGCGCGCCGGCTGATAAGGCTGGTTGCCGGTATAGGTATGCGCGTGCCCCGGCGCGGTCGTGGGGGAGGAGGAGACCGGCTGCGCCTCGTTCACTTCCGGGTGGCCGATCCGTCCCATATGCCACAGCTGCGACACGATCTTGCCGCCCTCCTCATGGACGGCCGCGGTGACGCGTTTCCAGCCTTCGACCTGCGCGTCGTTCCAGATGCCGGGCGCATAGGGCCAGCCAAGCCCGATCCGCGAAATGCCGGTCGCCTCACTGATGATCAGCCCGGCCGAGGCGCGCTGCCGGTAATAATCGGCCATGATCGGCGTCGGCACCGCTTCGCGCGTGGCGCGGCCGCGGGTCAGCGGGGCCATCAACATGCGGCTGGCGGCGTGGATCGAGCCCAGTTCGATCGGATCGGTAAGACGCGGCATTCGATTCTTCTCCTGCTGCCGGTGCGGCACGGCGGACATATGGTGGGCCGTAACGCGCACCGCAGCCGAGGGATGCTTGGCCGCCGACAAGTGCAGCTTGAGCCTTTGCCAAGCTCGTGCGTTCGACAGCCATCGACCAGCACGGAGGTTTGGAAATGCCAGCCAAGTCAGCAGCCCAGCAAAAGGCCGCCGGCGCGGCCTTGTCGGCCAAGCGCGGCGATACGCCGGAGAGCAAGCTCAAGGGCGCCGCCAAAAGCATGGAGAAATCCATGAGCGAGAAGCAGCTCGAGGAATTTGCCCACACCAAGCGCAAGGGCAAGCCCGAACACGCGGCCAGGAAATAAGGAGCCCGTCATGCCCGACATCCAGTGGGACAGCGAAGCCAGCCTGATGCGCGTCACGCCCGCCGCGACCAGCGCCGAAATCTTCGAAGAGCTGGTCGCGCGCGGCACCCTCTACGAGCTCGTCGGCGCCTTTCTCGAACTGCCGCCGGAGCAGCAGGATGGGCTGTTGCTGCGCGCCGCGGGACAGGACTGGACCGAGGAATATGACAGCGACGCCATTCGCGAGCTGGCGGCGCGGCCCGAATATATCGGCGTCTACGGCGCGTATGACACGGCCGATCCGCGCGAGGACACCGCCGCCTTGCGCGAGGCCGAAAGCTGAGCGCAGGGGGCTCCCAAAACGGCGCAAAGCACGGCATGGTGGCGCTCTAATCCGGAGCCGCCATGCCCAAGATCGATCTTGCCCAGATTCCCGAATCCAACCGCACCGGCTATCCGCCGCCCTTCGACCAGGCGGTAGCCGGCCGCTGGGTTCGCCGCCTCGCGCCGGCCACCGGCCTCACCGAATTCGGCGTCAGCTTCGTCCGGCTCGAGCCCGGCGCCTGGTCCTCCCAGCGTCACTGGCACGAAGGCGAAGACGAATTCCTGGTGATGCTGTCGGGCGCGGCATTGCTGATCGATGACGCCGGCGAGCAGCCCCTCGCGCCCGGCGATTGCGTCGCCTTCCCGAAGGGCGATCGCAACGGCCATCACGTCGTCAACCGCGGCGAGGCCGACTGCACCTTCCTGTGCATGAGCGGCGGTGCGGATGCCGGCGGCGAATATCCCGATATCGACATGCTGTTCACCGCCGGCGGATATACCCGCAAGGACGGCACGCTTTATCCGAGCCGGCGGGTGAAATAGGGGCACCCATCGTAGGGCGCTTCATGCCATACTTGTCCAAAATGGCGACAATCGCCAGTTAAAAGGCGCGCGGCATAAGCAGTTCTCACCAATTTGGCTGTATAAATCTTAATTCGAGCGTTGAGCCTTACAGTGGTGCGAATAGTCACTATCTGAAACCATGGCTCTCTTCCCGCATATCCAGCTCAGAAGTGATCGCGACCTCAGGCTTTATGTTCTGCGGACCACCTTGTTGTGCGTTGCAATTGCTTTAGCTGTCGATGTCGCGAACCAGCTAAGCTTTTTTGAAAGTTGGCTGGTCGCGGTGCGATCATGGACTGTCACGATCCTCGTAGTGCTCCTCATTGCCGTGCCCGTCTCCCTCAAGATCGGCAAGGCGCAGCTCGCACTCTATCGGGCAGGAACGACCGACGAGCTTACCGGCCTGCTGAACCGGCGCGCCTTCCTCGAAGAGGTCGACGACAGCACCTTCCTGGCGCTGATCATCGTCGACGTGGACGAGTTCAAACATGTCAACGACCGGCATGGTCACTGGATAGGCGATCAGGTTCTGCGCGCCACCGCGACGATGATGGCGCGCTCGCTGGGGGAGTTTGGCCGTGTCGGGAGGCTCGGCGGCGAAGAGTTTGCGCTGCTCGCCTATCGCGACGATCGCGCCTTATTGCTGCGGCAATTGGAGCTTTTTCGCGAGACCATCGCCCGGACCCCCATTCTGACCGATGGCGTCCCGGTATCGATCACCATATCCGCGGGCGTGGCGACGCGCGACGGGCGCCAGACCTTCCAGCAATTGTTCGTCCAGGCCGATCGCGCGCTTTACGAAGCAAAGGCGCGCGGTCGCAACCGGATCATCCTCGCGGAAAATCTGAAGCTCGGCAGCGATGCCGGCGCGGTCAGAATTGCCGGACGGGGCCACCGGCGCTGGCTCGGGCGCTGATGCCCTGGCAGATCGCGCAGGAGGCGAGCTTAGCCGCCGATGCGCAGCCACAATGCCGTCGCGTCGTCCGATCCTTTGAACCGCGGAAAGCGCGCGCAGGCCGCATCCGCGGCCTCAACCTCCCGCAGGCGCACCGCCAGCGCCGCCAGGCCCTGCTCGGCCAGGGCAGCCATCAGTTCGGCCTCGCTGATCAACCCGTAAGCGTCGACCAGTGCGGAGAAACCGTCGCTCATCAACAGCAATTCATCTCCGGCCATGCAGGCGATCCGGGCGCTCTCCACGCTCGCCATCGTCTCCGCCTCGACCCCCAGGATGCGCTTGCCCGGCCCGCTGCGCGATCGCCGCAATTCCTCCACGATCGGTGCGCAGCGCTTGAAATTGCCCAGCCCGTGCTGCGCCAGGCTGCTGGCCATCGCCGCTTCGTCATCCTTTCCCTGGCGCGGTGGGCCGAGGCGCGTGACGCGATCACCGCTGCGTATCAGGCCGGCGCAATCGCCGAGCCAGGCGCTTTCCAGCAGGGAGTCGCCCAGGCGGACCGCCAGCATCGATGCCATCGGCAATTCCCAGCGCCCGATCGGGTCGCGCGTGCGGGTCGCCGCGTAAGCCGCTTCGAGGTTCGCGGCCAGATCCGTGCAGAGCCTTTCGATCGGCGCGTCGGTCGCAGCCTGTAAATAGGCTTGTGCCGCACTGGCGAGCCATGCCGCGCCGCCTCGCGCGCCCATCAGGCCGGGCGGTCCCAGATCGGTCGCGCCGTCAATCACCCAGGCGAGCGTATCGGCTGCACCCGCGCGATCGTCGTTGGGCACGAGCGCCGAGCCGGCAAGGCTGACCGATTGGATCAGATCGAAATGCATGGAGTATCTCTGGCAGGCGATTGTGACGGCAGACGGACGCATGTCATAGCGCTGGGCGATGGGCGGCGAAACTAAAGCGGTGTGGGCGGGCTTGGTCGGCCGCCCGGGCTTGAGCGCCGGTGGCTACGCCGCCTGCGGCTTCAGATCGCGGAACCGCACCAGCAGCCGGCTTTGCTCGTCCCACAGGGCCAGCCGCCAGCAGCGCAGGCTTTCCAGCAGCGTGATCGGCTTGGCGATCCGCGCCAGTTCGGGCGCGGATTTGAAGCAGGCGCGCAGCCGGTAATTGGGGATGCGACTGCACAGATGATGGATGTGATGCATCCCGATATTGCCACTGAACCAGCGCAAAATCGGCGGCAGAACGAAATAGGAGCTGCCGCGCACGGCGGCGGCGTGGAAATTCCACTCGCCGTCGCGCTCCCAATAGGCATCCTCGAACTGGTGCTGGACGTAGAACAGCCAATTGCCGATCCACGACGAGATGATCGTCACGGGCAAATAGGTCATCAGCACCGGCAGGACGCCGAACAGGATCATCGGCAGCCCGAACACCGCCGCCAGCGCGACGTTGAGCAGCAGGATGCTGTGGCGCGCCTCGCGGTTGCGGAAGGCCGGTCCGGTCGGCAATCGCTGCAGCAGGATGAAGGTGATCGGCGCGCCGAGCAGCACCATGACAAAGGGATTGCGGTAGAGACGGTAGGCGAGCTTTCGCAGCGGCGTCAGCGCCCGATATTCGTCCACGGTTAGCATGTCGATGTCGCCGCGGCCGCGCCGGTCGAGATTGCCGGTGGTCGCATGATGCACGGCGTGACCCTGTTTCCAGCTGCTATAGGGCGTCATCGTCAGCACCCCCAGGACGCGGCCGAGAAAGTCATTGGCGGCGCGCGACTTGAAGAATGAGCCATGCCCGCAATCATGCTGGATGATGAACAATCGGACGAGCAGCCCGCCGGTCGGGATCGCCAGCAACAAGGTCAGCCAATAGGCGCCGCGCGACGCCACGCCCATCACCACCAGCAAGGCGATGAACGGCGTCGCGGTCGTTACCAGCTGCACCAGACTACGCTTGAGGTCCGCGCCATGATTTTTGAAGCGGACCGCCAGTAGCCGGCCGAGCAGCTCCGCTTCCGAAGCCGGCGCTTGGGCAGCTCGTTCTGCTGGCCCGCCAGCGCGAGCTCCGTCATCTTGTGGGGGCAGTTCGGCGCCTGCCACCGGCTGTTTCTCGATCGATACCAACGCCACGCTACCTGCTTTCAGCTCTGACCGAGCTGCCCGCGGACGGTGACGCTTCCCGATGAGAAGGCCGCCTTAGCTGGTTTCGGCAAAAACATGGGGGACGGCGGCGCTCGCCGCACATACCTCCACCATCATCGCCTTAGGCTGAGATGGAATATCCGAAATGGCCGCGTGGATCGTCGATTACAAGGGCGCCCCCGCCAGATTTCAGCGCGGCACGCCCGGCCGCCGCGGCCGCGGCGCACCTTGCCGGCTAGGCCAAGGCCGGAAGATGGTCGCTGCACACGCTCTTGTCGCGGCCCTCGCGCTTGGCGCGATATAAGGCGCCATCGGCCACGGCGATCCAGTCTTCGACCGATTGGGTCGCGCCCAGCGCTGCGACGCCGAAGCTGGCCGTGACCCGCATGTCGTCCGCCCAGCCGAACCGCACGGCGGAAACCTGCGTCCGCAGCCGCTCGGCAACGGCGAACGCCGCGTCCGCGTCCATCTCCGGCAGGAGTATGCCGAATTCCTCTCCGCCGAGCCGCCCGAGCATATCGCTCGACCGCAGCACGTCATCGCAGGCATCGGCAACCGCCTTCAATACCTTGTCGCCATACTGATGGCCGAACCGATCGTTGATCTTCTTGAAATGGTCGAGGTCGAACATCACCAACGCGCTCACACGCTGGTTGCGGTCGTAGCGATCGATTAGCTTCTGCGCCGCTTCCATGAAGGCGCGGCGGCTGCCGGCGCCGGTCAGGAAGTCCCGCTGGGCGATGGTCCGCAGCTCCATCTCGTTGACGACCAGAGCGGCGAATTTGTCGAGTATGCCGATCTGGGCCGCGGTGAAGTCGCGCGGCATCGTGTCGACCGCGCACAGCGAGCCGATATTATAACCGTCGGGCGAGCAGAGCGGCACCCCCGCATAGCTGCGTACTCGCGGATCGCCGGTCACGAACGGGTTGGACGCGAAGCGCGCATCCAGCGTCGCGTCCGGCACGATCATCGCCTCGCGCTTCATGATCGTATGGTTGCAAAATGCGACGTCCCGGGCCGTCTCGGTCCCATCCAGCCCCTGGATCGATTTGAGCCACTGCCGATCCCGGTCCAGCAACGTGACCGCGCAGATCGGGACCTGGAGGATGTCGCGCACGAGTGCGGTGATCTTGTCGAAGCTCTCCTCGCGCGGCGTTCCGGCAATCTGATAGCGTGCCAGCGCCGCGATCCTGCCTTCCTCGTCGCGGAGCTTGTCATCGCCGATGGCGAAGGCCGCCCGCCCTATTTTCGACTGCGCTTCACGCATCACCCTCACCCTGAAACACCAATCTGGCCGCGCTGCGAGACGCACGCGCCTGTCTGCTCGCAATCCCCCGCACCAGGTCGCTCGATCGGCAACATGCTGTGTCGGCGCATCGCGGTCCAGCCCATAGCCGCTTTTGGGCCTGGCGCACGGCCCCGGATGCGGACGGCCCGTCGCCGAGCCGTTGCTACCGGTCGGCCTCGAACTTTTCGATCACCCACGTCTCCGCATGCGCGCCATCCACCCATTCCTGCATGAACGGGTGCGCCAGTACGCGCCGGCAATAATCGCGCGCGAACTCCGGCACGGCCAGGCTGTATGTGGTGAAGCGCGTCGTCACCGGCGCATACATGATGTCGGCCGCGCCGAACTCCCCGAACAGGAAATCGCCCCCATCGTTACCGGTGTGGCCGCCGAAGCGGGTCAGCGCCCGGTCCCACAACTGGACGATCCGATCGACATTGGCTTGCGCGCCGGCGCCGATCGCCTTGGTCGGGAAAATCTTGCGGAAGTTGGTCGGGCATTCGCTGCGGAGATCGACGAAGCCGGCATGCATCTCGCTCGCGATCGAGCGGGCGAAGGCGCGCGCGGCCGGATCGGCGGGCCAGAAGCGCTCAGCCCCCACCTTGTCGGCGAGCGTGTCGATGATGGCGAGGCTTTCCCACACCGCGACATCGCCGTCCCACAGCAACGGCACCTTGCCCGCCGACGGCGCGAGATCGGGCTGCTGGCGGCGTGCGGGCCAGGCCTCGTCATAGAGCGAGACGACCTCCTCCGTGAACGGCAGCCCGGATTGCTTGACCGCGAGCCAGCCGCGCAGCGACCAGGAAGAATAGGCTTTGTTGCCGATGATGAGCTTGAGCATGGCCGCGCGATAATGCGGGCTTGGGGCAGCCGCAACCGCACACCGTCACCCGGACCGGTTCCGGGGTCCACCGGGCCGCGCAATCGACGCCCGTGGGGACGGCGGACGGTGGATGCCGGGACAAGCCCGGCATGACATTCAGTTCAGAATCGCTTCCAGCACCGCCGCACGCAGTTCGGCGATGCCGCCGCCCTTTTCGCTCGAGGTGGAGATGATGTCCGGATGGGCGGCGCCATGCTTGCGCGCCTCGGCGGCGGTGGACGCCTGGACGGCCGCCAGCTCGGATGCCTTGATCTTGTCGGCCTTGGTCAGGACCAGCCGGTAGGAGACGGCGGCCTTGTCCAGCATCTCCATCACCTCGCGGTCGACATCCTTCACGCCGTGGCGGCTGTCGATCAGGACCAGCGCGCGCTTCAACGTGGCGCGGCCGCGCAGGAAGTCGTTCACCAGGAAGCGCCATTTGCGCACCACATCCTTGGGCGCCTCGGCGAAGCCGTAACCCGGCATGTCGACCAATCGCATCCGCAGCGGCTCGCCGACATTGAAGAAGTTCAGCTCCTGCGTACGACCCGGCGTGTTGGACGTACGCGCCAGGCTGTTGCGGTTGGTCAGTGCGTTGAGCAGCGAGGATTTGCCGACATTGGAGCGGCCGGCAAATGCCACCTCCGGCACGTCCGCCTCGGGCAGGAATTCCAGCCCCGGCGCCGACTTCAGGAAGGTGACCGGCCCCGCGAACAATTTGCGCGCGGTCTCGGTCAGTTCCGTCCGGTCTTCGTCGAACTCGCTCACGGTGTCGGGTCGTCCTTCATCCCCGGCGTGCGCGAATACAGCCAATGCTGCTGCGCCAGGCTGAGCAGATTGTTGGCGACATAATAAAGCTGCAGCCCGGCCGCGAGCGGCGCGAAGAACAGCATCATCAGCCACGGCATGAACTTCATCACCTGCTGCTGCGCCGGGTCCATCTGCTGCGGGGAGAGCCGCATGGTCGCCCACATCGTCACACCGAGCGCGATCGCGAGCACGCCCAAATGCAGCATCGGCGGCGGCGTGAACGGCAGCAGGCCGAACAGGTTGATCGGGGTCAGCGGATCGGGCGCGGACAGATCCTGAATCCACAATGTGAACGGCTGGTGGCGCATCTCGATCGACAGCATCAGCACTTTGTAGAGCGCGATGAAGATCGGCATCTGGATGAAGATTGGCAGACAGCCGCCGAGCGGGTTGATCTTCTCGGTCTTGTAGAGCTGCATCATCTCCTGCTGCAGCTTGGGCTTGTCGTCCTTGTAGCGCTCCTGCAGCACCTTCATCTTGGGCTGCACCTTCCGCATCGACGCCATCGACGCGAACTGGCGCTGCGCCACCGGGAACAGCAAAGCGCGCACGATCACGGTCAGGCAGATGATGGCGACGCCGAAATTGCCGATATGGCGGAACAGCCAGTCGAGCAGGTAGAAGATCGGCTTCTCGAACCACACGAACCAGCCCCAGTCGATCGCGCGGTCGAAGCGGGCGATGCCGCTTGCCTCATAGGCATCGAGCACCGCCACTTCCTTGGCGCCCGCGAAGAAGCGCTGCTCGGCGGTGGCGGTTGCGCCCGGCTGGACGGTGACGGCCGGCGCGGCGACATCGGCCTGGTAGACCCCGCCCTCGCCGGCGCGGAAGCCGGCATCGACGCCCAGATTCTGCGCAGGCACAAGCGCCGTCTGCCAATATTTGTCGCCGAAGCCGATCCATCCGCCCGTCGTCTGAAAGCGCGTGCCCGCGGGCCCGGCCTTGTTCAGATCCTTGAAGCTGACGGAATAATCGGTCGACCCGTTGAACGCGCCGATCGGGCCGGTGTGCATCGTCCAGCTCGACGGATCCTTGGATTCGCCGACCCGGCTGACGAGACCGTAGGGCTTGAGCGCCAGCGCCCCCGGGCCGCTATTGGTTACGCTCTGACGGACACTGAACATGTAATTCTGGTCGATCGCGATCGCGATGCGGAAGAGCTGGCCCTGGCCGTTATTCCAGCTGAGCGTCACCGGCTTGGCCGGGGTGAGTTGTGCGCTGTCGGCCGTCCACACCGTGTCCGGGCCGGGCAGGGCGACGCCCTGGCCGCTCCAGCCGAACTGGGCGAAATAGGCATCGGGCGCGCCGCCCGGCGACAGCAGGCGCACCGGGGGCGAATTCTTGGCGATGGTCTCGCGGTGGCCGAGCAGGACGAGATCGTCGATCCGCGCGCCCTTGAGGTTGATCGAGCCCGCCAGCCGCGGCGTCGCGATCGTCACGCGCGGATTTTCGCGCAGCACGATGGCGCGGTCGCGGATTTTGTCAGGCTGGTTGGTCCGCGACTCCGGCGTCGGCAGCGGCACCTGCTTGCCCTCGACGATCTTGGTCGATTGCGGCGCGGCCGCCGGCAGATAGCGGCTCGACAGCCAGGTCCACGCCACGAACGCCAGCAGCGACAAGGCGATGGCGAGGATAAGATTGCGCTGGTTTGGCACGACTGCTTCTAACCTTGAGGTCTAAGGAACCGGATCGACGCCGCACCCGCCCCAGGGGTGGCATCGCAACAGACGTTTGATCGCCAGCCACGAACCGGCGAGCGCCCCATAGCGCGACCATGCCTCGATCGCATAGGCCGAGCAGGACGGCGTGAAACGGCAGGTCGGCGGGATCAGCCGGGAAGGGCCGATCTGCCAGGCGCGCGCGACCCAGATGAGCGGCCGGGCGATCATCGTTGCGCCTTGGCCAAAGCCTTGCGCAACTCGCCGCCGAGCAGAGCATAATCCCGCTCGAGCCCGCCGGCACGGCCGATCATGACATGATCGGCACCGGCGGTCCCGGCTTCCGGCAGGATTTCGCGGGCGAGCGCCCGAAAGCGGCGCTTCATGCGATTGCGGATGACCGCGCCACCGATCTTCTTGGTGACCGTGAAACCGATGCCCATGGCTGGATCGTCATCCGCCCGCGAGCGCACGAGCAGCACGAAGCCGGGCATCGGCACGCGCTTGCCGGCATTGGCGGCGAGGAATTCGGAGCGCCGCACGAGACGGCGCAGCACCGGAGCGGTGTCGCTCAGGCGGAAAGCTTGATGCGGCCGCGCGCACGGCGAGCGGCGAGCACCTTGCGGCCGCCGACCGTCGCGGTGCGCGCACGGAAACCGTGGCGACGCTTGCGAACGAGGTTGCTCGGCTGAAAGGTCCGCTTCATCGTCTGTATCCCTGGAACTGCAATGCAAAAGGCCGCCGGACAAGCGGCGGCCGTCAAGGCCTGCGCCACTATGCGAGGATGGCCGCAAAGTCAATTCGTCTCAGTGGTCCACTTCCTCCGGCGCATTGCCTTGTCGCAGGCGCGACCGATCTTCGGCCAACGCCGCTTGAGCATGACATAGCGCCTCTTCGCCCAGCCCGAATTGCGGATCAGAAGGACCGCGCCCGCCGCGAACACGAAGATTCCGCCCGGCCCGGGAATCACCCCTACCAGGGGCGAGACCGCGATCAGCAGCCAGCCTAGTGCCATCAAGGCGACGCGCCAGCGTGAGCGGGGCTTTTCCATCCTCTGCACATGCGCATGGTGTGTTACTTGTGCAAGACCGCGGCCGGAAAGCAGTACCGCGTTCTGCGCATTTCGCGCCAGGGGGAGCCAGTAATACGGCGGCTCCGAAGCCCATTCCCAACTTTGCAAAAGCCGCTATGAAAGTGGAACAAACGGGGGGTGTAGCCTTGGTCGCACTGGTTTCGACAGTTGCCTTTCTCGGGCTTGAGGCACGTGCGGTCGAGGTGCAGGTGCAGGTCACGCCCGGTTTGCCCGCCTTCGTCGTGGTCGGGCTGGCCGACAAAGCGGTGGCGGAAAGCCGGGAGCGCGTACGCGGCGCCCTCAGCGCGATCGGCCTCTCGCTCCCGCCCAAACGGATCGTGGTGAATTTGTCGCCGGCGGATCTGCCCAAGGAAGGATCGCATTACGATTTGCCGATCGCGCTCGGCCTGTTGGGCGCGATGGGCGTGGTCGATGCCGAAACCTTGGCCGCGCATGTCGTGGTCGGCGAGCTGGGGCTGGATGGGAGGATTGCACCCACTCCGGGCGTCTTGCTGGCCGCTTTGCATGCGTCTGAGCGCGAACTGGGTCTGGTCTGCCCGGCGGCGCAAGGCCCGGAGGCGGCGTGGGCCGGATCGGTCGAGGTTGTTGCCGCACCGGATCTGATGGCGCTGCTCGACCATTTTCGCGGCGTGCGCCCCTTGCCCCAACCGGTGCCGGGCGAGGCGGAGGCACCCGGTTTCGGGCCGGATCTGGCGCAGGTTAAGGGCCAGGAGACCGCAAAGCGTGCACTGGAGATTGCGGCGGCGGGCGGGCACAATCTGGTCATGGTGGGGCCGCCGGGTGCGGGCAAATCCCTGATGGCGGCATGCCTGCCGGGCATATTACCGGACCTGACGCCGGCGGAAGCACTGGAAGTCTCGATGGTGGCCAGTGTCGCCGGTCAGCTCGAAGGCGGGCGGCTGTCGCGCACGCGCCCGTTCCGCAGCCCGCATCATTCGGCGTCGATGGCGGCGCTGGTCGGCGGCGGCCTCAGGATCAAGCCGGGCGAGGTCAGTCTGGCGCATCTCGGCGTGCTGTTCCTCGACGAATTGCCCGAATTCCAGCGGCCTGTACTGGATTCGCTGCGCCAGCCGCTGGAGACCGGCAAGGTCCAGGTCGCCCGCGCCAACGCCCACGTCACCTTTCCGGCACGGGTGCAATTGGTGGCGGCGATGAACCCATGTCGCTGCGGCCACCTCGGCGACGCGGCGCGCGCCTGCAGCCGCGCACCGCGCTGCGCGCAGGATTATCAGGCGCGCGTTTCCGGGCCGTTGCTCGACCGCATCGATCTCCATGTCGAGGTCGCGGCGGTGAGCGCCGCCGATCTCGTCTTGCCGCCGCCGGCGGAAGGCTCGGCCGAAGTGCGGGCGCGCGTGGAGGCGGCGCGCGCGGTCCAGACGGCGCGCTACGCGGCGCACGGCCTGCGCACCAATGCCGAGGTCGACGGCGACTTGCTGGAGGCGACCGCCACCCCGGACGAGCCCGGCCGCGCCTTGCTGGCGCAGGCCGCCGCCGCGATGGGCCTCTCGGCACGCGGCTACACCCGTGTGCTCCGCGTCGCGCGCACCATCGCCGATCTCGCCGGCGCGCAGGATGTGGGGCGGGTCCATATCGCCGAAGCGCTGAGCTATCGCTTGAGGCCGGTGGTCAATTAGGGGCTCTGCCTGCAATCGCTGATCAGCTGAACGCCTTGCGCCCTCGCTGAACCTCCATTCGATGCGACCCGGCAAGTCCGAGGTTGCGTGTCGCGACCGTCT